>DATBJQ010000021.1:0-28671 GCA_036556385.1 Actinomycetota bacterium | reverse complement strand
CCACGGGCGAGTGGCGGAATTGGCAGACGCGCAGGATTCAGGTTCCTGTGTCCGAAAGGACGTGGGGGTTCAACTCCCCCCTCGCCCACCACCCTCGGTCTCCGCTCCAGCACCTGGCTGGAACCACGGCGGTTCCGAGATGCGTCACACTGCGACCGGATCCCATCGCCTGGAGGTGCTCGCATGAGACGCGCTCGGATCGCGAACCCTCGGGTCGCGGCGCTCACGATCGCCACGTTGCTGCTGACCCTCGTCCCCGTCGCGGCCGCGAACGCCGCACCCGGAGACCTGCGGCTGCGGCTGCTCGCCGCCTCCGACGTCGTGGAGCTGTGGAGCTACGGGCGCGAGGGTGTGTACCTCGACCTCGGGACGCATCTGGCGGCGGAGGGAGCCTCGCTCGACATCCGCGTGCGCCGCGATCCGCTGGGTCCCGACGTCCATGCGGTCTGGGCGTCCCCGGGCGGGGACGTGCCGATCCCCGACGAGCTCCTCCATCGCTGGAACGGCCTGCGCCGGTTCTTCTGGATCGACGTGTACCAGCGGGGTGAGCATCTGCGCCACCGCGCCGCGACCTTCTGTCCGAACGCCTACGACGTGCAGCGGTTCGACGATTCCGGGCCCATGGATCCGACCTTCCCCGACGCCTGCGGCTACCACCCGTTCACGCTGGGGATGCCCTGGGGCGTCGACCAGGGGTGGGCCGTGAGCGCGACCGCGTTCGCGGACAACCTGACGATGCGGCTAGCCAAGGGCTGGTACCGGTTCGAGATCGCGATCCGGCCGGCCTTCCGACGCCTCTTCGGGATCGACCGGGCCGACGCGCGCGCGTCGGTCCTCGGTCGCGTCCACGGCGGGTTCGGGTGCGGCGACTGCCCGTTCCGGCGGGACCGGGGCACCCCGGGCCGCGCGCCCGCGGCCGTCCCCGACGACACGACCCCGGACCCCGGCACCATCCCCGACCTCGCTGCGCTCCCCGCGTACGCGATCGGGGTGGAGTCCCGCGGCGAGCACGACCTGCTGACGTTCGCCTCGAACGTGTGGAACGCGGGTCCCGCTGCGCTCCTGGTCGAGGGCTTCCGACAGCCGGGTGCGGAGCTGATGGACGCGTACCAGTACTTCTCGCTCGATGGCGAGGTGGTGAGCAGGGCGCCGGTCGGCACGTTCGAGTTCGAGGTGCACGCCGATCACTCGCACTGGCACTTCCAGCAGTTCGCCCGGTACCGGCTCCTGGACGAGAGCCAAGCCTTGGTGATGCGCAGCCGGAAGGCTGCGTTCTGCCTCGCGCCCACCGATCCGATCGATCTGCTGGTGCCGGGGGCGGCGCGCAGGCTCGACGAGCTCGGGTTCAGCCAGTGCGGCGGACCGGAGGCGATGTGGATCCGGGAGACCCTCCCGGTGGGGTGGGGCGACACGTACTACCAGGGGATCTTCGGCCAGGCCTTCACGATCACCGACGTCCCGAACGGGACCTACTACATCGAGGTTGCGGCGAACCCGCAGGGGCTGCTGTACGACGGCGACCCGTCGAACGACGTGGCGCTGCGAGAGGTGATCCTGGGCGGGGAGCCGGGGAGCCGAACGGTGGTCGTACCGCCGTGGAACGGGATCGACACGGGCTGACGCCACGCTCCCGCGGCTCGGTCGTCAGCTGAAGCAGAACAGCGGCGTCGAGGTCCGGACGCGGCGCGACCAGGCGCCCCCGATCGGACCGTCGAGCGCGCGGACGCGGTACGTGTAGATCGTGTCCACGCCCAGGTCGGGATCGCGCACGGCGAGCGTTCCCCTCGTCGCGGTCGTCACGAGGTCCCACGCCGTGCCCGTGCCGCCCCGGCGCTGCACCTCGTAGCCGTCGGCCCCGGACACCGACGACCAGGACAGGTCGACGCCCGTGGACAGGAAGCCGTCGCACGACGACGTCGCGACCAGGCCCGTCGGGGCGGGCAAGGCCTCCGGCGGGATCGCCCGGGGATGGATCGGATCGTCGAGCGCGAACAGGACGGGGACGCCGACGAGACCGGCGGCGCCCAGGACCACGAGGCTCACGAGGACGGCGATCGCCCGGGCCGCTCGCCGCCGTCCGCGCACGCGCCGCGCGGGGACCACGGGGCCGGCCGGCAGGGACAGGGTCACGTCCGGCTCCTCCAGCCGGGCGGTGGCCGTGGGAGTGACGATCGGGCCGGTGGCGGTGTCGGCTGGCGATCGCTCGGGGCGCTCGGTCGGGAGGTAGGCCGCGAGCCGACGGAGCTCGGCCGCCAGCGCACCGGCGTCACGGTCCCGGCCGTCGGGCGCCCGCCGCAGGCACCGCAGGACGGTCTCCTCGAGCCCTGCGGGAACCGATGCGTCGACCGACCGGAGCGGGTCGGGCTCGCCCGCCCGCAGGCGCTGCTCGATGTCCGTCCCGGAGAACGGCGGCCTGCCCGCCAGCAGCTCGTACAGGACCGCGCCCAGGCCGTAGATGTCGACGCGCTGGTCGCCGGACCCACCCGTCAGGACCTCGGGTGCGGCGTACGCCACGGTCCCGTGCGCGGTCACCGAGCCACCGTGGCCCGACGAGATCGCCGCCCGGGCGATCCCGAAGTCGAGGATCTTGACGTCGCCGTCGTCGCGCACCATCACGTTGCCCGGAGCCATGTCGCGATGGACCACGCCGCGCGCGTGCGCGTGTGCCAGCCCGTCGGCCACCGCCGCCCCGATCCGCGCGACCTGCGCCGGCGAGGGCCGCCCGTCCTGCCGGAGCAGCTCGGTGAGCGTTCGGCCCGGGACGTGCTCGAGCACCAGGAACATCCGATCGCCGTCGCGGCCGAAGTCGTGGACCGCGACGATCGCCGGGTGTGCGAGCCGCGCGGCCGTGCGGGCCTCCCGGTGGAACCGTGCGACGAACCGCCGGTCCTCGGCCAGGTCGGCCCGGAGCACCTTGACCGCGACCGTGCGGTCCAAGCGGTGATCGACCGCCTCGTAGACCTCCCCCATGCCCCCGCGCCCCAGGAAGCCACGGAGCGCGTAGCGACCGGCGAGCAGGGTGCCGGTGAGGGAGGGAGCGGCGTCGGTTCGGGGAAGCACGGGAGCAGGCTAGCGTGCCGGGCCGGTGCCGGGGAAGCGAACGGGCGCGCTCCACCGCACGCCGTCACGTCAACGCAACACGCCGACACAGCGCCGGGGCGGACCGGTCCGGGTAGGGTTCGCGCGTGGGCGTGATCGAGGTCGAGGGGCTCCGCAAGGAGTACCGCCGCCTCCGTGGCGGTCGCACGCTCGCGGTCGACGGCCTGGACCTGGAGGTGCCCGAGGGCGGCGTCTTCGGCTTCCTCGGACCCAACGGCGCCGGCAAGACCACGACGATCCGATGCCTGCTCGGATTGGTCCGACCCTCCGCCGGCCGGGTCCGCCTGCTCGGCGCGGAGGTCCCCCGCGGCCTCGCGAGCGTGATCGGCCGGGTCGGGTCGATCGTGGAGCAGCCGGCGTTGTTCCCCCGGTTCAGCGGGCGCCGCAACCTGGAGATCCTCGCCCGTCTCTCGGGCGCCTCCGGTGGGGACGTCACGCGGGCGCTGGAGCGGGTGAGCCTCGCTGACCGTGCGAAGGACCCCGTGAAGACGTACTCGCTCGGGATGAAGCAGCGGCTGGGGATCGCGGCGGCGTTGCTGAAGGACCCGGCGATCCTCGTGCTGGACGAGCCGGCGAACGGCCTGGACCCGGCGGGCATCGTCGAGGTCCGCGAGCTGATCAGGTCGCTCGGCGCGGAGGGCCGCACCGTCTTCGTCTCCAGCCACATCCTCACCGAGGTCCAGCAGACCGCGGACCGCGTGGCGATCCTGGCGCGCGGACGCAGTGTGAAGTCGGGTCCGGTCGCCGAGGTCCTGGCCGCCGGCGGCGCCCGCGGCCTCGTGGTCCGCGTCGCGGACCACGTGGCCGCGCAGCGGGCGCTCGCCGACGCCGGTCTGCCCGTGCAGCTCGCCGAGGACGTCGGCGGTCACGTGCTCAAGGTCGAAGCCACGCCCGAGGACGGCGAGCGGATCACGCGGATCCTGGCCGAGCGGGGCCTGTACCTGTCGGAGCTGCGCGCGGACACCGTGGACCTGGAGACCGTGTTCCTGGAGCTCACGAAGGACGAAGGGCTCGGCGCGTGATCCGACTCTTCCGGTCGGAGCTGCTGCGCGCGACCTCCCGCCGCCTGCTCCGCTTCCTGCTGATCGCGGCCCTCGCGGGGACCGCGGTCGCGATGGTGATCGCGACGGTCAACTCGCGGCAGCCGACCGCCGAGGATGCGCAGCGGGCCGAGCGGATGTATCAGCGAGAGCTCCAGCGATGCCTCGACGGCGACTACGGGATCCCGCCCGGGCAGCTGGAGGACATGGGCTACCCGGACCTCGAGGCCTTCTGCGACGACAACGTGCGTCCGGAGTTCTTCACGTCGGTGCAGGGTCTCCGGCTCTCGGGTCTGAGCGAGGTCCTCCAGGGCACGGCCCCGATCCTCGTGATGCTCGCGATCGTGCTCGGCGCGTCCCTCGTGGGCGCCGACTGGTCGGCGGGATCGATGGCCACGCTGCTCACCTGGGAGCCGCGCCGGGTCCGCGTGTTCCTCGTGCGCGCACTCGTCGTGTCGCTCGTGGTGCTCCTGGCCGTGCTGCTCCTGGAAGCGGCGTTCGTCGGCATGTGGAGGCTCGGCGTGGCGCTGCGGGGAACGGCCGACTCCACCACGTGGTTCTCGGACGCGGTCGACGTCGTGGTGCGGACCGGTGTCGTGGCGGTCATCTTCGGGCTCTTCGCGTACGCGGGCGCCGCGCTCACGCGATCGACCGCCGGCGGCGTGTTCATCCTGCTGGGGGAGCTCGTGCTGATCGAGGGCGTGCTCCGCGGCCTCCGTCCGTCGATCGAGCGGTGGACGCTGATCGCGAACGCCACGGCGTACGTGAGCGATCAGGGCTACGGCGGGGACGGGACGGCTCCCACGACCCCGACCGCCGCGCTGGTCACCCTGGTGGTCTACGCCGGGTTGGCGTTGCTCGTGGCGCTCGCGTTCACGCAGCGTCGCGACGTAACCTGACGGGACCCATGGACCTGTCCACGCGCACGCTCACGCTGCTCGCGTTGATCGCGATCGGGCTGTCGGTGCTGGCGATCGTCTTCTCGATGATCGGCTCCGGAGCTCGCCGGGTCGAGACCGCCAGCTCGATCCCGACCGACCAGACGGTCGGCGTCCTCCTGGCGCGGATCGAGCGGCTCGAGAAGGCGGCCCGCACGCTGAACGCGATCGACAAGCGGCAGCAGCTACAGGTCGAGGCCAGCGTTCGCCGCGTGGGGCTCCTGCGCTACGACGCGTTCGAGGACGTCGGCGGCCGGCTGTCGTTCTCGTGCGCGCTCCTCGACGAGCACGGCAACGGTGTCGTCCTGACCTCGATCAACGGACGGCAGGAGACGCGCGTGTACGCCAAGCCCGTGACGGCGGGCACGAGCTCCTACAACCTCTCCAGCGAGGAGGGCGAGGCGATCCGGCAGGCGATGGCCGACGCGCACGAGGCGGCGACGGCGGGATGATGCGGCGCAAGGACGAGGCGGACGCGGCCCGCCAGGAGCAGGTCCCCCCGGCGCCGCGCGAGGGAAAGGACACGCAGATGGCGGACAACGGAGAGGTCACGATCGTGGGCGCCGGCGCGCGTCTGGAGGGCAACCTGGTCTCCGCCGGCTCGATGCGGGTCGACGGCCACGTGAAGGGGCAGATCAACGCGGACGGCGACGTCACGCTGTCACCGCAGAGCCAGGTCGAGGCGGACATCCGCGCGCAGAACGTGAGCGTCGCCGGCCGGTTCAAGGGCACCCTGGTGGTCAAGGGGAAGGCGCACCTCGCCCGCGGCGGGCGGATCGACGGCAACATCACGTCCAAGACGCTCGTGGTGGAGGAGGGCGGCGTCTTCCACGGCCAGAGCATCATGGACGCGAGCGCCGCCGGTTCCTCCGGCCAGCAGGCGTCGAGCGAGCGCTCGGGGAAGGACACGGGTCAGGCCGACCGGCCGGATCAGGTCAAGGTGTGACCGCTCGATGCTCGACATCAAGCTGATCCGGGAGGATCCGGACCCGTTCCGCGTCGCCCTCGCCCGTCGCCAGATGGCGGAGCGCGTCGACGAGCTCCTGGATGCGGACGCACGCCGCCGGGCCCTGACGGCGCGCGTCGAGGAGCTGCGCGCCGAGCAGAACCGTGCCTCGAAGGCGATCGGCGCCGCGCAGGGCGACGAGAAGCAGGCGCTGATCCAGGCGGTGTCGAAGGTGAGCGCCGAGCTCAAGGAGCTGGAGCCGGAGCTCGCCGCCGCCGACGTCGAGCTCGCCGCCCTCCTGGCCTCGACACCGAACCTGCCCCACGAGAGCGCGCCCGACGGGGCCACCGAGGACGACGCGGTCGAGATCCGACGCAACCACGACGCCCCGCCGACGTTCGACTTCGATGTCCGTGACCACGCCGCGATCGGCGAGCTCCTCGGCGTGCTCGACACCGAGCGGGGCGCCCGCACCAGCGGCTCGCGGTTCGTGTACCTGCTGGGCGACATCGTGCTCCTCCAGTTCGCGCTCATGCGCAACGCGATGGACGTGCTGGTGGATCGCGGCTTCGTGCCGGTGATCCCCCCGGTGCTCGTGCGCGAGGAGGCGATGTACGGCACGGGGTTCCTGCCGACCGATGCGGTGAACATCTACCGGACCGACGAGGACGAGCTCTACCTGGTGGGGACGTCCGAGGTCTCGCTGGCGGCCTTCCGCATGGGCGAGATCCTCGATGAGGCCGAGCTGCCGCTGCGCTACGCGGGGTACTCCACGTGCTTCCGCCGCGAGGCCGGTTCCTACGGCAAGGATCTGGGCGGGATGTTCCGCGTGCACCAGTTCGACAAGGTCGAGATGTTCGTGTTCACCACGCCCGAGACGTCCTGGGACCTCCACGAGGAGCTGGTGGGGGTCGAGGAGGAGATCGTGACGGGGCTGGAGATCCCCTATCGCGTCGTGAACGTCGCCGTCGGTGACCTGGGAGGCTCCGCGGCGAAGAAGTACGACATCGAAGCGTGGCTCCCCGGGCAGGGTCGCTACCGCGAGCTCACGAGCTGCTCGAACACCACCGACTACCAGGCGCGTCGTCTGCAGACGCGCGTCCGGCGTGCCGACGGCTCCGTCGAGACGCTGCACACGCTCAACGGCACCGCCACGGCGATCGGCCGGACCCTGATCGCGATCATGGAGAACCACCAGCGGGCCGACGGTTCCGTGGAGATCCCGCAGCGGCTGTGGGCCTACCTCCCGGAGCGCGCGCGCGTCCTGCGCCCCTCCGAGGCCGCGGTCGGCTAGGGGGCGAAGGGCTCGGCGGCCTGCTGCGCGGGGGGTGTCGAGGTGTCCTCCCACAGCGCCCAGGTGTCGGTGACGTCGATCGTGATCCCCCGCCACAGCTCGGGCCGCACCTCGGGTGGGGTCACCCGCCGTCCGCGTCCGTGGACCCAGTGGATGCTCCCGTCGCGGTGCAGCACGCGGTAGGTGTCGGCCCACCGCCCGGTGTGGTCGGCGAGCTTGGACACCGCCTCCACGCGGGGCAGGTCGTCCGGGTGGACCAAGCGGGGGAAGTGCGCCGGCTCGGCCATCAGCTCCTCGGGCGTGTACCCGAGGAGGTCCACGACCTGGGGTGAGATGTAGACGTAGCGCTCGTGGCCGGTCTCCGGGTCGATCGTCTCGGCCCAGGTGACGGCCGGGACGCCCTCGAGCAGTCCTCGTAGCTCCCCGACGGTCGCGTGGAGCTCGGTTTCCCGGAGCACGCGCTCGCTCACGTCGAGGATCACGCCCTGGAACCGGTGGGGACGTCCGAGGTCGTCGGTGGCGATGCAGAGGCCCCGGTCCTCAAGCCAGACCACCCGGCCGTCGGCCGCGATCATCCGATACACGACCTCCCAAGGCTCGCCCGTGACCCACGTGTGCTGGGCGACCGCCCCGACGCGTTCCCGGTCGTCGGGGTGCATGATGTCGAACCACACCTCGGGGGTGTCGACCCAGCTGGAGAGCGGATACCCCAGGGTCAGAGCCATCTGCGGGCTGACGTACTCGATCCGCAGCGTGGACGGGTCGGCGGCCTGGATCTGGTAGGCGAAGGTCACCCCGGGCCCCTGCTCGGTGAACTCGCGGAAGCGCTCCGTCGCCTCCTCAGCCTTGCGCTCCGCCTCCTTGCGCGAGGTGATATCGAGCATCACGCCCTGGAACAGCTCGGGGCTCCCCTCCGGCGTCCGGGACAGCAGCACGGCGCGGTCGTCGACCCACACCACGCTCCCGTCCTTCGCGAAGTACCGGAACTCGGCCTCGAACGGCTCGCCGGTGGCCTCGCTGCGCGCGGCGGCCTCCAGCACGCGGTCCCGGTCGTGCGGGTGCAGCCGTCGGTCCCACCCCTCGGCGATCCACTCGTCGGGTGTGTAGCCCAGGACGTCCTGGATCCGCGGGCTGACGTACCAGCGGGGGTCCTTCGGCTCGGCCTCCTCGGTGATGTGCCAGACGTAGGCCACGGCGGGCATGTGCTCCACGAGCAGGCGGTAGCCCTCGCGGGCCTCGAACGCGGCCCGTTCCGCCCGGCGGCGCTCGCCGACCTCGAGCTCGAGGAGCTCGTTGGCCTCCGCCAGCTCGGTCGTGCGCGCCCGCACCCGCCCTTCGAGCTCGTCGTTCGTGAGACGGAGGAGCTCGTCGGCCTCCTTCTGCGCGGTGACGTCGAACATCACGCCCTGCCAGGTGATCGCGTGCCCGTCCTCGTCGCGGACCAGGGTGGCCTGGTCGCGGACCCAGACGACGCGGCCGTCGCTCGCGATCAGACGGTACTCCCGGGACCAGGGCTCCCCGGTCGCGGTGTGGTGGTCGTGGGCGTCGAGCTCGATCTCGCGGTCGTCGGGGTGGAGCAGCTCCGGCCAGATGTCGGGCTGCTCGAGCCACTCCTCCCGCGTGTAGCCGAGCAGCTCCTCGACGGCGCCGCTCACGTAGACGGCCCGTCGCTCGTCGTCGGGGCCCATCTCGTAGACGACGGCGGGGATGTTCTCCACGAGCGCCCGACGCCGCGCGTCCGATGCGGCCAGCTCCTTCTCCGCGGCGACCCGGGCGGTGACGTCGACCAGGATCCCCTGCCAATAGAGCCGACGGCCGTGGACGTCGCGGACCAGGGCGCTGTGGTCGTGGACCCAGACCACGCCGCCGTCGGGGCGGCGGAACCGGTAGTCCATGTCGAAGGGCGTGGACGCGTCCACCGCCAGGCGCCATGCGGAGAGGACGCGCGCGCGATCGTCCTCGTGGAGCAGGTCGCCCCAGGCCGCGGCCGGCGCGTTGGCACGCAGGTAGTGCTCGACCGGGTAGCCCAGAACCTGCTCGACGTTCGGGCTCACGTACAGCGTCCAGGGCTCCGGGTCGTCCGAGTCGACGTACACGACCACCGGCAGATGCTCGACGAGCGCCTGGTAGCGGGCCTCGGACGCGCGGAGATCCGCCTCCGTCCGCGCGTGGTCCCGGGAGGGCATCCCGGACAGGGTACGCGGGACGATCGGCGCGTGGGAAGGGACGCCGGTTCCATCCGGTACGCTCGCCGCGGGAGGATGGCCGAGCGGACGAAGGCGGCGGTCTTGAAAACCGCTGGGGGCGCGAGTCCCTCGTGGGTTCGAATCCCACTCCTCCCGCCCGTGACCTGCGCGTGACCTGGGCGTTTGGGCCCGCGGGAGGCCCCTGCTAGGCTCCGAACCACTCGACGTTCGTCGAGCACCCTCCGGATGACCTCTCCTTCACTACGCGCACGCGCGCTCGCCGTCGCCCTCGTGGTGGCGATGGCCGCCGGCGTCGTCGCCGACGGCCGCGAGGCCCGCGCCGCCCGCCGCGACCCCCGCCGCGGCACCTGGGTCCTGATCGAGGTCTCCTCGGGAGCGGCGCTGAGCCGCGCGGCCCCGGGCATCCGCCGCGCGCTCCGCCTCAACGGCGTCGTGGGGCTCTCGGTGCGCGTGCCCTGGAACGTCCTCGAGCCCCGCAAGGGTCGCTACGACTTCCGCATCCTCCGGCGTGCTCGACGGATCGCCCGGGGGAACCTGCTGGCGGTGCGCTTCGTCGCGGGACGATCCACACCCTCGTTCCGCCGCGGCAACTCGATGGTGTACGACGGCTCCGCCACGGGCGGGCGCGGGCGGGGCTCGATCGTGCCGCTGCCGTTCGGCCGCCACGGTGGCCCGAACCACGTCTTCGAGCGCGGATGGAAGCATCTGGTGCACCGGCTGGCGAAGTGGTCCCGGCACCACCACGTCCGGATCCTCCATCTCTCGTGGCCGGGCCTCCTCTGGGCGGAGCTCGCCCTGGTCGATCAGATGATGCGCCAGCCCGGGTACAGCTACCGGGCCGCCCGCGGCACCCATCTGCGGATGATCCGCTACGCCTTCCGCGTGTCGACGCGCAGGATGCGGGTCGGGTTCGCCACCACCGGCCACGCGCCGAACCAGCTCAACATGGACATCCAGCGGCGCGTCCGCAGCAGCCCCCGGTGGCGACGGATGTACCTGCAGGCGAACAACGTCGCGTCGGGGGGCTGGGGTCTGCCGAGCGACCCGCCGCCGCCGCTGCGCGGGGCGCAGATGGTCGGGGGGTCGAACTCCTACGACTGGGGTGCGGTGTATGGCGCCGTGCGCAGGATGCACGCCTCGTACCTCGAGGTGTACAACACCTCCTTCCAGGGCGGGACGGCGAGCCAGCTCGCCCGCGAAGCCGCACGTTTCGCCTGACCCGATCCCCGCGCCGCATCGCGTCTGCCCCTGCGTGACCCGATCCCCCGGTCTCTCCCCACGTCGTGTCCCCCTGACGGGGGACACCGCGCCGACGTATCGAGGCTCGGCGGATGAGGCCCGATACCCCTGAAGGTGCCGGTGAGGTGCCGGTCGAGCCGCCGTGAACGGCGGCAGGAGGGCGGAACGTACGTGCACGGCGAGCAGGGGAACGAGGCGAAGGGCGGATCGGGTCGCGAGCGCGGCGCGAGCGTGGCCAGCCTGCGCGAGTTCCGGACGCCGTCGCTCGAGGCCGTCGAACGCCGTCGCTCGCAGCTGTGGAAGCGGACGACCGCCGCCCTCGTGGCCGTGGTCATCGGCGTCGTGATCCTCTCGACCTGGCCCGACGACCAGGCCCTGTCGATGCCGGCGTCCACGATGCGCACGATGTTCGTGGTGCTCGCCGCCGGCTTCTTCGTGTTCGCGGCACGCCAGGAGCTGCACCTGGGCCGGCTCAGCAGGATGCTGACGGACGAGCGCGTGCTCACGGCCGCCCTCACGAACCGGCTGCACGAGGTGGAGCTGCTGTCGCGAGCGGGTCGGGAGATGAACGCGATCCTCGAGCTGCCGGCGCTGCTGCGCACGGTGCTGCAGACGGCGACCGAGCTCCTGGGTGCCGGCGGCGGGTCCGTGATGCTCCTGCGCGACGGGGAGCTCGAGATCGTGGAGACCCTCGGTCGCGACGAGCTGCTCGGTGAGCGGGTCCGGCTCGGCGAGGGCGTCGCGGGGCAGGTGGCGCTCCGGCGCGAGCCGATCCTGATCGATGGCGTCGTGGACCGCGAGCGGTTCCCCGGCCTCGCCGACCGCGAGCCCTACGTGGACAGCTCGCTCTCCGTGCCGATGATCCACGGCGATCGCGTGGTCGGGGTGCTCAACGTGAACGCGCCGGCCGGCCTGGGCTTCACCCAGCACGACCTGCGAGCCCTGTCCGTGTTCGCGGAGCCGGCAGCCGGTGCGCTCGAGAACGCGATGCGCTTCGAGGCGCAGCGGGCGCGAGCGGACGCGGTCGAGCGCCGCGGGACGGAGGTGGCGCGGTGACGATCGGCAAGCCGCGCGTGCTGATCGTGGAGGACGATCCGGACCTGCTCGTGGTGCTCCGGATCAACCTCGCGAGCGCCGGCCTCCAGCCGATCCTGGCCGGCGACGGACGCACCGCGATCGCGCGCGTGCTGAGCGAGCGGCCCGACGCGGTGCTCCTGGACGTGATGCTGCCCGGGATCGACGGATGGCAGGTCTTGGAGGAGCTCCACGCGCACGGGGATCCCGCGCCGGTGGTGGTCTGCTCCGCGAAGAAGAACGTCGAGGATCAGGAGCGCGCGTACCGGCTCGGCGCGTGGCAGTACCTGCCGAAGCCCTTCGACATCGAGCGCGTGGTGGACGCGGTGGTCGAAGCTGCGACCTCCCGCCGCCGGATCCTGGATGCCCTGCCGATCCCCGAGATCCACCCCGCGACGGAGGCCGGCCCCGACGGCCTCGGCTACGCGTAGCGACGCCTGACCGTCTCCGGCGTCCGCAGCGCGCGTCCGTATCCTAGGGAGCCCGTGCCTGCCTCCCAGGATCGCCTCCTGCTCGCCCTCCGTCGCCGGCCGGTGGACCGCACGCCCGTGTGGTTCATGCGCCAGGCCGGACGCGCGCTCCCCGAGTACCGCCGGATCCGCGGGGACCGGGACATCCTCGAGACGGTCCGCCGGGTGGAGGACGTGGTCGAGATCACGCTCCAGCCGCTGCGTCGGATGCCGGTGGACGCGGCGATCCTGTTCAGCGACATCGTGGTCCCGCTGCGGGCGATCGGCGTGGACGTCCGTGTCGTCGAGGGCCGGGGGCCGGTGATCGACGAGCCGGTCCGCGCGTCGGCCGACGTCCGGCGGCTCCGCCCGCTCGAGCCGGACGCCGACGAGCCGTACGTCCCGGAGGCGGTGCGGCTGCTCGTGAAGGAGCTGGAGGTTCCCCTGATCGGGTTCGCCGGCGCCCCGTTCACCCTGGCGTCGTACCTGGTGGAGGGGGGACCGAGCCGCGACCACGCACGGACGAAGGCGCTGATGCTGGGGGAGCCCGAAACCTGGGACGCCCTGATGTCCGCGCTGGTCGAGGTCGTCGTTCCCCACCTGCGCGCGCAGGCGTCGGCCGGCGCGCACGCCCTGCAGCTGTTCGACTCCTGGGCCGGCGCCCTCGCGCCCGAGGACTACCGCGCCTCCGTCCAGCCGTACACGCGTCGCGTGTTCGACGGCGTGGCGGACCTCGACCAGCCGACGATCCACTTCGGTGTCGGGACCGGTGAGCTCCTCCCGCTGCTGCGGGACGCCGGTGGTTCCGCCGTCGGCGTGGACCATCGCGTGCCGCTCGACGTGGCGTGGGACCGGATCGGTCCCGAGGTGGCGATCCAGGGGAACCTCGACCCCGCCGTGCTGCTGGCGCCGTGGGAGGTCGTGGCCGGGCGCGCCCGCGACGTGCTGGAGCGGGCGGGAGGTCGTCCGGGACACGTCTTCAACCTCGGCCACGGCGTCCATCCCTCGACGCCGGTGGACACGCTGAGCCGGCTCGTCGAGCTGGTGCACGGGGAGACGGCTCCTCAGGAGGCACCGTGAGCGACGGGCACGTCGGCGTCCTCGTGATGGCGTACGGCACCGCGAACGGCCCCGACGACATCGAGCGCTACTACACCGACATCCGGGGCGGGCATGCCCCGTCACCCGATCACCTGGCCGAGCTCGTCGCCCGGTACGCGGCGATCGGCAACGTGTTCCCGCTGCTGGAGACGACGCGAGCGCAGGCCGACGGCATCGTGGAACGGCTGAACGACGGCGACGGCGAGCGCTTCCGCGCGTACCTCGGGATGAAGCACTCGGAGCCGTTCATCCCCGAGGCCGTCGACCGGATGCGCGACGACGGCGTGACGCGGGCGGTGGGCATCGTGATGGCGCCGCACTGGTCCGGGATGTCGGTGGAGACCTACGTCGAGCGCGTGCAGGTGGCGGCCGAGGGTGACGGCCCACGGTGCACGTTCGTGCGGCACTACCACGACGATCCGGCGTTCGTTCGGTTCCTGGCCGGCCGGGTCCGCGACGCGCTCGCGGGGCTGCCCCCCGACGCCCGCGAGCGGGCGACCGTGCTGTTCACGGCGCACTCGCTCCCGGTCCGCACCGCCGCCGACGGCACGCTGCGGTGCAAGGCGTGCGACTGCGACGACACCTGCCGCTACCGGGACGGCCTGCAACGGACCGCCGACCTCGTGTCGGCCGAGGTGTCCCTTCCCGCGTACGCGATCGCCTGGCAGTCGGCCGGGCGCACCAGCGATCCATGGTGGGGACCACCGGTCGAGGAGGAGATCCCGCGCCTCGCCGAGGAGGGCCGGAGCGCCGTCGTGGTCTGCAGCGCCGGGTTCGTGGCCGACCATCTCGAGACGCTGTACGACCTGGACATCGAGGCGCGGGCGATCGCGGAGCGGTCGGGGATCGCCTTCGCGCGGACGCGGATGCCGAACGCAGATCCCGCGTTCCTCGACGTGCTGGCCGACGTGGTCCGCCGGCATCTGGCGTCGGTGGGCGAGGCGTGACCTCGACCGGGCGGGTCGTGGTGGTCGGAGGCGGCGTGAGCGGCCTGACCGTCGCCTACCGGCTTCGCGGACGGGCCTCGCCGCCGGACGTCGTGGTGCTCGAGGCGGAGAGCCACGTCGGCGGGAAGCTGACGACGACCACCGTGGGCGGCCTCGACCTGCCCGCCGGGCCCGACTCCTTCGTGGCGCGCAAGCCGTGGGCGGTGGAGCTGTGTCGCGAGCTGGGTCTGGGCGACCTCGTCCCGCCCGCCGAGAGTGGGGCGTGGCTCTGGACCGAGCGCGGGCTCGTTCCGTACCCGACCGGGACCGCGTTCGGGATCCCCGGCGACGTGGGCGACGTGATCCGGTGGCCGGGCCTCACCCGGAGGGGGCGGCGACGCGCCCTGCTCGACCTGGTGAAGGCGAAACGTCGGGATGACGAGGACGAGTCGCTCGGCTCGCTCCTGCGACGGCGGCTGGGGGACGAGGCCACCGATCGCGCGATCGCGCCGCTCCTCGCCGGGTTGCACGCCGGCGACGTCGACCGGCTGTCGGCGCGAGCGACGTTCCCCGAGCTGCAGGACTGGGAGCGGTCGCAGGGCTCGCTGATCCGTGGCGCGCAGGCGACGAGGAAGGCGACCGACCGCGGCGCCGACCCCGGGCCGATGTTCCTCCGGCCGCGGGAGGGTGTGGCCGCGCTCACGGATGCACTGGCTCGTGAGCTCGGGCCGGCGGTGCGGTCGGGCGCCACGGTCACCGGCCTCACGTCCGGCGACGGTCCCGGATGGATCGTGCGGACCGACGACGACCAGCATCGGCGCGCCGACGCGGTCGTCCTGGCGGTGCCGTCGGCCGTGGCCGCCGGGCTGCTGGACCCGATCGCGCCCGCCGCCGCGAAAGAGCTGACGGCGATCCGGGCGGTCTCGACGGCCGCCGTCCTCGCGGTCTACGCGGAGGGCACCGGCGGGTCGCTCCCGCACGGCAGCGGGTTCGTGGTGCCTCGCGGGGCCGCCCCGATGACCGCGTGCACGTGGCTCTCCTCGAAATGGCCCGACCCCGCGTTCGGGAGCCGTGCCGTGCTCCGGTGCTTCGTGGGCGCGGACGGCGAGGAGGACGTGCTGGACGCGGACGACGAGGAGATCGTCCTTGCGTGCGCCCGGCATCTGGCCGCGGTGCTCCCGTTGCCCGAGGAACCCGAGCAGGCGCTCGTGGTCCGGTGGCCCGGGGCGATGCCCCAGTACGAGGTCGGACACCTCGATCGCGTGGGCCGGATCCGGACGGAGCTGCTGCCCGGCGTCGTGGTGACCGGCCCGTCCTACGATGGTGTCGGTGTCGCGGACTGCGTGCGCGCCGCCGGCGACGCGGCCGGGGCCGTGGTCGAGCACCTGCGACACCCGACGACGAGCGAACGGGAGACGATCGGATGACCGACACGATCTACGCGCTCTACCCGATCTTCGCGTCGACGCCGGACCTCCGCGAGGCGCTGGCGGACCCGGCCGATCGCGCCCGGGCCACGAAGGAGGTCGAGGAGCTGATCGCCTCGTGGGCCCCGGAGATCACCGTGCGCGGGGCGTACTCCACGGTGGGCTTCCGGCCCGACGCGGACCTGATGCTCTGGCTGGTGGCGCCGACGCCCGACGATGTCCAGCGTGCGTTCGTGGAGTTCCGGCGCACCGAGGTCGGGGATCTGCTCGAGCCCACGTGGTCGTTCCTGGGGGTGGTGAAGCCGGCCGAGTTCACGGCCGACCACGCGCCGGCCTTCGTGAAGGGCGAACCGCCCGGCCGCTACCTGTGCGTGTATCCGTTCGTGCGCTCCGCCGAGTGGTACCTGCTCCCGCGCGAGGAGCGCGCGTCCTACCTCCAGGAGCACGGTGTGATCGGGCGCGAGTTCCCGGAGGTGCTGGCGAACACGACGAGCGGCTTCGGGCTCGGCGACTGGGAGTGGATCCTGGCCTTCGAGGCGGAGCGCCTCGATGCGATCGTGGACTGCATCCGCCGGCTCCGCGACGCGGAGGCTCGCCGGTTCACGAAGGAAGAGGTCCCCTTCGTGACCGGGATCCGCAAGGACGTCGCCGACGCCCTCGACGACCTGGTCTGAGGGGGCGGCCCACCGGCCGGGTCGGATCAGCGTGCCGCGGCGAGAGCGCGGTACGCGCCGGGCGTCGTCCCGACGTGGCGCCGGAAGTGGCGCGTGAGGTGGGCCTGGTCGTGGAAGCCGACCGCGGTGGCCACGTCCGCCGTGGGCTCGCCCGCGAGGAGGCGCTGCCGCGCCAGGTCGATCCGCCGTCCCACCACGTACCTGTGCGGTGAGATGCCGAACGACCGGGTGAAGCACCGGACGAGGTGCGAGGTCGACGTGTGCAGGAGCCGGCCCGCTTCGTGCAGGGTCAGCCGCTCGTCGAGGCTCGAGTCGAGCAGGTCGCGAAGGTCGTCGGCGACCTCGTGGTCGGGACGATCTCGCACGGCGGGCTCCGGTGCGCCGAGGTGCCGGAGCAACCGATCGCGCGCGCCCGCGAGGAGCTCCTCGGCGGCGAACGTCTCCCTCGGATGTTCGAGCGCGCGGTGCAGGCCCCGCAGGGTCCCCACGAGCTCCGGGTCCTCGACGTCGGGATCGTCGACGGCCCTGCCCGTCAGTCGCTCGTCCAGCACGTCGGTGCCCACGTAGAGGACCCGCTTGCGGAACCCGTCGACCGTCGCGGGGCGACCGTCGTGCACGACGTGGGGTGGCAGGAGCGTCACCCGGGCACCCGCGGCGCCGCGATGACGGCGCTCCAGGTCGTAGGTGATCGCGCCCTCGTCGACCAGGAAGACCGTCCAGGTGTCGTGGGTGTGCGGCGGGTAGACGTGCTCCACGAATCGCGCGTGGAAGACCTCGCGGATCCCCGGCACGGACGGTCGCCAGGCTCGGACCCATTCGCGAGCGATCGTCACGACGCGTCGATCGTACAAGACGGCCGGCCGGGCCTCGGATGGGATGGTGGTGATGGAGGACGCGCTGCCGGGACCGACATGGGGGAGCTGATCGGGCTCCTGCTCTTCGGGTTCGTCGGATCGGTCTCCCCCGGGCCGAACAACACGCTCCTGTGGGCGTCCGGGATGCGGTTCGGGTTGCGGGAGACGGTGCCGCACGTGGTCGGGACGGCGCTGGGGATCGGTCTGCTCGTGGTCGGCGTCGCTGCGGGGATCGGCGCTCTGCTCGAAGCGGCCCCGGTGGCGGAGGTGGGACTCAAGGTGGTTGGCTCGGCGTACCTCTTGTACGTCGCCTACCTGGTCGTGGGCAGCGGCGGTGTCGGACGGGCCGAAACCTCGCGTCCGTTGAACGTGCGGCAGGCCATCGTGTTCCAGTGCGTGAACCCGAAAGCGTGGGTCTTCGCCCTCGCCGCCGTCGGCACCTTCCTGTCGGACGACCTGCCGATCGCGCTCGCCGTGCTCGTGCTGACCACGATCCTGATGGTCGCGGTGGCCGGTTCGTCGTGGCTGTGGGCAGCGGGTGGGTCCGCGCTGGGACGGGTGGTGGACGACCAGCGAACGATGCGTGTGATCAGCATCGTGCTGGCCGTGCTGCTGCTGGTCTCCGTCGCGCTGATCTGGATCTAGACGCGTCTGGTCCCGGTCGGCCCTAGGCGAGCTCGACCGTGTCGCCGACGGCCACACGGCCCGGACGCTCGACGTCGCCGTAGGCGCCGAACATCAGCCCATCGGGCGTCTTCCGGTAGGTCGCGAGGACGTCGAGCGTGGGGAAGTCCTTGCGCCCCGTGTCGGGATGCATCGTCGTGAGCGCGCAGCGCGGGATGCTGCTGCCGACGCGGACCAGTGCCTCGCCGAGCGACAGGGCCTGGCCATCCCAGCCGTCCTCCTCGTACGGGGCGCACCCCTCCAGCTCGAAGAGCATCCGGAACCGCCGGGGATCCGGCGGGAACTCCAGGCCTCCGCGGCGACCGAGATCGTCGAGGGAGCCGTCGGTCATGATCGACACCCGTCGCTCGCCGCCGGCGTACTCGGGCGGCTCCACGCGCGCCAGCCGCAGGGGTCGTCCCGCGTGCCGGGACGCGGCGTCGGCGAGACCGCCGTTCAGCAGGCGGACGTCGACCTCACGGTCGTACAGCGTGATGCGCTGGAGCTCGCCGCTCGGCAGCGCGGTGCCGTGCGTCGCGGAGCCGTCGGGGAACGTGAGGGTGAGTGTCTCCTGCTGGGTGTCGAGGTCGGCCCGGATCCCCAACAGCGGCGCCTTCCCGCCTTCGGTGAGCCGTCGGCCGTCCTCGTCGAGGAACAGGAACCGATGGTCGCCCTCCACGCCCAGCTCCGACAGGAAGACCTCCGAGGGGTGGTGCAGCGACGTGGACTTGATGGGGGAGATGTTGATGCGGGCGACCCGTGGCATGCGGTGATGCTACCCGGCGGCGCCGACGTCCCCAGGACCGGGGTCAGCGGGCGTCGGCCTTCTCCACCTCCGCGGCGTGGTCCGGCACGTACGTGGCGAGGTCGCGCGGGGGACGAACGTAGCCCTCGTCCTGCTGCCGGGGCGGGATCTTGATCTTCGGCAGCTCCTTCTCCGTGTAGGGGATCTTCGAGAGGAGGTGCGCGATGCAGTTGATCCGCGCGCGCTTCTTGACGTCCGCCTCGACCACGTACCAGGGCGCCTCGGGGATGTCGGTGTGGACGAACATCTCGTCCTTCGCACGGGAGAAGTCGATGTAGCGCGTCCGCGAGTACAGGTCGGTCTCGGAGAGCTTCCAGCGGCGCATCGGGTCGGTGACCCGCTTGAGGAACCGGCGCTCCTGCTCCTCGTCGCTCACGGAGAACCAGTACTTGATCAGGATGATGCCGTCCTCGATCAGGAGGCGCTCGAAGATCGGACACTGACGGAGGAACCGCTGGTACTCGTGCGGCGTGCAGAAGCCGAGCACGCGCTCGACGCCGGCGCGGTTGTACCAGCTCCGGTCGAACAGCACGATCTCGCCGGCCGCCGGCAGCTCGTCGACGTAGCGCTGGAAGTACCACTGGGTCTTCTGGCGGTCGGTCGGCTTCGGGAGCGCGACCACCCGCGTCGTCCGAGGGTTCGTGTGCTCGGTGATCCGCTTGATCACGCCGCCCTTGCCCGCGGCGTCGCGTCCCTCGAACACCACGACGATCCGGGCGCCGGTCGCGCCGACCCACTCCTCCATCTTCACGAGCTCCTCCTGGAGGCGGAGCAGCTCGGGCTCGTAGACGTTGTTCTTCAGCTTGGGTGGCCGTTCCCGGTCTTCGTCCAGGTCACTCATCGTCCGAGTGTATGTCGGGAGCGTGGGCGAGGGTCAGGCGATGAGCAGACGCAGGCCGAGCTCGGCCTCGTCGAGATCGACGATGTCTCGGTTGCGTTCGGCCCACCGACCGGAGGCGAGATCGGCTCGGAGACCGTCCACCGCTCTCTGCTCGGCGTCCGGCCCCACGATGGACCAGACGGAAACACCGCGGCGGACGCGCTCGTCCAGGTAGGCCTCGGGCCGGCGCCAGTACGCCTCGAAGAAGCCGTCGGCGCAGTCCCACGGGACGAGCACCGGTTCGATCCTCGCCCCGATCGCGTCGGCCTGCTCCGTCAGGGTTGGACGACCCACGCTGAGGTCCGCGAACTCGGGCAGATAGTCCCGCGTGAGCCAGAACCGGCTCGGGTCGCTGGGGTCGCCTGCGAACACCACCACGCGCCGGGCGACGCGCCGCATCTCGCGCAGGCCCGCGATCGGGTCCGGCCAGTGGTGGACGGTGGAGAAGGCCATCGCGGCGTCGAAGGAGTGGTCTCCGAACGGCAGTCGCTCCGCGGTGGCGGCCACGCACGGAGCGGCGTCCGCAGGACGCTGCGCCTGCATGAGCGCCGACGGTTCCACCGCGACGACTTCACGGCCGGGTGGCTCGTAGGAGCCGGTGCCGGCCCCGACGTTCACGACCGTCCGCGCGTCGCCGAGCGCGGCCCAGACCTTGGCGGCGATCCGCTGCTCGGTGCGCCGCGTCACGGTGTACGTGGCGCCGAGGGTGTCGTACAGCTGGGGGTGGGACATCGACACATGCCTCCTCAACGGGGTGGGATGCGCGGGCGGCGAGCGTACCTCGTCGTCCGGCGAGCTCCGGCCGAGCCCCTGGCGAGGTCCGGGCGAGCTCCCGGTGACCTCCACGAGGGGGCCCGACCCTCCCGTACCCTGTCGCGGTGCACGTCCCGGATGTGATCGCGAAACCGATCCTGCGCGGCTGGCTCCACGCCGGCGCGTTCGTGGTGAGTATCCCGGCCGGGATCGTGCTGATCGCGCTGGCGCCCGGCTCGGCGGCGAAGGTCGGGGCGCTGGTGTACGCGCTGGCGCTCGCCGCGCAGTTCGGCGTGAGCGCCCTGTACCACCGGGGCCGGTGGGGCGAGCGGGGCCACGCGGTCATGAAGCGCCTCGACCACTCGACGATCTACCTGTTGATCGCCGGGACGTACACACCCTTCTGCTTGTTCGTCCTCGACGGCCTCGCCTCGACGATCGTCCTCGTGATCGTCTGGGTGGGAGCGCTCGTCGGCATCGGGATCAAGCTCTACCGGGTGGACCTCCACGTCCTGTCGGGGTTCCTGTACCTGGGACTCGGATGGGTGGCGATCGCGATGTACCCGTCGATCATGTCCCAGCTCGCCGCGTGGCAGGTGGCGTTGTTGCTCGTCGGCGGTGTGGTCTACTCGCTCGGCGCGCTCGTGCTGGCGCTCCGCCGACCGGACCCGCTGCCCCACGTCTTCGGGTTCCACGAGGTCTGGCACACGGCGACGATCGTCGCAGCCGTCTGCTTCTTCACGGTGATCATGTCCGCCTTCGTGGCGGCCTGAATCACGGCGGTCCGGGTCCCGCGCGGTAGCGAACACCGTCGGGCGTGAACCACCGCACCCGGCCTGCCTCACGCGTGAGCCTCCAGCCGTGCTCGTGCACCAACCGGTGGTGCAGCGAGCACACCAGAGCCAAGTTGTCGAGGTCGGTCCTTCCCCCATGGCGCCACCACCTGACGTGGTGCACCTGGGTGTACCGGTTCGTCCCGCACCCCGGGAACACGCACCCACGGTCACGACGGCGGACCAGCCGGACCTGATGGGCGGTCGGGGTCCTCGAGGTCCGGCCCAGGTACAGGGCATCGCCGCTCAGGTCCTCCACGGCCACCCTCACCCGCCCCGAACACACCAGGCGCTGCACCGTGGCCGCCGGGACCACCGCACCGCCGGGTCCGTCGGCCGCAGGGGCCTCCTCGGGGTCCTCGCCGAGGCAGGCGAGCGGTGCGTGCAGCACCACGGTGGCACGATCCGCGTCCGGATCGGCGGCAACCGTGCCCGAGCAGATCGCCACCAAGGCATCGGCCCACCGGACCTGCTGCGGCTCCGGATGGTCGGCCTCGGTGGGCAGGACCGGCCCCTGCACGGCTCCGCGCTCGAGGGCCTGGACCACCACCGCGCCGTCGGCGGCGGGCAGCGATGCCTGCAGCCCGAAGCGCCGTCCCTCGTCCTCGTACCACCAGCTCACCGACCGGTCCCGCTCCTGAGGAGCGGCCTCGCCCCGTTCGCGACGGATCTCCACGTCCCCGCGGTGGCGGATCGCGCCCGCCGAGACCACCTGCGCCCACCCCACGAGCCCCGCCTCGGTGCCCGGCGTGGCGAACCGCGTGAGCTCGACGGCCTTGTCCACGCCGAGCTCACCGGTCTCAAGGGCCTCGGAGACCACGGGGAGGATCTGGAGCGCACGCGCGGCGGAGACCCAGCGCTGCGCCTTCCAGGCCGAGATCCCGTAGCGCAGCTGCACCCAGTGGGCGCACGAGGAGACCTCGGCTCCTTCCCAGGCTCCGGACCAGTCCAGGTGCCCGATCGCGCGCAGCAGCTCCAGCTGGGCCCGACCCACCGCCCGGTGGGCGGCATCGGCCCGGGCGACGAGCTCGGCGACGTCTTCTGCGCGCTCCAGGACCGTGGCCACACCGTCGAACATGCGTTCGAACCTACCCCGAGACCCGAACGCGGCACCGTGACGACGGTCACACTCCGGCGACGGTTGCGAGGAACGGCCTTCCTCAGCCCACGACGAGATCGACGAGCGTCGTCAGGTCCTCGACCGTTGCCCGTCCGTCCGCCTCGGAGATGCCCTCCGGCGGCAGCGCTCCCGGCCGGAGGATCAGCCGGGCGTCGATGCCGAGCGCGGCGGCGCCGTCCACGTAGTCGGCCTGGTCATCGACGAACAGGGCGTCGGATGCACGCGCCCCCACGGCGTCCAGCGCCGTCCGATAGATCGCCGGGTCGGGCTTGGCGCTCCCCACCCGGAACGACAGCACGACCGCGTCGAACACCCGATCCAAGCCGAAGTGCTCCACCACCACGTCCGTGTTGTGCGAGCAGTTGCTCACGAGCGCCGTGGCCACGCCTCGGGCTCGGAGCGCCTGCACCGTGGACAACGCATCGGGGTACAGCGTGACGTGCTCGCGCGAGAACGAGCGCTCCATCGTGACCAGCTCGTCGATCAACGAGGGCTCCGGCTCGATGCCGACCGCCTGCACGACCGCCGTCATGTCCCCGGCCTGGTCGGCGAACCCGCCCGTGTTCCGTGGAACGCGCGTCGCGCGGTACGCCTCGGAGAGCGCCTCCGGCGCCACGCCGAGCCTCCCCGCCAACGTGGCGCGCCACCACGTCCAGTCGCCGTTCACCAACGTGTCGTACAGATCGAGCAGGACGGCGGTCGCGGGCACGCGCGCCAGGGTACCGGCGCGCCGCCGATCAGGGCGCTTCGAAGAGCTCGGCGAGGATCGCGTCCACGGACGCCGTGCCGGTCACCGGCGCCTCGGGAGCCGCCGCCACGACCTCGGGGCCCCGCTCCTCGAGCGTCGCGCGGACCTCGTCGGGTTGCAGGAAGCGCGAGACGAGCGCGAACCCGTGCGCATCGTCGAGGCCCCGCGGCCGCCGGTAGTAGCGCTGCGGGTAGGTGACGATCAGCGCGTCGCGTGCTCGCGTGAGCGCCACGTACAGCAGACGCCGCTCCTCCTCGACCTCGTCGTCGTCGCTGAGCGCCATGTCGGAGGGGATGTGCCCATCGGCCGCATGGATCACGTGCACCACGTCCCACTCGAGCCCCTTCGCGGAGTGGATCGTGGACAGGACCAGGTAGTCCTCGTCCAGGAGCGGCTCGCCGGCGAGGTCGGAGGTGGAGGCCGGGGGGTCGAGGGTGAGCTCGGCCAGGAACCGGCCGCGCGTCTCGTAGCCGCGCGCCAGCAGGACGAGCTGTTCGAGGTCCTCGATCCGGGCGGCGGGTGCGTCGTAGCGGCGCGTCACGACCGGCTCGAGGTAGGCCCGCAGGCGCTCGAGCTGCGCGCCCGGCGACAGCCCCCCCGGATCGGCGCAGTCGGCGAGCGTGGCGCGGAGATCGCGCACGCCGTCGGCCGCCGCCTTCGGCACCTCGAGCGGTTGGTCAAGGAAGTTGACCAACGCGGACCCCGCACCTTCGGGGGCATCAACGTGCTCGCGAACCCCCAGCCGGTCCATCAACCGCCGGGCCGACGCGGGTCCCATCCCCTCCGGCAGCTGGAGCACGCGGAACCAGGCGATCTCGTCCTTCGGGTTGTCGAGGACCCGCAGCATCGCGAGCGCGTCCTTCACGTGCGCGGCCTCGAGGAACCGGAGACCGCCGTACTTCACGAACGGGATGTTCCGTCGGAGCAGCTCGACCTCGAGCACGTCGGAATGGTGCGCGGCGCGGAACAGCACGGCCTGCTCCTTCAGCGGCACCCCGCGCTCGCGCCGCTCCAGCACCGAGCGGCAGATCACGTCGGCCTGCTCCGGCTCGTCGAGGCATGCCCGCACCTGCGGCCGCTCGCCCATGGTGCGCTCCGTCCACAGCGTCTTCGCGTGTCGCTGCGGGCTCTGCGCGATCACCGCGTTCGACGTGTCGAGGATCGGGCCGGTGCTCCGATAGTTCCGCTCGAGTCGCACGATCGTGGCGCCGGGGAACCGCTCCGGGAACTCCAGGATGTTGCGGACCGTGGCCGCCCGGAACCCGTAGATCGCCTGCGCGTCGTCCCCGACCACCGTGATGTCGCGCGTCCCGCCGGCGGGACGCATCGCCTCCAGGATGTCCGCCTGCAGCGCGTTCGTGTCCTGGTACTCGTCGACGAGCACGTGGTCGAAGGCGCCGACGAGCTGGGGACCGGTCTGCGGCGAGGCGGCGAGCGCCTTCCAGTACAGCAGGAGGTCGTCGAAGTCGAGGACCTGCTGCGCCCGCTTCCGCTCCACGTAGCGCGCGAAGATCTGACGCATGCCGTCGAGCTCCTCGACGCACCAGGGATAGTGGCGTCGGACGACGTCGTCGAGCTTCGCGCCGGCGTTCACCACCCGGGAGTAGGCGGCCGCGAGCGTCTCCTTCCGCGGGAACCGGCGCTCGCGGTCGGCGAAGCCGAGCTCCTCGCGGAGCAGGTTCATCACGTCGGCGACGTCCGCCTGATCGAGGACGGTGAAGTCCGGCGAGAGCCCGAGGGCCCGGCCGTGCACGCGCAGGAGCCGGTTGGCCACCGCGTGGAACGTGCCGCCCACGACCCGGCCGGTGCCGCGGTCGCCGGTCATCCGCTCCGCCCGCGACAGCATCTCGCGCGCGGCACGACGGCTGAACGTCAGGAGCAGGATCCGCTCGGGGCGGACGCGTCGATCGCCGATCAGCCAGGCGACGCGCGCCGCCAGGGTGGTGGTCTTGCCGGTGCCCGCGCCGGCCACGATCAGCAGCGGGCCCACTCCGTGGGTCGCGGCCTCCCGTTGCTCCGGGTTCAGGTCCTCGAACATGCGTTCGGAGTCTAGCGGCGGGCCCGGACGGGCGTGGGAGGAGCTCGATCACCCGCGCGGGTCGATCGGGCGCAGCATCCACTGGTTCGGCTCGACGTAGACGCCCTCGTCACGCGCGACGACGACCTCGACGGGGGACGAGCGCCACCGGCACCACGAAGCTGCCCGAGCCCGGGAATACGAGCCCGGTCCACCGCTCCCACTCCCGCACCGGCACCGAGGCGAGACCCTGCCCCTGGTAGGCGGCCACCACGACCGCCTGCAACGCGCAGAGCGTGTTCGGCGCCACCCCGCTCGCGTGCTGCTCGACGGCCAGCGGGAGCACACCGTCGATCCCGTCGGGAAGGCTCGCGGGATCCCCATCCCAAACGCAACGGCACCGAGTTCCCGACGCACACCACGGCGTCGCTCTCCCGATCGATGACGAAGAACTGGCGAGCCGCCGCCCGGAACGGGACCTTCGGCGGTTCCGGGACCGGATGGCCGTCGGTAGCCTTCCCTACGACATGCGGCACCTGCTTCCCCTCCTCGTGGCGTCGGCCGCGATCGCCACCGGTCTGGCGCTCGCCCGGGCCCGCTCGTTCGCGGGCGCCGCCCAGCCGGTCGTCCGGCATCCCGCGCTCGTGGCGACGGTCGCCGTCGGGCTCGCTGTGGTCGGCGTGGCGCTCCTGGCGATCGGGTGGTGGGCGTGGGCAGCGGTCCCGGCCGGGGTCAGCTCATCGCTGGCGGCGAGCGTCGCCTACGTGGGCGCCGCCGTGGAGCTCTTCTTCGCCGCGACGCTGGTCCCGAGCGCGTCGCGGGCCTCGGGTTCCGAGAACCCCAGCTGACCGGCGCGACGCAGGTAGTCGTCGGCGGCCGAGGCGAGCGCCGCCGCAGCGTCGTCGACCGGGACGGGGATCGCGTCCGCCACGAACGTCCCGTTGCGTCCGCGGCCCTGCAGCCATCCGGCATCCTCCAGGGCTCGGTAAGCGCGGGCGACGGTGTTCGGCGCCAGGTCGAGCCGCTCGGCGAGGCTGCGGACGGTGGGCAGCCGGTCGCCGGGGAGCAGTCGTCCCCGCGCGATCCGTCGTGCGACGCCGGCCCGGAGCTGCTCCCAGGGCGGGACCGGCGAGTCCCGGTCGATCCGGACGCGGAGCGCCGTCATGCGCCCGAGTATCGCAATGGCCGCCCGAGGTCGTGTCGCGAACGCCCGACTAGGGTGGGGAGATGAGCGACGCCGACCAGCCGCGGATCGAGGTGACGGAGGACGGCCCCTACCAGGTGCGGGGTCGCGTCCGCGTCGTCCGGACGTCGATGGTCGAGACGGAGTACGGCGAGCCCGTCGCCTGGTCCCCCGACGTGCTCGTGGACGAGCGGACCGACCCGCGACTCTGCCGCTGCGGTCGCTCCTCGACCAAGCCGTTCTGCGACGACTCGCACCTCCGCGACCCCTTCGACGGCACCGAGGTCGCCGACCCCGGCCCGTACGACGACCGGGCGGCGCGGTTCGACGGTGAGGGCGTCGCGCTCTACGACGACATCTCGATCTGCACCAAGGCCGGGTTCTGCGGCGACCGGTTCACCACCGTCTGGCGGATGCTGGAGGATGCGGCGGACCCCGCGGTCCGCGAGCGGATCCGGCAGATGACCGGCCTCTGCCCGTCCGGACGCATCGTCACGCAGCCCACGGGCGCCGAACGGGACGAGCCCCCCTACGAGCAGATCGTGGCGATCGAGAAGGACGGCCCGGTCTGGGTGCGCGGCGGGATCCCCGTGGTCGCGGCCGACGGCACCCCCTACGAGGTGCGGAACCGCCAGACGTTGTGCCGGTGCGGCGGATCGGGGAACAAGCCGTTCTGCGACGGCACGCACCGCAGCAACGGGTTCCGGGACGGCTGAGGCCGGTCAGCCCGTCTTCGCCAGCCCGAGGTCGCGCACGACGTCTGCCGGGAAGACGTGGCAGTACGGCTCGTGCCCCTTCTTCTCGTACCAGCGCTGGTGGTACCCCTCGGCGGGGTAGAACTCGGTGAACGGCTCGATCGTGGTCGCGATCGGGCGGTCGAAGCGCCGCTGGGCCTGCGCTCGCGACGCCTCGGCGATCTCCCGCTGCTCGTCGGTCTCGGGCAGGATCACGCTGCGGTACTGGTCGCCGACGTCGGGCCCCTGCCGGTTCACCTGCGTGGGGTCGTGCATCGCCCAGAACACCTCGAGCAGCTGCGTGAACGTGATGACGTCGGGGTCGAACGTCACCCGTACGACCTCGGCGTGGCCGGTCCCGTGTGCGCAGACCTCCTCGTACGTCGGGTTGGGCGTCGTGCCGCCCGCGTAGCCGCTCATGACGTCCAGCACGCCGGGGACCCGGAGGAAGACGTACTCGACCCCCCAGAAGCACCCGGCACCCAGGGTCGCGGTCTCGGTTCGCATCGCTCGCTCCTTCCGTCGCTCCCTCCCAGTGTCGCACCCGATCGCGTTCCGTCGACCTGCTAGCGTCCGCGGGCGATGCACGAGGAGGGGTCGGGCCGCGACGGGCTGATCGCCGGCGAGATCTACGGCACGGTCGTGTACCTCACGGTCGTGGTCCTGCTGGAAGAGGATCGCGCGTCGGCCAGCGACGCGATCTGGATCCTGCTCGTCACCGCCGCCGTGTTCTGGCTGGCGCACGTGTACGCGCACATCGTGCCGCGGCTGGCCGCGGTGGGCCGGCTCAGCCGGAGCGTGTTCACGCGGACGGCCCGGGAGCAGCTCGGGATCCTGCTGGCCGTCGTCGTCCCGGTCGTCCCGATGCTCCTCGCGGCCGCCGGTGCGTTCACGACCGACGTGGGCTACGTCGTGGCGGTGATCGCCGGCCTCGCGGCGTTGGGCGTCTGGTCGCTGCGGATCGCCCGCAGCGCGGGACTGTCCTGGGGCCGGGCCGCGGGGATCGCGATCGTGCTGGTGCTGGCGGGTTCCGGGCTCGTGCTGCTGGAGCTCTCGGTCCACTGACCCGCCGCGGAGCCGTGGTGTACCCTCGGCTCTCCGACCTTGAACGGAGATTCAAACCCCATGGCGGCAGACCTGCACGCGAACCGCTACGACGCGATCGTGATCGGCGGGGGCCACAACGGCCTGGTCGCGGCCGCGTACCTGGCCAAGCACGGCGCCCGCACGGTGGTGCTCGAGAAGCGCCACAAGACGGGCGGCGCGGCGGACACGATGGAGCCCTGGCCCGACGAGCTCCCCGGCGTCAAGGTCAACACCCTCAGCTACACGATGTCGCTGATGCCGCCCTCGCTCCGCCGCGACCTGCAGCTCGAGCGGTTCGGGTTCAAGCTCCTGCCGCTCGGACAGGGCTACCTGCCGCTGCGCGACGGCGGGTCGGTGATCCAGGCCGAGGACGACGCCGTGACCCGCGCCTCGATCCAGCGGATCTCCAAGCGGGATGCGGACGCCTACTTCGCCTTCTACGACTGGATCAGCAGGATCTCGGACATCCTCGGCCCGATGCTGATGCGGACGCCGCCGCACCTGGGGTCGAAGCGGTTCCGCGACATCAAGGACGTCGCGATGCTCGGCTGGCACCTGCGCAAGGACATCGACGAGCGGAC
>DATBJQ010000020.1:0-14113 GCA_036556385.1 Actinomycetota bacterium | reverse complement strand
TCCCGCCGCCCACAGCACCAACACCAACCCCGGCACGAGGCCGCTGCCGAACGGGTCGAACCAGCTGCGCGGGTTCCAGCTCAACCGGCCCCACAGCCGCGGGGTGGGGTCGCCCAGCCGCGTGGCCATCCAGGCGCGCGCGTACTCGCGCACGCTCATCCCGATCAGGAGGGACACCGCGAGGTACGCGGCGAACTTCAGGTTGTCCGCGTTCACCCGGGGCGATCCTCGAGCCAGGCATAGACGAGGGGCGGCGCCGGCACCGGGTCGTCGACGACGTCGAGCGCCGCCAGCGTCCGGCGCGCGGCCTCGCGGGCGTCGTCCTCGGAGCGCGCGTGCACCTCGCCCAGGACGTCGCCGGTCTCGATCCGGTCCCCCACCTTCGGGGTGAGCACGATGCCGACCGCGGGGTCGACCGGATCGCCCTTCCGCAGCCGGCCCGCGCCGAGCGCCCCGCTGGCGAGCCCCACGTCCTCCGCACGCACGGCGGCGAGCGTACCGGACCGATCGGCTTCGAGCGGGAGGATCACGGGCGCCTGCGGCAGGACGGAGCCCGGGTCGTCGACCACGCGCGGGTCGCCGCCCTGCGCCGCCACCATCATCCGGAACCGCTCGAGCGCCTCCCCGGACGCGAGGGCGCGCTCGGCGCGCTCCTTCCCGTCCTCGAAGGAGGTCCCGTCGAGTCCTTCCACGGCCCGCGCAGCGAACCAGACCACCAGCTCCCGCAGCCGGCCCTGCATCTCGCCGCGCAGGATCGCGACCGCCTCGACCACGTCCAGCGCGTTGCCGATCGCGTCGCCGAGCGGCTGCGACATGTCGGTCACGGCGACGCCGGAGCGCCGGCCCTCCCCCCGCGCGAGCTCGAGACAGGCCTCGGCCAGGGCGAGTGCGTCGTCCACCGTCTTCATGAAGGCGCCGGACCCGGCCTTGACGTCCAGCAGGATCAGATCGGTGGACACGGCCAGCTTCTTGGACATCACGCTGGCGGCGATCAGCGGGATCGACGGGACGGTGGCCGTGGCGTCGCGGAGCGCGTACAGGGCGCCGTCGGCAGGCACCAGCGTGGCCGATTGCGCCGCCACGGCGCAGCCCACGTCGACGACCTGCCGCTCCAGCTCGTCGGGCGAGAGGTCGGTCCGGAGCCCCGGGATCGCCTCGAGCTTGTCGAGCGTGCCTCCCGTGTGTCCGAGTCCGCGCCCCGAGAGCTTCGCCACCGCCAGCCCGAGCGCCGCGGCGACCGGTGCGAACACGAGGGTGACGCCGTCGGCGACGCCGCCCGTGGAGTGCTTGTCCACGGTCGGCCGGTCGACGGACGGGAACGCGACCCGGTCCCCCGACCCGATCATCGCCCGCGTCATCGCGAGCGTCTCCGCGGCGTCCAGGCCCTGCAGGAGGCTCGCCATCAGGAACGCGGCCGCCTGTCCGTCGCTCACCTCCCCGTTCGTGTAGCCGAGCACGAACCGCTCCAGGTCACCCGGCGACACCCGCAGGCCGTCCCGTTTCGCGGTCACCACCGCCCGGGGGTCCCATGTCGTCATCAGGTGAATCCCAGCCGGTCGGCGAAGCTCGACCCGGTGAGGCCGTCCACGCGATCCACGCCGAGCAGCTCGGTGACCGTGGCGCCCAGGTCGCCGAAGGTCGGACGCGTCTCGAGGTCGTGGGGCCCTCCGGGCAGGCCGGCGGCGAGCAGGGGCGTGCGCTCCCGCGAGTGGTCGGTCGGCGGCGTGGTCGGGTCGCACCCGTGGTCGCCGGTGAGCAGGAGGACACCGCCGTCGAGGGCGTCGACCACCTCGGGCAGCCGCCGATCCAGGGCCTCGATCGCGGCCGCGTACCCCGTCGGGTCGTTCCGATGGCCGTACTTCGAGTCGAAGTCGACGAGGTTCGCGAACACGAGCGACGGTCCCGGACGGTGGAGGTAGCTCACCGTGAGCTCCACCCCATGGTCGTTCGAGTCCGAGTAGCGACCCTCCGTGATCCCCTGGTTGCTGAAGATGTCCTGGATCTTCCCGACGGCGTAGACCGCGACGCCGGCGCCCTGCAGCACGTCGAGCGACGTCGGACCGGGCGGTGGCACGCTGAAGTCACGGCGCTCCGGACGACGGACGAACGCACCGGGGACGCCGTCGAAGGGCCGCGCGATCACGCGCCCCACGGCGTGCTCGCCCGTCAGGATGCGCCGGGCGGCGCGGCACCACTCGTAGAGGGTGGGCAGCGGCACGACGTCGACGTGCGTGGCGACCTGGAACACGGAGTCCCCGCTCGTGTACACGATCGGATCCCCGGTCCGCAGGTGCTCCTCGCCGAGCTGCTCGATGATCACCGTGCCCGACGCCGGCACGTTCCCCAGGATCGAACGACCGATCGCGGCCTCGAACGGCTCGACCACCTCCGGGGGGAACCCGTCGGGGTACAGGGGGAAGGGCCGGTCGAGCGCCACGCCCATCATCTCCCAGTGCCCGGTGGTGGTGTCCTTGCCGGCCGAGATCTCGGTCGCGCGCCCGTGGCCGGTGCCCGGCCGAGCCGTCGGTGCGACGCCCTCGATCCGGGTGAGGTGGCCGAGACCCAGGCCCTCGAGGTTCGGGACGCGGATCCCGCCCACGGCCGCCGCCGTGTTGCCGAGCGTGTCCGATCCCTCGTCGCCGTAGGACGCGGCATCGGGGGCATCGCCGACCCCCCACGAGTCACAGACCAGCACGCAGACGCGGGGCACCACCGGCTCCCCCACGTGTCAGCTCACCTTCCGCTTGCAGTCGATGCACAGCAGCGCCCAGGGGATCGCCTCCAGGCGCTCCTCCCCGATCGGCTGCCCGCAGCGCTCGCACGTCCCGTACGTCCCCCCGTCCATCTTCGCCAGGGCGAGATCGACGTCGTGGAGGTTCGACCGCAGCGCCCGCACCACGGCGATCTCGCGGGAGCGCTCCTCCGTGCTGTGCGACCGGTCCGCGAACCCCGCGTCCGCCTCGATCGACACCTCGTCGGAGTCCGGGTTGGCGCCGTGCTCCTGGATCTCGCGACGCAGATCCTGCCGCTGACCCTCCAGGACCTCCCGCAGGGCGGCGAGCCTCGTTGCGTCCACCTTCCTCGCGCTCCTCTCGTCACCCCGGGGCGTCGGCGCCCGGCGCGCCACGACGCGCCCGTGGGTGCGAGGTGTAGTACACCTCGCGCAGATGTTCCTCCGTCACCAGCGTGTAGATCTGCGTGGTCGCGACGCTGGCGTGACCCAGCAGCTCCTGGACCACCCGCACGTCCGCCCCCCCGTCGAGGAGGTGCGTGGCGAACGAGTGTCGCAGGTCGTGCGGGGTCACGCGCCGGTCGATCCCCGCCCGTCGAGCGTACCCCGCGACGAGCCTCCCCACGCTCTGGCGCGTCAGGCGATGGCCTCGGACGCTCAGGAACAGGGCCCCTCGTGACCGATCGGTCGCGAGGTCGGGCCGGACGCGGGTCAGGTAGGCGGCCACGGCCTCCGTCGCGTAGCGGCCGACGGGCACCTCCCGCTCCTTCCCTCCCTTGCCCAGCACGCGCACGAACCCTTCCTCCAGGTCGAGGTCGTCGACGTCGAGCCCGGTGAGCTCCGCCACCCGCACGCCGGCGCCGTAGAGCACCTCGAGCACGGCCCGGTCGCGGAGCCCCGCCGGGCTGGCCGGGTCGGGCGCGTCGAGCAGGGCCGCCGCCTGGTCCACCGTGAGCGGGTGCGGCAACCCGCGAGGGACCCGCGGACGGACCACCCCCGCGGCGGGATCCCGCTCCGTCACACCCTCCCGGACCAGGTACCGATGGAACGAGCGGACCGACGAGAGGGCTCGTGCCACGCTCGTGGCCGCGTAGGGCCGCTCCTCCTGCCCGTGGGTCGAGGCGGAGATCGATGCGAGGTACGAACGGATCGCGGCCTCGTCGACCTCGTCGGCCGACCCGATCCCGCGGTTCGCGAGGAACGCCACGTACCGGCGCAGGTCCCGCCGGTAGGCGCCGAGCGTGTTGGCGGACAGACCGCGTTCCACCGCGAGGTGGTCGAGGTACCGGTGCGCATCGTCGGCGAGGGGCGTCGCCACGTCGACGTCAGACCGGTGGGACACGTCCCTCCGCCATCAGCAGGGCCAGCGCTGTCTTCGCGTCGCGGACGCGGCCGGCGCGGGCGGCGGCCACCATCTCCCCCAGCGGACGCACCAGGACCTCGATCCCCGCCTCGGGCTCGGCCGCGCGCTCCGCTCGCGTGCGCGCGACGAACAGGTGGACGTACTGGTTCGAGGATCCCGGCGAGACGAAGACGCCCCCCAGGAAGGTGATCGCCGCGTGACGGAACCCCGTCTCCTCCAGGAGCTCGCGAGCGGCACAGGTGAGGGCATCCTCCCCCTCGACGTCGAGCAGGCCGGCCGGGATCTCCACGATCCGGTCACGGATCGGCGGCCGGAGCTGCTGCACGAGCAGGACCTGATCGTCGGGCGTGATCGGCAGGACGGCCGCGGCGTCGTGCTGCCGGACGACCTCGTAGGTCCCGAGGTCGGGCCACTCCTCGACGTCGACGCGCAGGAACCGGCCGCGGAACGCGTCGCGCGCGGCCTGCGGCTCGCGCATCGCGTCAGCCCGTGATGACGATGGTGTCGTCCGCCTCGACGCGACGCAGACGATGCTCGCGCGCCGCCCCGACGAACTCCCGGAACAGGGGGTGCGGCCGGGTGGGGCGCGATCGCAGCTCGGGATGGAACTGCCCGGCCACGAAGAACGGGTGATCGGGGAGCTCGATGATCTCGGCCAGCCGGCCCTTCTGCGACGACCCGCTGATCACGAGGCCCCCCTCGCGGAGGGCGTCGAGGTACGCGGGGTTGACCTCCCACCGGTGGCGGTGCCGCTCCTCCACGACATCGGCGTCGTAGGCGGCGGCTGCCCGCGTGCCGGGCTCCAGGTAGCAGGGCTGGGCGCCCAGCCGCATCGTGGCGCCCAGATCGGTGACGTCCTTCTGCTCGGGCAGCAGGTCGATCACCGGGTGGGTGCACGCGGGGTCGAACTCGCTGGAGTTGGCGCCCTCGAGGCGGCAGACGTGCCGCGCGAACTCGATCACGGCGCACTGCAGGCCCAGACAGATCCCCAGGAACGGGATGCCCTGCTCGCGAGCGAAGCGCACGGCATCGACCTTCCCCTCGACCCCGCGGACGCCGAAGCCACCCGGGATCAGGATGCCGTCCATGTCGCGCAGCGCATCCTCGGTGGCCTCGCCCCCCAGGTCGTCGGACGCGATCCAGTGGATCCGCACCTCGGCGCCGTGATGGAAGCCTCCGTGACGGAGCGCCTCCATCACCGAGAGGTAGGCGTCGCGCAGGTAGACGTACTTGCCGACCACCGCGATGTCGACGGGCTCCGTGGCCGCGTGCACCCGGTCGACCAGTGCCTCCCACTCGCTCAGGTCGGCGCCCTCGTCGATCCGGAGATGCTCGGCGAGCAACGTGTCGAGGCCCTCCTTGTGGAGCACCAGCGGCACCTCGTAGATCGAGGGGGCGTCCGGGGCGCTGATCACGCCGGCGATCGGGACGTCGCAGAGCAGCGAGATCTTCTCCTTCAGGTTCCGGCCGATCGGCCGGTCCGAACGGCAGACGATCGCGTCGGGCTGCAGACCGAGCGCTCGCAGCTCCTTGACCGAGTGCTGCGTGGGCTTGGTCTTCAGCTCGCCGGACGGGCCGATGAACGGCATCAGCGAGACGTGGACGAACGCGCACCGGTCCCGCCCGATCTCGTTGCGCAGCTGCCGGATCGCCTCGAGGAACGGCAGTGACTCGATGTCGCCGACCGTTCCCCCGATCTCGACGATCTGGAGGTCTGCCTGCTCGGTCTCCGCGAGCGCCCGCACCCGTTCCTTGATCTCGTCGGTGATGTGCGGGATCACCTGGACGGTCTTGCCGAGGTAGTCGCCGCGGCGCTCCTTCGCGAGCACCGCGCTGTACACGGCGCCGGTGGTGAAGTTGGAGCCACGGTGCAGGTCCGCGTCCAGGAAGCGCTCGTAGTGACCGAGGTCGAGGTCGGTCTCGGCGCCGTCGTCCAGCACGAAGACCTCGCCGTGCTCGAACGGGTTCATGGTGCCCGGGTCGACGTTGACGTACGGGTCGAGCTTCTGCAGGACGACCTTCAGACCGCGGGAGGAGAAGAGCCGGCCGAGGGAGGCGGTGGTGATGCCCTTGCCGAGGCCCGAGGCCACGCCACCCGTGACGAAGATGAACCTCGCATGCTCCCTCACCACGGAAGTCGACTGTAGCAGACGCTGCCGACGCCTCCGGGGAGCAGGGCGCGCGAAGTTCCGTCCGGGGGCCTCACGCTCCGGGCCGGGTGGCCGTGGCGGCGGCAGCCAGCAGCTCCTCGGCGTGCGAGGCCGCGTGCTCGGAGCCCTCGAGACCCGCGAGCATCCGGGAGAGCTCACGGACACGGGCGGGACGATCCAGCACCGCGGCCGTGGCGACCCCCCGCTCCTTCCGGAGGCGCACGTGTCGGTCGGCGAAGCTCGCGATCTGGGGCAGATGCGTGACGACGAGCACCTGGCGGTGTTCGGCCAGCCTCGCCAGGCGCCGGCCGACCGCGAGTCCGGCCTGGCCCCCGATCCCCGTGTCCACCTCGTCGAAGATCAGGGTTGGGACGGCGTCGAGGTCGGCGAGCACGCTGCGGCACGCGAGCATCACGCGGGACAGCTCCCCGCCACTCGCGGCCCGCGACAGGGGCTGCGACGCCTGCCCTTCGCCGGCCGCGAGGCGGAGCTCCACCCGCTCCGCTCCCTGGGGGGCCAGTCGGTCCAGCGGCTCCAGGGCAACCTGGATCGTCGCCGCGGGCATCCCGAGATCTCGGATCTCGTGGGTGAGTGCGGCGGCAAGCTCCGGCGCGGCCGCCAGCCGTCCGGCCGTGACGCGCCGGGCCAGGGACTCGGCGCCCTCCCGCGCCGAGGCCGAGGCCGCGAGGAGCTCCGCCAGCCGCTCGTCGGCTCCCCGGAGTGCCTCGACCTGCTTCGCGGCCCGCTCGCCGAAGGCCAGGACCTCGGCATCCGTCTCACCGTACTTGCGGTGCAAGGACTTCAGGGCCGCGATGCGTTCGCGGACCTCCTGCAGCCGGACCGGATCGACCACGAGCGCCTCACGGTAGGTGCGGACCTCGCGTCCGAGCTCGACGACCTCGGCCGCCAGCCCGGCGCCGCGGGTGGCGAGCCCGCCGGCGTCCGGGTCGAGCGCGGCGATCGCCTCGAGGGTGGCCGACGCCTCGGCCACGACGTCGCCCACCCCCCGTTCGCCGTTGAGGAGCATCTCCGCCGACGAGGCCAGCTCCTGCAGGCGCTCGGCGTGCCCCAGCCGTGCCTCCTCCGACCCCAGCGCCGAGGTCTCGTCGGGCCGGGGACCGACGGCGTCGATCTCGCCGACCTGGTAGGCCAGCAGGTCGAGCTCGCGCTCCCGGTCGCGGGCCGCCTCCGCCAGCCGCTGCAGCGCCGCGTCCGCGGCCCGAAGGCGCCCGACGGCGTCGGCCAGGTCCACGACCGCGCGGCGGTGCTCGTCGCCGGCGGATCTGTCCAGGAACCCCGTCTGCACGGCCGGGTCCATCAAGCCGAGCGTCTGGTGCTGACCGTGCACCTCGACGACGCGGCGGCCCAGCTCGGCGAGCGCCGACGCCGTGGCGATCTGACCGCCGATCCGTGCCTGGTGGCGCCCGTCGGCGCCGACCGAGCGAGCGAGCACCAGCTGGTCGTCCTCGACCCAATCGCCGGCGTCCGGGGGAGCGTCGAACACCGCCTGGACGCGCGCGGCGCCGGCGCCGGGCCGCACGAGCTGGGCGTTCGCCCGCGCTCCCACCACGAGCGAGATGGCCACGGTGAGCATCGTCTTGCCGGCACCCGTCTCACCGGTGAGGACGTTGAGCCCCGGATCGAGCTCCAGGTCGAGGTCGTGGATCACGCCCAGGTCGCTGACGTGGAGCTGGCGGAGCATCGGCGCATCCTATCCCGGCGGGCCGACAGCTCCCGGCTTCCCGTGCCGGAGCGCAGGCTAGGCCTCGTCGGCCGCGGGGTCTCCCGGGAGCCCGAACTTGTCCCGGACGCGCGTGAGGAAGGGCTCTCCGTCGTCGCGGCGGACGAACCGCGCCGGCCGGTTCGAGGGCCGGATCCTGATCCGCGTCCCGACGGGGATCTCGACGCTCTCACGTCCGTCGGCCGAGATCAGCGCGGGCTCGTCGCCCACGACCTGCAGCGTGACGACCTGGGTGGCGTTGAGCACGAACGAGCGGTCGAACACCATGTGCGCCGCGATCGGCGTGACGACCAGACACGGCACGTCGGGGCTGACGATCGGGCCGCGCGCCGAGAACGAGTAGGCCGTCGAGCCCGTCGGGGTGGCCACGATCACGCCGTCGGCGGAGAACGTGGTCACGTAGGCACCGTCGACCTCCACGCGCAGGCGGACGAGGCGGTGGCGCGCCCGCTTCTCCACCATGATCTCGTTCATCCCCCATTGGGACGGGAAGGCGGCCTCGCCCGGCGCCGCGGCCTCCGCCTCCGCGACGACGGCGAGGCGCTCCTCGACCGGCGCGCGACCCGCCAATGCCTCGGCGATCAGGTCCGCGGCGGCTCCCGGCTCGGTCTCGGTGAGGAAGCCCAGCGTGCCGACCTTGACGCCCAGCACCGGGACCCCGATCCCCGATGCCACGTACGCGGCGCGCAGGAAGGTCCCGTCCCCGCCGACCGCCACCACGAGATCCGCGGTGCCGCTGCCGTGGGCCAGGTCGATCGTCTCGACCCCCTGGGCCTCGAGATCCTCGCGCAGCCTCGTCGCCGCCTCGACCGCGGTCGGTCGGCCCTCGTGCACCACGAACCCGACGCGGCTCACGGGGCCAACCCCCGAGCCTCGGCGATCGCGCCCGGGAGATCGGCGGTGGTCGCCGCGCCCCGCCGCAGCTCGAGCAGGAACTCGATGTTCCCGGCCGGTCCCGGCAGCGGCGACGCCATCGCCTGCACGGTCCCGAGCCCGAGCTCCCCGGCCGCCCCCGAGACCTCGGCGAGCACCCGCTCCCACACGTCGGGATCGCGGATGACTCCTCCCTCCGCGACCTCCGCCTTGCGCGCCTCGAACTGCGGCTTCACCAATACGACGTAGCCGGCGGCCGGATCGGCGAGCCCGGCGAGCGCCGGGAGCACGTGCCGCAGCGAGATGAACGAGAGGTCGGCGACCACGAGCTCGGGTGCGAACGGGAGATCGTCGCGGGTCAGGTTCCGGACGTTCGTCCGCTCCAGCAGCATCACGCGCGGGTCGTTGCGGAGCGACCAGGACAGCTGCCCGTACCCCACGTCCACGGCGATCACCGCCGAGGCCCCGCGCTGCAGCAGACAGTCGGTGAACCCACCGGTCGACGCTCCGGCATCGAGGCATCGCGATCCGGCGGGGTCGAGATCGAAGCGGTCGAGCGCCGCCTCCAGCTTGCCGCCGCCCCGGGAGACGTAGCCGCGCGCCGGCTCGAGCACACGGACCGCGGCGTCCGCGGCCACGAGGGTGGCCGGCCGCTGGGCCGTCACACCGCCGACGGTGACCAGGCCCGCGCGCACGGCGTCCTGGGCTTCCTCCCGTGTGGACGCCAGGCCCCGCCGGACGAGCTCCGCGTCGAGACGCCGGCGCGGCACGGGCGGCGAGCCCTCACGACCCGCTGTCCGACGGGGATGCCGACGACGGGTTCGCTCCGCCGGAAGGCGGGGTGGACGAGGCGGCCGATCGCTTCGCCGTGCTGCGCTTCGCGGTCGAGCGCTTGGCGGTCGAGCGCTTCGCCGAGGCGGCCTTCTTCCGGCCGGAGGCGGTCATGCCGGCAGCGCGCTCGAGCTCCCGGACGCGCTTCTTCAGGGCGTCCAGGTCGGCTCGGGTCGCGACCCCGGTCTGCTCCATCTGCCGCGCGATCTCACCGCGGATGTAGGTCGTGAGCCGCTCGCGGTTGCGTTGCGACCATTCGAGGATGTCGGCGGCGGTCTTGGCCACCTGTTCCTTGGCGGCGTTGGGTTCGAAGCTCTTGGCCAGCTTCTGCGCCCGTTCCGGGGTCATGTTCCCAACGGCACCTTCGATCGTGCGCCGCATGTCGTCGAGCCTGCTCATCGTGGCCTCCGCCTCGAGGGGTTCCACCCCAAGCATAGCGAGCGGGGTCAGTCGGCTCCGACCAGATCCCCGAGGTCCGAGAGCACGTAGGTGGGCCTGATCGCCCCGGTCTCGGCCTGCTCGCGCGTGGCGATCCCGGTGAGCACCAGCGCGGCGTCCCACCCCAGCTCGAGGGCGCCGGCGATGTCGGTGTCCAGGCGGTCGCCGATCAGCAGGGGTCGGCCGCCCCCGGCGGCCCGATGCGCGGCCAGCAGCAGGGGGGCGTGGGGCTTGCCCACCACCTCGGCCGTCGTGCCGGTGGTGGTCTCGATCGCGGCCACGATCGCGCCCGCCCCCGGCCAGGCGTAGCCGTCCGCGGCCGGGAACGAGCCGTCACCGTTGGAGGCGACGAAGGCTGCGCCTTTCTCGATCAGGACGGCGGCCGTCCGCAGGGCGTCGTAGTCGACGTGGGGATCGAAGCCGACCACGACCACGTCCACCCCGGACGGGGCGTCGGTCCGCAGCTCGAGGCCCCGATCGGACATGGCCGATCGCAGGCCCGCCCCGCCGATCACGAACGCCGTCCGGAGACCGCGCTCGGCGATCACGTCGGCGGTCACCATGGCGGACGTCACGACCTCGGCCGGGCCGGCGCCGATCCCCACGGAGCCCAGATGCTGGACCACCTCATCGGGCGTCCGCGACGAGTTGTTCGTCACGAAGGCCAGGCCCTTCCCCAGCTCCCGGAGTCGCGCGACGGCAGCGGCCGCGCCGGGGATCGGGTCCGTGCCCCGGTACAGGACGCCGTCGAGGTCGAACAGGAAGTCGTCGTAGCCGTCGGCGATCACGTTCAGGCGGCGGCGGACAGTCGCGCGACCGCCTGCTCGTAGTGCTCCACGCCCGGCTGCATCGCCACGGCGAGCTTCGCGTGGCCGAGCCCGCGCTGCCGCTGGCCGGTGCGCTCGCACGCGAGCGCCAGCGCGAAGTGCGCGTAGTCGTCGGTCGGCTGGAGCTGGACCGCCTTCGTGAACTCCCGGCGGGCACCGGAGGCTCGTCCGCTCATGAAGAGGGCGCGACCCAGCGCCTCACGGATCGAGGCCTTCTCGGGCTCCAGCAGCTTGGCACGGCCCAGCAGCATGGCCGCGGCGTGGGGGTGGCCGTCACGGAGCATCGTCCGACCCCGGTCGAAGAGGTCGTAGGCGGTCTCGCCCGATCCACGGCTGCTATACAGGTCGCGTGCCACGCGTCGCTCCGTTCGTCGCCCTGCGGTACGACTCGGCCGTCGCCGGCCCCCTCGACCGACTCACCGCCCCGCCGTACGACGTTATCAGCGACTCCCGCAGACGGTCCTACCTGGACAGCAGCGCACAGAACATCGTCCACGTCGACCTGGCCGAGGGCAGCCCCGACCCCGAGGCCGCCGACAGCCGGTACGCGGCTGCCGCGGGCCTGCTCCACGATTGGCGGGTACGAGGGGTCCTGCGACCGGCCGGGCCCGCCTACTTCGCGCACGAGTTCCGGTTCACGCTGGAGGGGCGTCGCCGTTCCGTTCGGGGGGTGCTCTGCGCGATGGATCTGGAGCCGCTCGGCGACGGGGTGCTCCCCCACGAGGAGACGATGCCGGGGCCGATCGAGGACCGCCTGCGGCTGCTCCGCGCCACGGGGACGCATCTCTCGGCGATCTACGGGACGGTGGCCGGCCCGTGCGAGCAGCTGGCCGAGCTCCTGGATCGCACGACGGAGCAGGAACCCCTCGCGGCGGTCACGGACCGTGAGGGCGTGGACCACCGGCTCTGGCAGGTGCCCGCGGAGGCTCCGGTGGGATCCTGGCTCGCGTCCGAGCCGCTGCTGATCGCCGACGGTCACCACCGCTACACGACGGCCCTCGCGTACCGCGACGAGCGGCACGCCGAGGCCGGTCCCGGCCCGTGGGACCGGATCCTGACCCTGGTCGTGGACGCCGGGACCCAGGACGTGCCGGTGCTCCCCTACCATCGGGTGCAGACCGAGGGCGATCCCCCGCCGGACGGCGATCCCGTGGCCGACCTCGCGTCGGCGCTCGCCGTCCTCGATGATGCGGCGCTGCGGTTCGGGACGGTCGCAGCGGTCCGTGGCGGCGTGGAGTACCGGATCCACACGCTGCACGGGTCGCCACCCACGGTGGAGGCGCTCCACGAGCAGCTGCTGGACGCCCTGGCCCCGGGCGACGGTCTCCGGTTCACGCATGACGCGGAGGACGCCGACGAGGTCGTGCGCACCGGCCAGGCCCGGGTAGCCTACCTGCTGCCACCGACCACGCCGGAGCGGATCCGCGCCGTGGTGGACCGCGGTGGACGGCTGCCTCGGAAGTCGACCTTCTTCTGGCCCAAGCCCCGTACCGGCATGGTCCTGATGCCCCTGGACGGCTCCCAGCCCGACTGACCGCGGCGTCCTCGCTCACGAGGTGCCCGCGCTCGGCCCTTCCTCGACGTCGAAGGGAGGGAGCGGACCACAGGTCACCGTGACGACCCCGTTCCACCCCGTCTCGACGACCACGCCGGTCGAGCTCTCCGACCCCTGGCCGCGGGGAGGCTTGACGACCCCTCCGCGGACGCCCGCGCACCGGAAGACGTCCGAGTCGGCCACCTGGGTGGTGAAGAAGGAACGGATCGTGCCGTCCCGCACGATCCAGGTCCTCGGGGGACGCGACGGCGACCGGTCACGCAACCCGAGGGCCAGAGCCCCGGCCGACATGGCCACGACCGCGACCGTCCCGCACACGACGAGCACGATCGGGAACCGGGAACGTCCCACGACGCGAGTGTGCGTCATCGAGGCACGCGGCTCCAGGCAACGAGGCCGCGATGGATCCAGGCCTTCCAACCGCCGTCCGCGTCCCCGGGACGGGCCGTCAGTCGGGCGGCTGCATCGGCTCCAACTTCTTGATCCCCGTCGCGACCACCTCGGTGAGGCTCCGGGCTCCAGCCCCGCTCCGGTAGAACCGGCGGACGAGCTGCCCGTGCACGAGCACCGGGTCGCCCTTGGCGATCCCCTTCAGCGCTCGCTTGCCGACCGTGGCGTGCCACGCCGCGACCGGGAGGGGGAGGAGGCGCTTGCCCACCTCCGGAACGGAGACCCGAAGCTCGGTGACCTCGTCGCCCGAGGGCATCCGGCGCTCCACCGGATCCGCCGCGACGGTCCCCGCCAACACGACGACGTTGACCGTCACCATCGAACCTCCTCTTCCGTGCGCCACCGTAGCGGCCGCCACCGACACGGCTGTGCCAGACTCGCGCGCGATGCCCGACCGCGAGCCCATCCTGACCCCCGTGGCGCCCGGTATCACCGCGGTCGATACCGGCATGGTGCATCAGCGAGAGCTGAACGCCGTCTACGTCCTGGAGACCGGCGAGCCCACGCTCCTGGAGACGGGGCCTGGTGCCGACGGCGAGGTCGTCCTCGCGGCACTCGAACGGCTGGGTCTGGGACCCGGCGACCTCGCGCACATCATCGTGACGCACATCCACGTCGACCACGCGGGCGGTGCCGGCGCGCTGCTCCGCCGGTTCCCCGGGGCGACCGTCTGGGTCCACGAGCGGGGCGCCCCGCACCTGGTCGATCCCGCCCGGTTGATCGCGAGCACGGCTCGCACGTACGGCGAGGAGCGGATGCGGGCGATGTACGGCGAGACGCTCCCCTGTCCCGCGGACCGGGTCCGAGCCGTCGAGGGTGGGGACACGATCGCGATCGGCGACACCTCGCTCGAGGTCCTGCACACCCCGGGACACGCGTCCCATCACGTCTCGCTGTTCGACGCGTCGACCGGGGCGATGTTCACGGGCGAGTCGATCGGTTCGTACCTGCCGTGGGCGACCTGCTATCGGCCGGCCCTGCCGCCGCCCGAGGTCGATGTCGAGGCGGCGCTGGGCAGCATCGAACGGATGCGGGCGCGACGACCGGGGATCCTGCTGACCTCCCACTACGGACCCGTCGCCGATCCCGACGAGGGGTTCGCACACGGGGCCGAGCGGATCCGCGCCTGGTCCGAGACCGTCCGCGCGGCGCTC
>DATBJQ010000019.1:0-9283 GCA_036556385.1 Actinomycetota bacterium | reverse complement strand
AGTTCGATGGAACATCGCGCGAGATCCCCACGCGCGCCCGGGTCGCCGCAGAGCCGGGGGACGGCACCTACGCTCCCGTGCTCGTGGCTTGGGTCGACCCCGACGAGACCGACATCTCGTTCCGCCCTCAGGGGCACGTGGCGGCGGGCGTGGCGCGTCCACTCGGGCCGCTCGACGAGACCACCGACGCGATCGTCAGCGGATGGATCGCGATCAACCAGGACGATCCGAACCCGCCGGGGTTCGACGACGCCGGCGACCAGGGCCCGGTGATCCTGCACGAGTGGGGCCACATCATGGGGCTGGACCACGTGGACGAGCAGGGTGAGCTGATGGAGCCCTCGGGGGGCTGGATGACCGACTTCGGCCCGGGCGACCGGGCGGGCCTGGAGGAGCTGGGTCGACGGGGCGGCTGTCTCGACATCCCGGCACCCTGAGACAAGACAGCCCGGACAGCCTCGAAAGGGTGGAAACGCCTTGCGACGTCGCCCTTGTGCGGTTCCCCATCTCCGAGGTACGATTTGCACCTGCAAATGGTCTGCACACGCGAAGCCGGCACCGTCGCAGCGATGATCCCCGATCGCTGCTGCTGTCCCCGCTGACACGCGGGACAGCGCGAGCCTGCGGCACGCGCCCCATCTGCGTAGCACCGTCCCCGATCGTCCCCTTCCGGAGGTCACCGATCATGAACGTCATCACCGCGACCGTCGACGCCCGCGGGCAGTCCTGCCCCGGCCCGCTGGTGTCCCTCGCCCGGGCGCTCCAGGACGCCGGCCCCGGCGACCTGCTCGAGCTCCTGGCGACCGACCCGGGCTCGAGGTCCGACGTGCCCAGCTGGGCCACGATCAGCGGCAACGAGCTCCTCGAGGCGGGCGAGCTCGAGGACGGCACGTTCCGCTACGTCGTGCGCAAGGTGGTCTGACGTGGCGGTCACCGAGGAGCGCATCCAGCCGGTCGACGCCGCCGCGTTCGCGGAGCTCCTGCAGCGGGTCGAGGCGCTCGAGGCCGGAGGGAAGGGTCGCGTCGACAAGAAGAACAAGATGACGATCATCGCGTGGGGTGGCGACCTCGACCGGATCTGGCCGACCACGATCCTCGCCTCCACCGCCGCGGCCAGCGGCATGGAGGTGAGCGTCTTCTTCACGTTCTGGGGTCTGTTCTCGATCGTGAAGCCGGATGTGCGCATCACCGGTGAGAACTGGATGCAGAAGATGATGTCGGCCATGAACCCGGGCTCCGCCCAGAAGGCGAAGCTCTCCCGCTACCACTTCGCCGGCGCCGGCCCCGCGATGTTCAAGAAGCTGGCCGACGAGCACCACGTCGAGAAGCCCGAGGCGCTACTGCGGCTGTCGAAGGAGATGGGCGCGAAGCTGATCCCCTGCCAGATGACGATGGATCTGCTCGGGCTCAAGCGCGAGGACCTGCTGGACGGGCTCGAGGAGCCGATCGGCGCCGCCACGGCGATCCTCGAGATGCGCGAGGCCGCCGTCTCGTTGTTCATCTGATCGGCGCGCCTTCGCGGCTCCGCGGCTCACGCGTCGCCCCGGGTCGCGCCGATCTCCAGCCGCACGTAGTCGATCGTCGTGTCGGGCATCGCGGCCGCGACCTCGTGGACGAACGACCGCGCCGCCTCGGTCGCCATCCCGTCCACGATGCCCCCGAGGCAGATCGTGGCCAGGTAGCTCTCCAGGTCGGTCGGCGGGATCACCGTGGGCTCGGGTCGGAGCCAGCACGTGACGTCCACGAAACCGGCACGCGTGAGTCGCTCGGTCGTCTCCTCCGGACCGGCGTAGGTCTTCGATCCGGACCCGCCCGCGCGGCCCAGGCCGGCGACGGCCCGTTCCACCGACGCGATGTTCCCTCGACCTCCGCATTGCGCCTCGAGCCGCCCGCCGGGTCGCAGCGCGGCGGCCAGGTTGCGGAACAGGCGGTCGTGGTCGGCGATCCAGTGGAAGGTGGCGGTGGACAGGATCGCGTCCACCGGGGCGATCCGGAGCGGTTCCAGGAGGTCGTGCACGAGGTACGTCACGCGGTCGTCCCCCAGCCGCCGCCGGGCCGCGTCGATCATCGACGGCGAACCGTCGAGCGCCACCACCTCGCCGCGGGGGAGACGGTCCCGGAGCACGCTCGTCACCTGTCCGGTGCCGCACCCCGCATCCAGCACCCGCTCGTCACCCCGCAGATCCATCCGCCCGACGACCGCGGCTCCCCACCCCGTCATGGGGATCGGGAGGCGGTCGTACTCGGCGGCGTCCCAGTCACGGGGTCCGGTCGTCGTGGCCAAACGTTCCTCCTCGATGCCTGGCTCGCTGGTCCTGGGCTCGCTGGTCCTGGGCTCGGTCGTACGGGCCGCTAGTTAGTTCCTCGTACTATCATAGGGAGCACGATGACGACAGCTTCCACCACCACGCGGACCCGCGATGCCGCCGAGCTGGCCTCTCGCCTGCGCGTGTCCGTCTGGCGTGCGGCCCGGCGCATGCGCCGCGAGTCGGACCCCGGCGTCACCCCGACGCTGCATGCGGCCCTGATCACCCTGGAGATCCACGGCCCGATGACGGCCGGCCAGCTGGCGGTCCACGAGAACGTGCGCAAGCCCACGATGACCCGCACGATCCAGGCGCTCGTCGACCGCGACCTCGCGCGGCGGACCCCGGACCCGCTCGACGGCAGGGTCACCTGGCTGGCGATCACGACGGAAGGGTCGAAGCTCTTGCAGCGCACCAGACGTCGCACGGACGAGTTCCTGGCGAAGCGCCTCGGCTCGCTCTCCGCGGAGGAGCGGGCGGTCCTGTCCCGGGCGAGCGATCTCCTCGAGACGATCGCCGAGAAGGACCCCGGCACGTGAGCGCACGGGTCGACGCCGCCGTCCGGCGCACGTTCGCCTCGCTCCGATCGTCACGCAACTTCCGCCTCTACCTGGCCGGGCAGATGATCTCGGCGACGGGCACCTGGATGAACTTCACGGCGATGTCGTGGCTGGTGCTGCGCTTGACCGGCAGCGGAACCGCGCTGGGTGTGAACGCCGCCCTGTCGTTCGGACCGGTGCTGCTGTTCGGCGCGTTCGGCGGCGTGCTCGCCGACCGCTTCGACAAGCGCCACATCCTGATGTGGACCCAGAGCGCCTTCGCCGCGGTCTCGCTCACGATCGGGTTGCTGGTGTTCACCGACGTGATCCAGCTCTGGATGGTGTTCGTGCTCTCCACCGTGGCCGGGGTGATCATCTCGATCGACATGCCGTCGCGGCAGAGCTTCTACGTCGAGATGGTGGGCGAGGACGTGCTGACCAACGCCGTCAGCTTGAACAGCGCGGCGTTCACGGGTTCCCGGGTGGTCGGCCCGGCCGTGGCCGGGATCCTGATCGCCACGGTCGGGATCGCCGCGTGCTTCCTGATCGACGGACTGTCCTACCTTGCCGTCCTGACGGCGCTGGTCGCGATGCGGCCCGGCGAGCTGCACCCCCAGGCCCGCACGACGCGGGACCGGGGGCATCTGGTCGCGGGCCTGCGGTACGCGTGGCGGACCGACGCGCTCCGGCGGCCGCTGCTGTTGATGGCCGTGATCTTCACGGTGACCTTCCAATGGCAGGTGCTGGTGCCGCTGCTCGCCGAGCACACCTTCGGGGCCGGTCCTCGCGAGTTCGGGTTCCTCTCGGCGGCCGCCGGGATCGGCTCGTTCGCCGCGGCGTTGATGATGGCCAACCGCAACGCGACGCCGCGGATGCGGGTGCTGGCGGCGTTCGCGCTCGGGATCGGCGTGGCGATGATCGTCACCGCCGCCGCGCCCACGCTGGGGCTCGCTACGCTGGCGATGGTCCCGGTGGGGTTCGTGGCGATGGCGTTCATCATCACCGGCAACACGTTGCTGCAGGTGAACGCGCGTCCGGAGGCGCGTGGACGGGTGATGGCCCTGTACGGGATCGTGTTCCTGGGCTCCACGCCGATCGGCGCCCCGCTCGCCGGCGTGCTCGGCGAGCACCTGGGTCCGCGAGCTGCCTTCGTGATCGCCGGGATCGTCGCGGCTCTCGCCGGCGCCGTCGTCCTGGTGCTCCTGCGGCGGATGCGTGCCGGGGAGGTCGAGACCCAGGTGCGCAACGCCGAGGTCGCGCCCGCGGAGGTCGCGCCCGCCGGATGACCCTCAGGGCTCGTGCTCCCGGTCGATCCGCCAGGTCCCGCCGGGCTCCCGCGCGCTGACGTCGAGCTCGGTGCCGTCCTGGAGCACCAGGCGGAAGGCGCGTCGCCGCGCACCGTCGCGTTCCTCCAGCCACGACCGCCGCACGTCCACCGGCTCCACCGCGGCGCCCCATCGGATCGCCGTGGGCCACGACTCGGCCCGCCCCGCTTCGTGGAAGGCCAGGCGGATCTCGGGGACGCCGCGCACCCACCGGGGGAGCACGGGTGCCCACAGGAGGAAGACCACGCCGACCACCGCGATCGACCACCGGGCGCCGAACGCCGGGAACATCGGGATCGCGATCGCGGCGGCCACGATCCGGGCCAGGTTGTAGGCGACGTCGTAGACGGAGAAGACGCGGCCCCGGTACCCGTCGGGGAGCGACCGCTGCACCATCGTGTCGACGGGGATCTTCTTCCACGCGAAGGAGAGGCCCACGACGAAGCTCGCGAACAGGATCGTGGCGTCGGTGAGGCGGAACGCCGGCACCAGGAGGGCGAGACCCCCCACCACGAACGCACCGGCCACGATCCGGGGCTTGGGGAACCGATCCTCCAGCGCCCCCACGGTCGCGATCCCCACCAGGACGCCCACGCCGCCGGCGCCGATCAGGTCGGAGAACGAGCCGACGCCCTCGCCGAGCTGCTCGCGGAACACCACCAGCGCCAGCGTCAGGATCACACCCTGCCCGACCTGGTCGAGCGTGATCGAGGTGATCGGACCGATCGCGCGCGGGGTCCGGACCAGCGCGGAGGCCCCCCGAGCGAACTCCACCGCGACGCGTCGGACCTCGTGGCGGAGCAGCTCCGGGGACTCGGGGAGGGTCATGGGGGCGAGGTCGGATCGGATCCGCATCGCGGTCCACGCCGCCGCGAGCCACAGGAACGCCGCGACCAGCACGATCGCCGTGGCCGATCCCGCGGCATCGGCCACCTTGCCGCCGACGAAGACCCCCGCGAGCAGCGCGAGCGTGCCGCCGACGGTCGCGAGCGAGTTCGCCATCAGGAGGTCGGTGGGGGAGACGAGCCGCGGGACCACCGCCGAGGCGGCGGCCAGGTAGAAGCGGTTCACGGAGAGGATCGCCAGCGCGCCGAGGTAGAAGGGGAGCGCCGAGCTCTCGGGGTCGAAGAGGACCAGCGCTACCAGCGATGCCTTGACGACCGGCGCGATCACCAGGATCGCGCGCCGTGGCCATCGGTCGATGAACGTCCCGACGAAGGGGCCGAGGAGCGTGAACGGGAGCGCCGTGATGAGCCCGGCCTTGAGGAGGCCGACCGCCGTGCGCTGTTCGGTGGGTGAGAACACGACCGAGGTCACCAGGGCCGCGTTGAAGAAGCCGTCGCCGAGCTGTCCGACGAGCCGGACCAGGAAGAGGCGCCGGAAGTCCGGCGCACGCAAGGCCTGACGGGCGCGCGCCGCCGACCCGGCTGCCTCGGTCCGCGACATGGCGGCCATCCTAGGTGGGGGTGCTGCGGCACCGCGTCCTGCCTGCCGATACCTCACGGATGAAGGTCCGGGCGCTGCTCGTCGTGGTGTTCGTCCTCGGCGTCGCGGCGCCGGGCACGGGCGTGGCCGCCCCGCCGTCCGACGAGGTGCACGTCAGCGCCTACGACAACGGCTTCTACGACCTGTTCGATCCGTCGCTCGTCCGTCTGGCGCGGGGCGGCACGGTCACGTTCGACTTCGACGGCCCGTCGTCCCACACCGCGACGGACGGCAGCGGGATGGATCTGTACGACTCGGGCGTGGTCCCCGGTGGCGGACCGAGCTTCTCCTACGTCTTCGTGGCCGCGGGCTCCTACCCCGTCCTGTGCACGCTGCACCCGGAGATGAGCGCGAACGTCTTCGTGCCGGTCGGCGTGTGGCCGCCGAGGGGGTCCCCCAAGGACCGCTTCCGGGTCCGGTGGGCGGCCGCCGTGGCGACGCCGGGATCCGTCTACGACGTGCAATCCCGGCGTCCCGATGGCGCGTGGCGGTGGTGGCTCCGGGCGGTCACGAGCAAGACCGCGATCTTCCGTCCCGACGCGGGCGACGGCACGTATCGGTTCCGCGCCCGGATGCGGGAGCCGGGCGCCGGCACGAGCGGGTGGTCTCCGACGGACACGATCCGTGTCCGCTGAGGATCCGGGATCGCAGGCCGGCCAGGCCTGAACGGCTCGACCTGAACGGCTAGGCCTGGGTGACGTCGAAGAAGCCGCTCCAGTCCGCGTTGGCCCCCTCGCCGGTCCCGGCGATGAACTGGTCGACCATCTCGCGCGCCATCTCGTCGGAGAACTGCACGGGAGGCGACTTCATGAAGTACGCGCTCGGCCCGATGATCGGGCCGCCGATCCCGCGGTCCTTGGCGATCTTGGCGCAGCGCAGCGCGTCGATGATCACACCCGCCGAGTTCGGCGAGTCCCACACCTCGAGCTTCATCTCGATCGTGAGGGGCACGTCGCCGAAGTTGCGGCCCTCGAGCCGGATCATGGCCCACTTGCGGTCCTCCAGCCACGGCACGTGGTCCGAGGGGCCGATGTGGATGTCGTCCTTGCCGAGGGGCTCCTCGAGCTGGGACTGGACGGACTGGGTCTTCGAGATCTTCTTCGAGATCAGGCGCTCCCGCTCCAACATGTTCTTGAAGTCCATGTTGCCGCCGAAGTTCAGCTGGTACGTGCGGTCGAGCTCCACACCGCGATCCTCGAAGAGCTTCGCCAGGACGCGGTGGGTGATCGTGGCGCCGACCTGGCTCTTGATGTCGTCGCCGACGATCGGCACGCCGGCCTCCGCGAAGCGGTGGGCCCACGCGGGGTCGCTCGCGATGAACACGGGCAGCGCGTTCACGAACGCCACGCCGGCATCGATCGCGCACTGCGCGTAGAACCGGTCCGCCTCCTCGGATCCCACCGGCAGGTAGGAGATCAGGACGTCGGCCTGCGTGTCCCGAAGGACCCGGACCACGTCGGCCTCCGGCTGGTCGGACTCCCGGATCGTCTGGCGGTAGTACGTGCCGAGCCCGTCCAGGGTCCGCCCCCGCAGCACGGTGATGCCGAGGGGATCCACGTCGGAGAACCGGATCGTGTTGTTCGGTTCCGTGAAGATGGCCTCGGACACGTCGGCGCCGACCTTGCCGGCGTCGACGTCGAACGCGGCCACGACCTCGATGTCACGAACGTGGTAGCCGCCGAGATCCACGTGCATCAACCCCGGGACGCGTTCGGTCGGATCGGCGTCGCGGTAGTAGGTGAGGCCCTGCACCAGGGAGGAGGCGCAGTTGCCCACGCCGACGATGGCGATGCGAACCGTGCTCATGCGGAATGCTCCTTCCTTCGCAGCGTCGCGGAGGCGTGACGCCGGTCGCCCAGGGGGGCGGTGATGTCGTTGCGGGCGCGCTCGCGGTGGATCAGCTCCGTGACCCACGCGATGTCGGCGCCGAGCGCCGCGCCGCCGTGCTCCAGCAGCGCTCGCTGGTAGTCGTCCAGGTCATCCGGACCGGCCAGGCGGGAGCGCACGTCGGCCAGCCGAGCCTCCAGGCCCTGGCGGCGGCGCTCGAGCAGGCGGATCCGCGTCTCGGGCGGCAGGTAGCGGAAGAAGGCCAGCCGGAGCCGGAAGCGCGTGTCCTCGGCCTGGCCGTCCTGGGGGGGCTCCTGCAGGAGCTCCAAGAAGAGGCGCTCGCCCTCGGGCGTGATGCGGTACACGGTCTTCCTCCGGGCGCCGGCGCCCGCGGGAGCCTCGCCCTCGATCGCCCCGTCGCGCTGGAGGCGCCGCAGGGTCGGGTACAGGGAGCCGTAGCTGACGCGCCACATCCCGCCGAGCTGATCGGCGAGCTCGCGCGAGAGCTGGTAGCCGTGCATGGGCCGCTCCTTCAGCAGGCCCAGGACCGCGAGCTCGATCACCACAGGTCCTCTCGGGTCGATATATCGGGACGATATAGCATGTCGATACACAGATGTACCACAGGTCGGGCCGACGTGTCGAGGGGAGGAAAGGGGGGGCGGGTCGAGGGCGGATCAGCCGGTCGGGCGCCGGTAGTCGCGCAGGTACGTCGGAACCCCGATCCCGCCGCGCAGGTCCTCGGAGGGTTCGGGCTCGCCCGGAGCCATCGTCAGCGGTAGCACGCCGGCCCAGATCGGGGCGTCGGCCTCCTGCGGGTCCTTCGGGCCACCCGTGCGGATCTTCGCGCTGGCCTCCTCGATCGGGACCGCGAGCAGCAGCGTCTGGCGGTACTCGTCGTCGGTGGGCATCCGTGCCTCGTCCTCGCGGCCCGGCGCGACGTGCTGCGTGATCGCGCGGGCGGCCGTCAGCAGCTCGTCCGGCTCCGTGACTTCGCGGGCCATCCCGAAGACCACCACGCTGCGGTAGTTCATCGAATGCTCGAACGCGCTGCGCGCAAGGACGAGGCCGTCGACGATCGTCGCCGCGACGGCCACCTCGGACCCGGAGGCCAGGGTCTTCCAGGGCCGACCCGCACGCGACCCGTGCAGGTAGAGCGTGTCGCCGACCCGCGCGTGGATCGTGGGCAGGACGCGTGCCCGGCCGTCGGGGTCGTTGAAGGCGACGTGACAGATCAGCGCCTCGTCGAGGATCGCGTCGATCTGGGCGCGGTCGTAGGAGCCCCGCTCGGGGTGGCGGTGGACGCGCGTCCGGTCGCTGGGCGCGCCGTCGCGCGGCTCTGCCATCTCGGGTGCCTCGGCCATGGTCACGGGATGCTACCTATCGAGGGGGCTACCGCTTCGCTGCTTGAGCCCGCGGCGAACGCCCGGGGCCCGGTCTCCAGGTGCATCCGGCGTGCCGCACGGTCCAGGGCGGCGAGCAGCGGCTTGCCGAGCACCAGGATCAACGCCGCGTTGCCCACCGCGCGCGCGGTGTCCCACCAGAACGAGGTCACCACGTAGAAGGCCAGGTAGTGGTGGAGGTTGGCTGCGGGCCCCGCATCCGGGTCCCACGCGATCGCGGACCCGTCCACCAGGAACGGCCAGGACCACAGGTTCATGATCGCCCCATAGAGGTAGCCGGCCGCAGCCCCGTAGCCGGCCAGCCACAGGAGGCGAGCGGTCCAGGTCCGCCCACGAGGGACCAGCCCCGCACCGGCCCCCATCCAGCCGACCGCCACCATCTGGAACGGCAGCCAGGG
>DATBJQ010000018.1:0-2968 GCA_036556385.1 Actinomycetota bacterium | reverse complement strand
GCCGGTCCGCGTGCGTTACAAGGTCGGCATGCTCGCACGGGAGGTGGAGGGGACCCCGAGCGCGAGCCTGCTGCCCCCGATCAGGTTCGGCGCCATCGTCTTCCTGGCATCGGAGCTGCTGTTCTTCGGTGGGCTGTTCGCCACGTACTTCACGCTGCGCGCCCAGACATCTCCCTGGCCTCCCGCCGGAGTGGAGCTCGACCTGGCGCTGTCGTCGGTCGCCACCGTGATCCTGGTCGTCTCGAGCTTCACGTTCATCGCCGGCGCCCGCGCGGCCGTGCGCGGGGCGCTCCCCACGTTCGCGCGATGGACCGGGGTCACGCTCGTCCTGGGCGCGACCTTCCTGGCGATCCAGGTCTACGACTGGCTGCACCTGGACTTCGAGGTCTCCTCGAACGCGTACGGAACGATGTACTACGCGATGACCGGACTGCACTGGCTCCACGTGCTCGCGGGCATCCTGCTGATGCTCGTGCTGCTCGGCAGGCTGGCCCAGGGCGCGTACCGGGACGGCGCACTCGACGGCCCGGAGGCCGTCGGCTACTACTGGCACTTCGTCGACGTGGTGTGGATCGGGCTGTTCGCCACGATCTTCCTCCTGCGATGAAGGCTGTGACCGCGCCGCGGCAGGACGCCCGCATCCTGTCGCGGGTCCTGCGGATCGGCCTCCTGCTGGCGATCGCGGGACAGGTGCTGTGGTCGTTCCGGCCCACGGTCTCGCAGGCGCAGGAGGACCAGCTGGCCACCGGGCAGCAGCTGTACGAGACCAGCTGCTCGACCTGCCACGGCCTGGGGGCGGAGGGCACCGAGAACGGACCCAGCCTCCAGGGCGTCGGCCCCGCCGCCGTGGACTTCATGGTCGGCACCGGGCGGATGCCGTTGGCCGACCCGGGGCAGCAGCCGGTCCGCAAGGAGCCGCGGTTCACCGAGCCGCAGATCGCCGCGATCGTGGCGTACGTGGCGTCGATCGCGCCCGGCGGGCCGGACATCCCGGACGTCGACACGGCCCGCGGCGACCTCGCCCAGGGGTTCGAGCTGTTCCTGAACAACTGCTCCGGGTGCCACGGGGCGGCAGGGGTCGGCGACTCGGTCGGCGGCGGACAGATCGCCCCCTCCCTCTACCCGCCGAACGCCACCCAGATCGGCGAGGCGATCCGGATCGGGCCGGGCGTGATGCCGCGGTTCGGGGAGGGCGATCTCTCGCAGGCGGACGTGGACTCGATCGCCCGCTACCTCGAGTGGGTCCGCGACAACGGCAAGGACGGAGGGTTCCAGCTCGGCCGCGTCGGCGCCGTCGCCGAAGGGTTGATCGCGCTCGCGATCGGGATGGGGCTGGTGGTGCTCGTGATCCGGCTGACGGGGTCGAAGACGTGAAACGCGCGGCCCGGTGGGTGGCCCTCGCGTTCGGGATCACGATCCTGGCGGCGCTCGGGCTGTTCGCCGTCTACGTCGGTGGCGGGAACCCCCAGGCGGAGGGCGCCCTGCTCTTCGTCGCCCTCGGCGGGGTCGGCGCCGGGCTGATGTTGTGGGCGCGATACCTGATGCCCGGGATCCGCGAGGAGACGCAGTCGCGCGGTCACGGGGTACGGCCGCCGGCCGATCTGGAGGAGGCGGCCGACACGGTCGTGGGCGGCGTGGAGGAACTGCATCGCCGGCGGTTCCTGTTCCGGATGCTGCTCGGCGCGGCGGCCGCCCTGGGGCTGGCCGCGATCATCCCGATCCGATCGCTCGGACGCGCTCCCGGCGCGTCCCTGTTCCGCACGCAGTGGCGCGCCGGGTCGCGCCTCGTCGACGAGGAGGGCAACCTGATCACGCGGGACACCCTCGAGGTGGACTCGTTCGCCACCGTGTTCCCGGAGGACGCGCCGGGCTCGGCGGACTCGCAGGCGGTCCTGATCCGTGTGGAACCGGGGACCCTCCGGTTGCCGGAGGACCGAGCACAGGGCGCCCCCGACGGCTACGTGGCGTACTCGAAGATCTGCACGCACGCGGGATGCGCCCTCGGGCTGTACCTCGCGGCGCAGCAGCAGCTCCGGTGTCCGTGCCACCAATCGACCTTCGACGTCCTGAGCGGCGCCCATCCCGTCTACGGACCCGCGCCGCGGCCGCTCCCGCAGCTCCTGATCGAGATCGATGACGACGGCACGATCCGCGCGCAAGGTGACTTCACGGAGCCGGTCGGACCGAGCTTCTGGGACTACCCCACGTGATGAGGCCGACGTGATCGTCAAGCGCGCCGTCGAAGGATTGGACGAGCGTCTCGACGGCAGCTCGTTCATCAAGCACAACCTGCGCAAGGTCTTCCCCGACCACTGGTCCTACATGCTGGGCGAGGTCGCGCTGTACAGCTTCGTGATGCTGGTCCTGACGGGGACCTTCCTGGCCTTCTTCTACATCGCCTCGCACGAGCGCGTCGTGTACGAGGGCCCGTACGAGCCGCTGCGGGGACAGACGGTCTCGGCCGCCTACGACTCGGTGATGCGGATCTCCTTCGAGGTCCAGGCCGGGCTGGTGATGCGGCAGATCCACCACTGGGCGGCCCTGCTGTTCATGGCCGCGATGGGCTTCCACCTGTTGCGGGTCTTCTTCACCGGGGCCTTCCGGCGTCCACGGGAGATGTCGTGGCTCCTCGGCGTGGGCCTGCTCGTGTCGGGGATCGCGGCCGGGTTCTCCGGCTACTCGCTCCCGGACGATTCCCTCTCCGGGGCGGGGCTGCGGATCGCCTACTCCGCGATCCTGTCGATCCCGATCGTCGGGACGTGGATCGCGTACCTGTTCTTCGGCGGTGAGTTCCCGGGCCCGGAGATCCTGAACCGGCTCTTGATCCTGCACGTGTTCATCGTCCCGCTGCTGTTGCTCGCGCAGATCGGCGGGCACCTTGCCGTCGTGTGGCACCAGACGCACACCCAGTTCCGGGCGCCCGGCCGAACCGAGGACACCGTGGACGGCACCCCCGTGTGGCCGAAGT
>DATBJQ010000017.1:0-16171 GCA_036556385.1 Actinomycetota bacterium | reverse complement strand
GAGCGTGAGCGACGCATCCTCTATCTCCGGTTCTTCGAGGGCATGACCCAGTCCGAGATCGCCGACGAGGTCGGGATCTCGCAGATGCACGTGTCACGCATGATCACGCAGAGCCTCCGCGCGATCAGGGAGTCACAGCCTCCCGGGGCCGTGCCGGACGACGCGGAGCGCTAGGACACCTCCGTCTCCCGGACGCGATCCGGCGTCCCGACGTCCGGACCGTCCCGTACCTCGGTCGTCGCGGGGGACTCGGAGATGTTCGCGAGCGCCTCCCCGACGGCCCGCTCCGACGACGTCGTGGCGGCGATATCGCCCAGGGACACGATCCCGACCAGCCGCTCGTCCTTCACGACAGGGAGGCGTCGGATCCGGCGCTCCGCCATCAGATCGCGTGCGTCCGAGACCTGCATATCGGGCGTCGTCGTCACGACCCCCTTCCGGGTCGCGATGTCCCCGAGGCGCACGGACCCGGGATCGACACGGGCGGCGAGCACCCGCGTCGTGAGATCGCGGTCGGTGATCAGCCCCACGAGCTTCCCGTCGTCGTCCACGATGGGAACCGATCCGATGTCGTTGGTGGCCATGATGCCGGCAGCGTCGAACGCATCCATGTCCCGGTTCGCCGTCTTCGGCTCCGTTGCCATCACGTGACGTACGAGCAGCATGGGAGGACCTCCTTCTTCCACAGCATGCCTCTTCAGGATGTTTGGCACCCTTCCCGCGCGTTGGACGCGACAAACCTGCGGGCGCATCATGGGTTTCCGCTCGGAGGTCCGAGGGAACGGAGCAGCGCGATGTCGGTCCGTGAACGTCCAGATGCCGTCGATCGCGGCGACGATGGTGGGTCCGGCGAGAGCCCGAAGGAACGGGTCGACCGCGAACTGATCGAGCTCCTGAACGAGCTCCGGGTCGCGCTCCCCGGCGTCCAGGTCCTGTTCGCGTTCCTGCTGACCGTCCCGTTCTCGAGCCGGTTCGAGGCGCTCACGGATCAGCAACGCCGCGTCTACTTCGTCACGTTCCTGGTGACCACCGCCGCGTCCGTCTTCCTGATGGCTCCGACCGCCTACCATCGGCTGCGGTTCCGACAGGGAGACAAGGAGCGGATGCTACGGACATCCAATCGCTTCGCGATCGTGGGGATCGCGCTGTTGGCGGTCGCGATCGGCGGCTCGGTCTACCTGGTGGCCGACGTGATGTACGGCGTGGGGTTCGCGGTGCTCGTCGGCATCGTGACGTTCGCCTTCCTGGTCGGGTTGTGGTTCCTGATCCCTCTGCGCAGGTTCCTACGGCAGTGAGCGTCCTCACTCCCCGCGGAGGAGCCTGAGCACGGATCGTTCCACGCGTGGCGGGACGCGCTCCGGCCGCCCGTCGACGTGCCAGGTCACGTCGATCGTCTCCTCGCGATCGAGGAACCGGTCGATCACGCGGGGGTCGATATAGGAGGCGCGGCAGACGGCGGGCGTGTTCCCCAGGTGCTCGGCCACCTCGCGAACGACCGCCGTCACCGTCCGTCGTCGTGAGGCGGCGCCCGCGTGCTCGGCGAGGAGAGCCGCGCACAGGACCGTGGCGCGCCACGTGCGGAAGTCCTTCGCCGTGACGTCCTCGCCGACGACGTCACGGAGGTACCCGTTGATGTCCTCCGAGCGCACGTCTCGCCACCCGTTGCCGTCCCGCCACGCGAGGAGCTCTCTGCCGTCGTCACGGCGGCGGAGTCCTCGGAGGATCGGGACCACCCCCCGATCCGAGATCGCCATGCGGTGCCGCTTCCCCGACTTCCCGACGAAGTCGAAGGTCGCCGTCCCGTTCGCGATCGAGACGTGCTCCTTCCGCATCGTGGCCAGGCCGAACGAGCCGTTCGCCGTCGCGTAGGCCTCCGACCCGATCCGGAACGGACCCCGGTCGAGGAGCCGGACCGCGCATGCCAGGACCCGAGAACGCGGGTAGCCGTCGGCCCTCAGGTCGCGAGCAACGCGTGCGCGGAGGGCCGGCAGACGCTCCGCGATCCGCTCGACCCGAGCGTGCTTGGCACGGTCCTGCCGAGCCCGCCAAGCCTCGTGGTACAGGTACTGTCGCCGCCCCGCGTCGTCGACGCCGGTGGCCTGCAGGTGGCCGTTCGGATCGGGACAGATCCAGACGTCGGTCCAGGCGGGCGGGATCGACAGCGTGCGGATCCGAGCGAGGACGTGGGGATCCGCGATCGTGCGGCCCCGCCGGTCCAGGTACGCGAAGCCCCGGCCCTGCCGCCGGCGCGTGAAGCCCGGACGATCGCGGGAGACACGGTGGATCCTGGTCGTCACGAGCGCTGGGATGCCCAGGTTCCGAGCCGCCGAACCCTCCGACCCCTGGGGTTCGCCGTCCGCCCGCGCGGGTATGGAGCGTCCGCCATGGCATCCGATGACGAACCACGCGGTCCGGACTACGACTTCGCCGACGAGGAGCAGCTGCTCGAGGCCCTCGACGGCGCGCTCGACGCGCTGCGGAGCGCTTCGATCCCGTTCCTGGTGATGGGCGGCATCGCGTCGGCCGTCGTCGGCCGCCCGCGATGGACGCGAGACGTCGATCTGTTCGTGCGTCCGGAGGACGCGGAAAGGACCCTGCGGGCGTTGGAGGCCGGTGCCTTCGCGACCGAGGTGCAGGACCGGCACTGGTTGGGGAAGGCGCGGCTCGGCGAGATCACGGTCGACGTGATCTGGCGGTCGACGCCGGACATCCTCCTGGACGACGAGATGCTCGAACGCGGAGTCTCGATGGAGTTCAAGGGCCGGACGATCCCGTTGGTACCGCCCGAGGACCTCGTCGTGATGAAGACGATGGCGACCAGCGAGGACACCCCTCGCTACTGGTACGACGCGCTCAGCATCCTGGCGCGGGTGGACCTCGACTGGTCGTACCTCGTCCGGCGGGCGCGCGCCAGCGGGGTCCGTCGCGTCCTCGCGGTGCTCCTGTTCGCCCAGTCGCTCGACCTCGCTGTCCCGAGCGACGCGATCCGCTCCTTGTTCGAGCTCGTGGACGCGACCGTGCTCGAGGAGCCGACGGTGGGAACCGCCCGGGACCGCGAGGTCCGAGCCTCATGAGTGAGCGTCGCCGCCCCGATCCCTACCGCGAGGAGGAGCTGCGGCAGGCTCTGGTCACCGACGCTCGCGTCGCTCAGCCGGACCTGCAGGTGCGACTCTCGGAGGGCCGGGTGATCGTGACCGGGAGCCTCCCGACCGACGAGCGTCGAGACGCCGTGGAGGAGGTCCTGCACGAGCTCGCCGGCGACCTGCAGATCGACGATCAGACGGTCGTCGCCGCGATGGCGCCGGGCGGCCACGAGGAGGACCTGCGGTGATCCGGATCGCCGCGGCGGGTGACCTGCACGCGGGGCCGGACTCCGTGGGTCGGATCCGGCCGGGGTTCGACGACCTCAGGGACCACGCCGACGCCCTGCTGCTCGCCGGTGATCTGACGCGGACGGGGACCCGGGACGAGGCCGCGGTCCTGGCCGGAGAGCTGGCCGGGATCTCGATCCCGGTGGTCGCCGTGCTCGGGAACCACGACGTGCACAGCGACGACCGGGCGGGGGTCACGGCCGAGCTCGAGGGAGCCGGGGTCACCGTCCTCGAGCGGTCGTCCCACGCGCTGCGGGTCGGCGGGACCACGGTCGCCGTGGTCGGCGCGAAAGGGTTCGGGGGCGGCTTCGTCGGCGCTTCCGGCTCGGAGTTCGGTGAGCCCGAGATGAAGTCCTTCATGCGGGCGACGCGCTCCGCGGCCGAGGACGTCCAGCGGCTGCTGGCCACGTCGACGGGCGACTACCGGATCGCGCTGTTCCACTACGCACCGGTGCGGGACACCGTCCAAGGGGAGCCCCCGGAGATCTTCCCGTTCCTCGGCAGCTATCTGCTCGGCGAAGCCGCGGACGTGGGTGGTGCCGACCTCGTGGTGCACGGTCACGCGCATCGCGGAGCCGAATGGGGCACGACGGCGGGCGGGGTCCGGGTCCGCAACGTCGCGCAGGCGGTGCTCCGCCGCCCCTACGTGGTCTTCAACGTGGGGGGCGATCACCCCGCAGACGAGCCTCCGCTTCAGCGACCGTACGATCGACCGGTATCACCGCGTCCAGCCCGGTGATCGCCAGCACGCGCCTGCCGAACGCCTCGTCCGCCACGACCAGGCGGAAGTCGTGCTCGGCCGGCTCGCGCGTGAGCCAGAGGCGATGGATCATCGACAGGGCCGCGCTGTCGAGGTAGGTCACGTGCGTGAGGTCGACCACGAGGACATCGCCCTGGGACGCGGCGTCCAGGAGCGCCTCCTCCAGAGCCTCGACGTTGGCGAGGTCGATCTCGCCGTCCACCGCGGCGACCACCACGCCGTCCCGCACCTGCATGGACACCATGTCGCTCCCGGGCCCGCTCATCGGCGTCCTGGACGGCACCCGTTCCGAGACAACCGGTCTCCCGTCCCCATCCCGGGACCCATCCTGGCTGGTCACCGCGCACGTCGCAACCGCGCATGGAACCGGGCGCGAGGGGGAACACAGGGGGAACCCGATCATCGAGGGGAGCGAGTGATGCAACGGAACGGATGGACGATGAAGGCTTCCACGCTGGGCAACACGGTCCGGGCTCGGCGTGACGCGATGAAGCGCGACGCACTGGATCGTGACAACGAACGTCTCCGGATCGAGGTCCGAGCGCTCCGCGAGGAAGTGGAGCGCGACCGGGACGAGCGTGAGGACCTGCTCGGGGCGCTGAAGGCCTCGCGGGTCACCAAGGTCGTGAAGCGGCGGCGGGGTTGGGTTCGCACGCTCGTGGTCGGAGCCGGCGCCTACGTGCTGGGCACCAAGGCCGGACGGGCCCGCTACGACGAGATCGTGCACGCGATCCGCTCGCTCCGGGACCGCGGCAAGGAGCGGCTGGAGCGCTCCGCCGACCAGGAGGTCGACGACCTCCTGGTCGTCGAACGTGGCACGACGCCTTCGATGCCCCCGGCAACCTCGACGCCAGCCTCGACGCAGGCCCCGATGGCGCCCCGCGAGCACGAGCACGGGCGGACGCCCGCCTAGCCGGGCACGGAAGGAGGAGTTGCGATGCAGACGCAGCGTACGGAGACCGACGCCGTGTCGACGGTGCGTGGTGACGCCGATACCGCGCTGATCCGATGGAGCGCGATCTTCGGCGGTCTGATCATCGGCCTCGGGATCCTGATGGTCCTGTCGTCCCTGTGGTTCGCCCTGGCCTTCGGCTCCGAGGTCGACGAGATCCGGGGCAACCTCTCCTGGTACCTCGGCGGCTCGGCGGTGGCGGCGCTGTTCCTCGCCGCCGTCCTGACCGGGTGGCTGTCCGGCGTTCGCGGTGCCGGCACCGGGATGCTCCACGGCTTCACGCTGTGGGCGCTCCTGTTGGTGATCACGCTCACGATCGGCATCCCGTCGATCCTGAACGTCTTCAACCTCGACGGCATCGTGGACGAGGCGACCAGCGGGCTCACGAGCGCGAGCGCCGAGACGGTCCTGTGGGTCAGCTTCGGCACGATCGTCGCGGGGTTCGTGGCAGCCGGGATCGGGGGGGCGATCGGTGGCGCGATGTCGCGCGGCCGTTCCGCTCGCCGACGGGACCGCACCGTGGTCGTCAAGGATGCGGACGACGACATGTTCGTCACGAGCGGCCGCCGCCCCACGACCTCCTGAGTCGACGACCTCCTGAGTCGACCGACACCGACCGCGGACGAACGGAGAGCCCCCCGCCCGAGGCGGGGGGCTCTCCGTTCACGTCGCTGCCGGTGAGCAGCTCGATCAGGTCAGGCGACGCGGCGCGAGCGGCGAACCGTCAGCGGAACGGGGCGCGCCTCCGTGTGGGCCCAGCAGGTCGCGGCACCGTTGTAGATCGACAACCGCGTCGAGCAGCCGTCGCTGGCGCACGTGCGGTTCGGTTCGAAGTGGGCCGACGGCCGACCTCCCAGGCTCCGTCCGATCGGATGCACCTCGGAGAGGGGAAGTTCGTCATCGGTCGCGACCCGCATCGTGTCCCTCCTCTGAACGTGTTCCCGCCTCCTACCCGCCGACCGGAGCGACGAAACGCCTGCCTGACCGTTTGGAAGGCGACGCGCCCGGGAACGTCGTCCGCGGACGACCGGGGCATGACGGAGCCTCGGGCGAGCACGGGAGGTACGACGATGGAGGACAGGATCGACGAGGCGAAGGGCCGGACCAAGGAAGCGGTCGGCGCCCTGACCGACGACGATGAGCTCCGCCGCGAGGGCAAGATGGACCGCGCCGGGGCCTCGGTGAAGCGGAAGGTTCGCGAGGGCAAGGACGCGATCGACGAGCGCGTCGACGACGTGAAGGAGAAGGTCGACGACGCCCTGCACGACGATCGTTGACCCGCCGTCGGCGAGCGTTCACACGGCGGCGACCGGCCGGCGTTCGCGCTCGTGGCGCACGCACGTTATCCTTCGCACCCACCCACGGAGAGGGAGGATCGCGATGGATGACGAGCTGATGGACGCTGCCGACCAGGCGGCGGGTGACGCGGTCGAAGAGGCCGTCGTCGCGGAAGCGCTCCACGAGGACGCGGTGGCGCGTGCCGCCGCCGCGGTCGAGCTCGAGGGCGCGGCCGAGGAGCTGGCGTCGGAGGCCGTCGCCGAGGAAGCCGTGGCGGAGCAGCTCGCTGCCGACGCCGTCGTGGATGCCGAGGCCGCCGACCTGCTGGCGGAAGCCGCCGAGGACGAGTAGCGCATCGGGCGGACCGCCTCCGGCCTCAGAGCCGGGGGCGGAGCCGCTCCATCATCGCGACGAACGGGCGAGTGTTCTGCATCACGTAGAAGTGCACGGAGGCCACGCCCGACTCGAACAGTTGCAGGGTCTGCTCCTCGGCCCACCGAACCCCGACGTCGAAGACCTCATCGTCGGTCACACCCCGCATCTCCCCGACCAGTGCCTCGGGGATGTCCACGCCGAAGTTGCGGGGGATCATGTTCAGGTGCTCGCGCCGGCTGATGATCTTCAGGCCGGGGATGATCGGGATCGTGATGCCGCGATCGCGGCACGCCTTCACGAACCGGAAGAACGGCTCGTTGTCGTAGAACAGCTGGGTCACTGCGTAGCCGGCACCGGCCTGCTGCTTCCGCAGGAGCACGTCGATGTCCCACCCGAGGTTCGGCGCCTCCGTGTGCTTCTCGGGGTAGGCGGCGACGCCGATGCAGAAATCCGTAGGCGTCGCCTCCAGCAGGCTCTCCTCCAGATACCGCCCCCCGTTCATCGCCTGGATCTGCCGGACCAGATCGAGCGCCGAAGGGTTCACGCTACGACCGTCGGTCGGCTCCCGGGCCTCGGCGTCGCCCCGGATCGCCAGGACGTTCTCGATCCCCAGGTACTGGAGCTCGATCAGAGCGTCCTCGGTCTCCTCCTGCGTGAAGCCGTTGCAGAGCACGTGGGGAACGGGGTCCACGCCGAACCGATGCTTGATCGCCGCACACAGACCGAAGGTGCCCGGGGCCTTCCGGGTGACGCGGCGACGATACGACCCGTCGGGCAGCTCTTCCCAGACCGCCTCGGCGGCGTGACTCGTGATGTCCACGAAGGGCGGCTCGAACGGCAACACCGACGCCACCGCGTCGTAGATCCGTTGGACGTCGCCTCCGCGCCGCGGAGGGATCACCTCGACGCTCACCAACGGACGCGTGGCGTTCGCGAGGTGCTCGATCACCTTCATCGTTCCGAGCGTACCCGCGGGCGGCGGACGACGGCGCCGGCCCGGGAGCGGCCCACGGGTAGACTCCGGCGACCGTGTTCCCGTCGCGGCTGACCCGTCGCGAGTTCCTGTCGCGGTCGGCGGCATCGGCCGCCGGACTCTTCCTCACGTCGTGCTTCGGCGAGCGTGTCTCGACCGTACCGACGCCACGCCCCACCTTCAGCGCCTCTCCCGTCCGAGAGCTCGACACCCGGTGGCCGATCAAGCGCGTGGTGTACCTGATGCTCGAGAACCGGAGCTTCGACAACATGTTCGGACGGTACCCGGGGGCGAACGGCACGCGCGTCGGGGTCCGCGACGGCGTGGAGGTCCCGCTCGTCCGGTGCCCCGAATGGCTGCCCGGCGATCTCCCGCACGACACGCCCGCCTGGCACGCGAGCTACCACGACGGCGCCATGGACGGGTTCGCGCTCGGCCTGTACGCCTCGCTGTTCTCGTACTCGCAGTTCGACCGCGAGGACGTTCCGAACTACTACGCCTGGGCCGACCGTTTCGTCCTGGGCGACAACTTCTTCGCGTCGGTTGCGGGACCGTCGTACCCGAACCACCTGGCGTTCATCGCGGGGCAGGCGGCGGGCGCGATCGACAACCCGGAGAACATCGCGACGAAGTGGCTGAACGACGGTCGCGTGTTCAAGTCATGGGGGTGCGACGCCTACGGCGAGGACGTGTACGTCAACGTCGAGGCCGACGACGGCACGATCGCCCGCCACGAGCCGTGCTTCGGGATCGAGACGGTCGGCCACCAGCTCTCGCGGGGCGACATCGACTGGGCGTCCTACTCGGCCGATCCGTACCAGGCGGGATACATCTGGCAGGCGTACTCGTCGATCCGCGACATCTTCCATGACGAGCACCTGTGGGACGAGCACATCTGGCCGGTGGACGACCTGCTGCGGGACGTCGAGGCGAACGCGCTGCCGCCCGTGACGTGGATCACCCCGCGGTTCCAGCTCTCCGATCACCCACCGTTCAGCACGAAGCACGCCCACAACTGGGTGACCGAGGTCGTGAACGCCATCATGCGATCGGAGATGTGGGAGGACATCGCGATCTTCATCACCTGGGACGAATGGGGCGGGCTCTACGACCACGTCGCGCCGCCCGCACTGGATCACATGGAGCTCGGGTTCCGGGTGCCGCTGCTGGTGATCTCGCCGTACGCGAGACGCGGGTACATCGACGACGCCTTCGGGGAGTTCTCCTCGCCGCTGCGCTTCATCGCCGACAACTGGGGACTCCCCCACCTCACGCCGCGGATCGCGTCCTCACACGACTTCTCGCACGTGTTCGACTTCCGTCGGCCACCGAGGAAGCCCGATCCACGACCCCCGACGCGGGCGACGGGGAGGTTCTACGAGTTCCCCGAGCGCTTCCCGACGTGGCCGTCGTGGCTCGAACCCGAGGATCCGAGGATCAGGTACCCGTGATCGTCGCCGTCCTCACGTGGTCCACGACAGCCATCGGCTGCTGGCCAGGTTCCAATGGTCCACCAGATAGGAACCCACGGCGGGATCGGTCGCGTAGTAGTCGTCCCCGTTGCAGTCGAAGATCTCCTGCCCGTCGGGCATCGCCGAGGGGCAGAGCGCCACGATGCCTCCGCCACCCTGGAACCAGGGACCACCGTCGTCGTAGCACATCACGTCGTAGGCCTCGTAGCAGTGGCCGGCGCCCGACGTGTGGGGCGAGGAGTCCTGGACCGCGCCGAGGTTGTGACCGACCTCGTGCTGCCAGATCCCGGCGAGCGTCTGCGCCGAGTACCCGAGCCGGATCAACGAGAACTTCGGGCTGAAGGTCTGGTTGTTCCAGTTCACGGCCGGATCCGCCCGGTCGTCGTGCGAGTACGTCCCCTGGCCGGCGGGTCCGTAGCAGCAGGCGATGTTGTCCACGAACACGGAGTAGATCCGCCGCGGATCGTCGAGGTCGGCGCCCCCCAGCCCGTTCGCGACGCGGTCGGCGAGCGACCCGATCAGGTCGTTGAAGGTGAAGGCGTTGTCCGCGCCGATCGGCAGCAGCCGGTACGACCGGAGCGTCACCTGGACGTTGCGCTCGCACCAGAAACGGTAGTGCTGTCCGGCACGGCCGGGGCTCGACGCATCGAGGTTCGCATCCGCCAGCGCGAGCGCCTCGCGGATCACCGGACGCATCGATCTCGCCCGGGGCGCGGTGTCGGCGGGGTACCCGTAGGAGACCACGATCCTGCGGCCCGCCTTCCCGTTCCCGGGGCAGGGCGCGGGAGGAACCGCTGCCGGCGCGGCTCGGCCCACCGAGCTCGACGGCGACCGGCCCACGGCGGGGTCGCCCCCGTGGGTGCAGGTGATCCCTTCGTCGAGCGTGATCGTCCGGGCCCCGCCGCAGACGTCGTCGCTCGCTCGCGCGCGCTGGATCGCGGCCGGGGCCGCTGGGAGCGCCAGTGCGGCCACGGCCGTGAGCACCGACAGCGCGAGGAGGGAGCGCCCCAGCGAGCGCTGGGTCCATCTGGATCGCATGGGAGAGGTGTCGGCGTTCCGGGCCCCCAACCTTGACGGTCCGACCCCTCGCTACGATGGAGGCGTGATCCATCCGTGGGCGCGGGACCGTAACGTGAGCGTTCGCGCGCTCCCAACGTGAGCACCGCGGGCGACGTCGCGCTCGGACCCGCTCCTTGGCGGGAGGTCTTCCGTGGTCGCCGTGGCCGGCTCACCGCGGGGCTGTTGATCCTGGAGGCGCTCGTCGCCGTCCAGGCCTTGGTGGTGGCGACGATCCTGCCGGACATCCGTCGCGACCTGGGGATGGTCGAGCTCTACGGCCTGACCTTCACGGCGGCGGGACTCGCGACGGTCGCGGCGATCCCGATCGCCGGACGAGCGCTGGATCGCTACGGAGCGAGACGGCTCCTCCCGCCGGTGCTGCTGCTGTTCGCCGGCGGGCTGCTGATCTGCGCGACCGCGCCCACGATGCCGTTCGTGCTGCTCGGGCAGTTCCTGGCCGGCTGGGGTGGTGGTGGCCTCTACGCGCTCTCGCTCGGGACGATCGCGAAGACCTATCCGGACAACCTCCGGGCACGCGTGATGGCGTTGTTGGCGACGATGTGGATCCTACCGGGCCTGCTCGGACCGCCGCTCGGCGCCGTGATCGCCACCACGATCGGCTGGCGCTTCGCGTTCCTGGCGCCGATCCCCCTCCTGCTGGTCGGGTGGGCGCTGATCGCCCCGGCGCTGGACCTGGTGCCCCGGCCGGAGCGACCGGGGGACGGCGGCTCGGTCTCCCTCCGATGGCCCCTGCAGCTGATGGTGGGCGCCGGGGCCTTCTTCATCTCGCTCACGGTCGTCGAGCCGTGGGCGATCGCGCTGGCGGCGGCCGGCCTCGCCGTCGGGCTGCCTGCGCTGCTGCGGATCGTGCCCGCGGGCACGCTCCGCGCCCGGCCGGGACTCCCGGCGGCCGCGATGGCGGCCTTCCTCCTGTCCGTGGGGTTCCTCGCCTTCGACGGCTTCATGACCCTGATGCTCACCGACGTCCGGGGCCTCTCCCTGGCCGAGGCGTCGATCGCGGTCACCGCCGCCTCGATCACGTGGGCGGTCGGGAGCCTCTGGCAGTCGGGCCGCGCCGAGCGGACGCCGCTGCATCGACTCGTCGTCCTCGGCGGGATCCTGGCGCTCATCGGCGGCGCGCTGGGCGCCGCGACGCTCCTGTCCGCCGTGCCGGTGATCGCCGCCTTCGTGGGCTGGGGGCTCGTCGGAGCCGGGATGGGGATCGCCTTCCCGACGATCCCGTTGGCGGCGATGCGCGTGACGCGGGCCGGAGAGGAGTCGGCCGAGCTCTCCTCGGTCCTGTTGATGGACGTGATCGGGGTCGCGACGGGCGCGGGTCTCGGGGGCGGAGCGGTCGCGGTGTCGGACGCCGTCGGCGCGCCGCTCGCGTCGGGGATCGCCTGGTCGTTCGCGATCGGCGCGGTCGCATGGCTCGGATTGGTGGCATGGGCGGGCCGTCGCGTCCCGACGTCCCCGGCGTCGCCGTCGGCGCCATGAGGATCGGCAGCGGTCACGCGTCCAGAGCGGTGGCAGGGCTCGCGCTGCTGGTCGCCGTCGCGACCGCGTGCGGTGGCTCGAGCGTCACGGCACGGGTGCAGCGGACCGCTCCGGGCTCGTCCGTCGCCCCGACCCCGCTGGGCGGCTCGGCCCCCGTCATCTCCCCGCCACCCTCCGCCGCTCCGGCGCCGGCCGTCGCGGCGATCGGGGTCCGCCCGCTCCGCGCACCGTGGACCGAAGCGATCCACGACGCGATCGGCGACGCCGACGTCTCCGTCGCCGTGGGACTCGGGCATCGGATCGTCGTCCTCGTCGATCCCCGGACGCCGCGCGTGCTCGCGTCGACGACCAAGCTCCTGACCTCGATGGCCGCACTCGACACATGGGGGCCGCGGCACCGATTCCTCACCTACGCCCGCTCGCGGGCCGAGCCGGTCGGTGGGACGCTGCGCGGCGACCTGTGGCTCGTGGGGTCCGGCGATCCGGAGCTCGGCGATGCGCGGCTCGCGGACCTGGCGCGTGCGATCCGCGAAGCCGGCGTGCGCCGGATCGAGGGCTCGGTGCGCGGGGACACCGCCGCGTTCGACCGTGGGTGGTGGGCCCCCGGATGGCTCCCGGGCGTGTCGCGCCGCTACGTGCGGCGCACGACCGCCCTCGCGTACGAGGGGAACGTCGCGGCGAGCCCCGAGGCGGCGGCGGCGACCTCGCTCACCGGCGCGCTCGAAGGGCTGGGGATCTCGGTCGCGGGCGCGCCGGGCGCCGCGCCCGCGCCCCCCCGTCTGACCGAGCTCGCGGCGGTGCGGTCCGATCCGCTCGCCGAGCTGCTGGCGCGGCAGAACCGGGACTCGCTCAACTTCCACGCGGAGACGCTGGCCAAGGCCGTCGGTGCCACGACGGGGAGCCCGTCCACCGCGGGCGGGGCCGCCGTGACCCGGCGATGGTCGTCCGCGCGCGGGATCGACGTCTCAGTACGCGATGGTTCGGGCCTCTCCTACCAGGACCGTGCCACCGCGCCGGGTCTGGTCGGACTGCTCCTGCTCGCCCGCGACGAGTCGTGGTTCGCGCCGTTCCTCGCCTCGTTGGCGACGGCCGGCGCCGGCACGCTCGAGGGGCGACTGTCGGGCGTCGAGGTACACGCGAAGACCGGGACGCTGATCGAGCGTCCCGTCTCGGCGTTGGCGGGCTACGTGCGGACACGCGACGGCCAGCTGGCCGCGTTCGCGATCCTGAGCGATGGGTCCGGGAAGGACTCCGCGATCCGCGTCGAGGACGCGGTGGTGCGAGCCCTGGCAGGCGCCGTCGTGGGGGCGGCGGCATGAGGTCGCGCGCTAGGATGCTTCGCCGACAACGTGTCGCACCAGCCGCGTTCCGCGGCCGGTGAGGAGAAGGGAGGCTCCGTGCTGGCGACCGAATGGAACCTGGGCAGCGTCCTGTGGGCGATGCTCGTGTTCTTCTTCTGGTTCATGGCGATCTGGATCTTCATCATGGTGTTCGCCGACATCTTCCGGCGGCGTGATCTCTCGGGTTGGGCCAAGGCAGGCTGGATCTTCCTGATCTTCATCGTGCCCTTCCTCGGAGCGCTGATCTACCTGATCGCGCGGCCGAAGATGACCGAGCAGGACAAGGAAGACCTCGAGAGGATGCAGGAGGCTCAGCGTCGGGTCGAGGGATACTCGGCGGCCGACGAGATCGCGAAGCTCTCCAAGCTGCGCGACGAGGGCAAGATCTCGGCCGAGGAGTACGAGGAGATGAAGCGCAAGGCGATGCTGCAGGTCTGAGCGGCGGCAACGCTGTGGCCGAAGGGCGGTCGGGAACGACCGCCCTTCGGCGTTGTGGGACCATCCGCGCGTGGACCGCGCGGACGTGGTGGTGGTGGGGGCCGGTGTCGTGGGCCTCTCGTGCGCGCGCGAGCTGCGGCGCCTGGGAGCGGGTTCCGTGGTCGTGCTCGAGGCCCTCCCGGCGGTCGGCGAAGGTTCGTCGTCCCGTGCGAACGGCGGCGTCCGCGCCCAGTTCTCGACCGCCCCCAACATCGCCTTCTCACGGTGGTCGATCGACGAGCTGGAGGCCCTCGATCGCGCGACCGGCAGGCTCGCGTTCCACCAGACCGGTTACCTGCTGCTCACCGGGACGGAGGAGGGCGAGGCCCGCCTGCGCGCGAGCTACGAGCTCCAGCGGTCCCATGGCGTGGAGACGCGGTGGCTCGAGCCCGACGAGGCCGTGGCCCTGGCGCCGTTCGTCCGCGCCGACGGGCTGCGCGCCGCAACCTTCCACGATCGCGACGGCTTCCTCGACCCGGCCGGGCTGGTGGCCGCGCTGGCGACCGACGCCCAGGAACGCGGCGCGATCGTCCGGACGGACGCTCCGGTCGCCACGATCCGGCAGGTGGGCACCGGGTTCGAGCTCGAGCACGGCGGGCGAAGGATCCTCGCGGACATCGTGGTGAACGCCGCCGGGTCGGACGCTCGCGAGGTCGCGACCATGGTCGGTGCCGAGGTCCCCGTCGACCCCGTCCGCCGCAACCTGGCGCTCGTGCTCGATCCCTCGGCGGCTCCGACGCTCTCGCCGATGTGCGTGGACCTGGACACGGGCGTCCTCGCGCGGCGGGAGGTCGCCGGCGGCTGGGTGGTCGCGTACTCGGACCCCCGCGATCCGCCCGGTCGCGAGACGTCCGTGGACCCAGCGTTCCTCACCGCGCTCGCGGAGCGAGTGCCCAACCGGTTCCCCTTCCTCGCCGATCTCCCCCTCGATCCCGCCCGGTGCTGGGCCGGTCTGTACCCGGAGACCTCCGATCACCACGCGATCGTGGGCACCGACCCGTCGGTCCCCGGGGTGATCCACTGTGCCGGCTTCGGCGGGCACGGCGTGATGCACGCGCCGGCCGCGGGGCGGGCCGTGGCCGAGCTGGTCACCCTCGGCCGGTGCACGACGTTCGACCTCGACCCGCTGCGCCCGGGCCGGTTCGCCGAGGGCGACGTGATCGTGGAGGGAGCCGTCTTCTAGCCTCCGAAGCGGCCCGGGTCGAAGGGGTCCAGCTCCGGCCGTCGCTCGCCTCCTCCGACCAGCCCGGCGATCGCGCGGCCGGACACGGCCGCCAGGGTGAGCCCGAGCATGTTGTGGCCCGCGGCGACGAAGACGCGCGGGTGCCCAGCGACGGCGCCGAGGTACGGGAGGCCATCGGGGGTGATCGGGCGCGGCCCGACCCACTCCTCGCCGCGACGGTCGAGCTCGACGTCCCGATCGAGGAACGGGCGGACCGCACGGACGATCGCGTCGATCCGCCGGGGGTTGAATCGGCCCGTGGTCCCGTCGAACTCCATCGTCCCCGCCACGCGGAGACGATCCCCCATCGGCGTCAGCATCACGTGGGCGTCCTCCAGATGGACCACCCGCACCGGCAGCGACGCCGGCCGCAGGGAGAAGCTGTACCCCTTGCCCGGCAGCAGCGGGAGCCGCACGAGGCGCCGAAGCAGGCCGGCGCTCCAGACCCCCGCGGCGACCACGACGGCGTCCGCCCGACGCATGGACCCCCCGCCATGGACGACCACGTCGTCGGGTCCGTCCCGCACGTCGTCGACGGGCGATCCCTCGACCAGCTCCACGCCCGATCGCACGAGGGCGGCGGCGAGCTCGTCGACCAGGACCGACGGGTCCACCCAACGCTCGTCCGGGATCACGAATCCGGCCCGGGCTCCGGCTCCGAGGAGCGGTTCCCGCTGCACGAGCCCGTCGTGGTCCAGGAGCTCGCCCGGCTCGCGGCAGAGCCCGAGCGACGCCGCGCGACAGACGTGGGCCAGCGATCGTTCAGCGTCCGATCGCTCGGCGTGGACGATCAGGTAGCCCTCCCGTCGTGCGTCGCCGAGGACGCCCCCGGCCGCCAGGACGTCCCACGCACCACCGGCTCCCGCCGCGAGCCCGGCCAAGGCTGCGTACCCCGCCTCGTACCGCTCCCGGGTCGCGGCCGCGGCGAAACGCCGGAGGAACCCGGCCATCCGCGGCGCGTACGTCGGGCGCACGTGCAGCGCCGCGTCGCTGCGGGGCATCGAGAGGAACGCCCGCCGGATCGTCCCGGGTGCCGGCAAGGGGTCGACGAGCGACGGGCAGATCGCTCCGGCGTTGCCCCGCGAGGCGCCGCTCCCGGGGCGCTCGGCCTCGAGCACGGTGACCGAGGCTCCCGCCGCCCGCAGGAACCAGGCGGTACAGAGGCCCACCAGGCCGCCGCCGACGACGATCACGCGGTCCGGCACGTCGCGACCGAGGAGATCAGCCCGGGCCGCGCTCCTGCGGCGGGGTGTCCACGGGCGGCGCGGGCGGCGGCTCGCCCGCGGGCGGAGGGATCGGTTCGGTCTCCGGCACGGGGGGCGATGCGGGGCCCGGGAGCGGCTCGGTGGCCGGGGCGGGCGGTGCCGGGGTGACGGGCGGTGCCGGGGTCGCGGG
>DATBJQ010000016.1:0-19237 GCA_036556385.1 Actinomycetota bacterium | reverse complement strand
GTCTACGTCCCCGTTGCTAGCCTTCGCGGGTGACGGATCGAGAGCGGCTGACCCTCGAGAACGACCTCGAGGCCGAGCCAGAGATCGGGCGGTGGCTCGCCGCGATGGAGGACGGGCGCCGCGACACCCTCGTGGAGCTCGAGGGCGTCCGTGACGACATGCTCGACGCACGACCGGCCGAAAGCGAGAACTCGATCGGCACGACCCTGTACCACGTTGCGTTGGTCGAGGCCGACTGGCTGTTCGACGACATCTTCGGCGAGGTACTCGGCAGCACCGAGCTCGCGCCACTGTTCCCCTTCGACGCCCGTGACGACCACGGGATCCTCACCGGCGTCGCGGGCGTGCCGCTCGCCGAGCATCTCGATCGGCTCGAGCGCGTGCGCGCGGCGCTGATCGAGCGCATCGCCCCGATGTCGCTCCGTGAGTTCACCGCCCCCAGGGAGCGCACCGCTTACGACGTGTCTCCCGTGTGGGTGCTCAACCATCTACTCCAGCACGAGTCGGAGCACCGTGCGGAGATCGGCTGGCTGAAGCGCCACGCGGGCTCGGCCGGCTAGCCCGGCTCCCGTCTCAGTCGTCGTCGGTCGACCGCGGGAAGGTCGTGGGGGTGAACCCGATCGCACCCGCGGGCAGCATCCACGGCATCGCCACCAGCTCGAAGACGCCGGCCTGCACCGCCGGGTCGTCCCCCTTGAGGCGCAACGCCTCGTCTGGCTCGCACCGCATGATCGAGAGTCCGCGGAAGTGACGCCGACGGTCGCTCAGGTCGCCGACGGGTCCGGCGGCGAGCAACACACCGCGCTCATGGAGCTCGGCCAGATGGTTGAGATGCGCGTCCTGCAGCCGATCGGCCTCGTCCTCCGAGAGCGACGGCGGGTCCGAAGGGGTGAGCAACAGCACGACGGTGTAGCGGTCGAAGTCCATGCGGCCATCGTAGGGGCGGGGAACCCCGGCCGATCGCTACTGCGAGGGTGAGGCCGTCGGCGACGGGGTCGGCGACATCCCGGGCCGCCACTGGAGCTCGCCGCCCTGGTCGGGGACCCGGTCCAGGCACGTCCGCGGGCAGACGTCGCTCGTGTACATCGTGACGACGCGCCACAGGTAGTAGTCGCGCGCCGGGCCGAACTCGAGCTCCTTCAGGGGAACGCGGACCGTCACCGCGCGACCCGACGGCCGTCCCACGCCGACGTCCGCGACGTGCGTCCCGCGCCCCGAGCCCCCGATCCGGAACAGCTCGGCGTCCAGCCTGCTCCCCAGGGAGCGCACCAGCACGTAGTAATCCGGATCGGGGCTCAGCTTCGTGTCGAGCTGGACGAAGACCCAGCCGCGATCCCAGAGGTCCCGGGTCCGCCAGGCGTTGAACGTGAAGACGGTCCACGCGGGAGCCTTCCCCGGCACCTGCTCCCACCGGGCATGCCGCACGTCGAGCACCCCGCGGACGTCGTTGGGGTCCCGCAGACGGTTCCGATCGGCCGACGCGAGCGCCGCGATCAACGCCACGGTCAAGCCCGCGACCAGGAAGGGCAGCGCGGCCCGAGCCCTCACGCGCGCCCCTTCCCCAACCAAACGGCCGCCTGCCATGCGGCGAAGGCTCCCACGGCGATCCCCACGGTTGCGAGCACCATCGGCAGGATCTCGCCCGGGCCCGGAGCGCCCGGCCAGCGCAGCAGCGGCTCGTCCACGCCTGCCGCAACGCCCACGACGGCCAGCGCCGCCAGACCGGCGTCGCGGGCGAGGAGCCATCCGGTGCCACGTTCGACCCTTCCCCCGAAACACCCGCACGGGACGTCCGGCCCCAGCACCGTGCGCACACGGACGGTCTCGACCGCGAACCCGGCAACCAGCACCAGGGCCCACGCCGATGCCGCCACGCGGTACCCGGCGATCGCGAGGATCGGCACGAGCGCCTCGACCGCGGGGACACCGCGGAACGCGAGCCGCTCCGCCGCGGTGGGGAGCCGATGGGCCGCGACCACGCCGCGCCAGCGCCGCGCCCCCATCACCTTCGCGGCGGCCGCCCACGCGAACGTCACGGCGAGCGTCGCCACGGCGAGCGCCGCCCAGCCGTCGGACGACCCGGTCGCCGCCGTGATCGAGAGGACCGCGACCACCACGAGGACTCCGCCGATCGCGACCCGCCGCCAGCGATCCGGACGGGCGACCAGCCGGTCGACCAGGCGCGGCCCGGCCTCGTCGGTCGTGACGTTCCCCGCGACGATCGCCGAGAGGCCGCGCACGAGCCCGAACGGTGCCAGCAGCAGCACGCCGACCCACGGGGAGCCGCTCGCGACCGCGGCCACCGAGACCACCACCAGCGCGCCGCCGGTGAGGAAGGTCAGGAACCCGATCCCCAGCCCCGCCCCGTACAGGAAGGCGGTCACGTGCGGCGAGAAGAAGGTGCGCCACCAATCGGGCACCTGCCGGCGGAGCTGCGGGACCGCCACGCTCACGTGCGGCAGCGTGCCGACCGCGTAGACCACGGCGATCGCCGACACCAGCACGAGCCCGGCCCGCCCGAACGGCGCGCCCAGCAGCGCCCCGATCGCGCCGAGCACCGCACCGAACACGGCGGCCGCGAGCGTCGCACCCAGTGCATGCACGACGAGCGCCCCGACCCACCTCGAGCGTCCCCCGTAGACCACGGGCGTGATGGACTCCGCCATCGAGAGGCCTCAGGGACCGTAGAGCGCCGACCAGCCGGCGAGGGAGGACGCGACGACGAGCGCCGCGACCAGCGCCTGGTCTAGCACTTCGCGTTCAGCTCCCGGTACGTGATGCAGAAGACCTTGCGACCCCGCGGGCAGTAGCCGCGCACCGCGTAGTCGCCGTTGATCCGGATGTCGGAGCGGGAGCAGCAGTCCTGGATGTGTCGCAGCCGGCCCGAGCAGCACCGCGTCCACCCGCCTCCGTGCCGAGGCTTGCCCGTGAAGGGGTAGTTCATCGGCGTGTACTGCTGACAGGTCTTGTGGCGCACCTGGGTCGCAGGGCTCGTGAACGGCGCTCCCTCGTCGTCCACCGTGTAGCCGTAGGTGGGGTGCATCGGCCACCCGTAGGCGTCGGTCCGCGACAGCGGCGCGTACGGGTGGGGGCACGAGTTCGTCGTGTAGGTGTGACCACAGATGTGGTACGCCTCGGCTCGCTCCGGAGCCAGGGCCGACGCCACGAACCCGCCGCCCACCAGGGCGACGACGCCGCGACCCACGGTGCCCAGGAAGCTGCGCCGGCTGGTCCGCGAGGCCAGCGCACGTTGCGCCCGCTCGATCTGGGTCAGCTCGCCCACCGCTCGCGCTCCTCCTCGATCCGTTCGGTCGCCGTATCCACCAGGCCTTCGATCTGCTCGAGGTTGTTCACGGTGCCCTTGGCCCGCACCATGCCCGTCTCGTCCAGCACCACCAGGAACGGGGTCCCCGGAACGTTCCACGCGGTCTCGGCCTCGGGGTCGTGGAGGACCTGCGCGGCGAGCCCGGCCGTGGCCGCCGCTGGCCCGAGGGCGGGGGCGACCTCCTTGCAGACGCCACACGTGGGCGACGAGAACAGCACCAGCCGGCGGGGACCCGGCCCGCCCAGCATGACCTGCCGGCCGTCGGCCGCCCGCGCCGGCGCCGGCGGCGGCGCCTCGCCCAACACGGGACCCTCGTCGTCGACCTCCAGGGCGCCCCGCGGGCCCAGGCGCAGGTGCAGCGTTCCGACCTGCCGGGCGAGCGCGACCACGATCAGCAGCAACGCGATCAGCAGGATCCACTGGACCACGAACGCGACGGTCCACCAGCCGGTCATCGCCGCCGAGCCCCTCTCGCCTTCATCGGTTCGTCCACGTGGGCTGCTGCCCGTCGTCCAGGAACTGCACGAACGGCGAGTCGTCGTTGGCCAGCCCGACCACGGCGCGCAGCTCGCCCTGATGGTCGAGCAGCCGCAGGACGGGTGCGCCCTTGGCGGCCAGCCCGAGCCGGACGCGCACCTTGCCGGCCCCGTCGTAGAGACCGAGCGTCGGGGACCCCTGCTCGGCCAGGCTGAACGTGTGGACGAGGTCGTCGCCCTCCACCTCGACCCCCATCGCGGGCGAGGCGTCGGACCCGAGGCCGAACTTCGCCCGGATCCTGCCGTTCTTGTCCCCGAACGCGAGCGACGCCGACCCGTCCGACGCCAGGCCCAGGGTGGCCCGGACCTTGCCGTGCTCGTCGGCGATCGCCAGCCCCGCCGCACCGTCGCCCTGCACCCCGAAGCGGGCGCGGACGTTGCCGTCGGTATCCATCAGCGAGAAGAAGGGGTTGTCGTCGCCCGACAGCCCGATCCGCAGTCGGACGTGCCCGGCCTCGTCCACGACCTCGAACTCTTCTGCTCGGACGACGCGTTTCTTCATGCGGGAGGGGGTCGGGGGTCGGCCCGGCCGTCACCCTATCGTGCCGCACGCGGCGGGGACGCTCAAGGACGAGCCCAAGGACGAGCCCAAGGACGAGTGGGAAGCGGGCAGAAAGTGAGAGGCCGCCGGAACCCGAGGGCTCCAACGACCTCTCGTCTCGATTTGTACACCGGGCGGTCGCGGACGGTCAACCTGACGGTCGCGGCTTTGTCACTCTTTCTCCGCTGACACGATCGGCGCCTCAGAGGATCTCGCGCCGGAGCGTGCATGCCTCGAGCCGCTCCGGGAGCGGCACGACGCCGATCCCGGGGCGATCGGGCACGGCCATCGTCCCATCGGGGTGCAGGGTGAACGGCTCCGTCAGGTCCTCGGCGAAGTAGCGGGACGAAGCGCTGGTGTCGCCGGGGAGGGTGAACCCCGGCATCGCCGCCACCGCGAGGTTCGTGGCGCGCCCGATCCCCGTCTCGAGCATGCCGCCGCACCACACCGGGACGTCGGCCCCGAGGCAGACGTCGTGGACCCGCCGTGCCTCGAGCACCCCACCGACCCGTCCCTGCTTGATGTTCACGATCCGGCAGGACCCCAACCGGAGCGCGGCGCGGGCGTCCGCCGGCGAGCGGATCGACTCGTCCAGGCAGATCGGGGTCTGCACCAGCCGCTGGAGCTCCGCGTGGTCGACGAGGTCCTCGAAGTCGAGCGGCTGCTCGATCATGAGCAGCCCGAAGTCATCCAACCGCCGCAACACGTCCGCGTCCTCGAGCCGGTACGCGGCGTTCGCATCGACCGACAGGACGGCGTCCGGATGGTCCGCCCGGATCGCGGCCACGCGCTCGAGGTCGAGCCCCGGCTCGATCTTCAGCTTGATCCGCCGGTAGCCCTCGGCCAGGTACCCGTCCACCTGCGTTCGGAGCTCGTCCGTGGTCCCGGTGATCCCGAGGGAGACCCCGCACGCCACCCGCTCCTGCACGGCGCCCAGGTGGCTCGCGAGCGATGTCCCGCGCTCGCGCAGCTCGGCGTCCAGCACCGCGTTCACGAGGGTGGCCTTCGCCATCCGGTTCCCGCGGATCGACCCGAACACCCGCCCGAGGTCGTCGGCGGTCACCTCGCCGGCGCCCCGGAGGAGCGGGACGAGGAAGCTCGCGAGGCAGTCCCACGAAGCGGAGTTCCATTCGGGGCCGAAGTCGGGCTCCAGGTCGGCCACGCACTCCCCCCACCCCTCGGCATGCTCGGTCTCGACCCTCGCGAGGATGCAGACCTTCTCGGTCGCGGTCCCGAAGGAGGTCCGGAAGGGGCGGAGCAGCGGGAGACCGATCAGCCGCAGCTCCACGGCCCGGACCCGCGTCACGGAGCGTCCTCCTCCCGCGCGAACACGTACGCGCCCTCGTGTCGGTCGAACGCCACGCCGGTCAGTCCCGCCGCCAGGTACGTCTCGAACGCCATGGCCGCCACCTCCCGGAGCCGGCGAGCCCCCTCGGGATCCTCGGCGCGGAGCTCGTGGTACTCGGGCGGGATCGGGACCGTCTCGTGCGCCGCGGGCACCGGGCGCGGGCCCGGGTCGCGTTCGAGGTCCCACCGGACCGTGAAGCGGTCGGTGCGGTCACCCACGTTGATGTCGTCACGCATGTCGCCGTAGAAGTCGCGCTGGAACCGGTCCACGACGGTGCCCAGCTTCCCGAGGTTGAGCCACGCGTTCCGCGCCACCATCGGATCGAAGGTCCAGCGCATCACGTGGATCCCCTGGTCGAGGGCCTGCGCGCGCTGCGCGAGCTTCAGCGCGTACCCGACGCCCGCGTGTCGCCGGTCGGGCACGGCGGCCAGCATGTGCGAATGGACGTGCAGACCATCCTCGTCCACACCCGCCCAGCCGAGGACGAACCCGACCACCACGCCGTCGGCCTCCGCCCCCCACGGAACGTTCCCGCTGAACGCGAGCGCCCGGACCACCTCGTGCTCGAGGTACTGGCTCCCCCAGGTCGCGGCCACCACCGCGTTGATCGCCTCGACGTCGTCCGGGCCCGTCAACGGCCGGAGCGTGACGCCGGAGGCCTCCGCGGCCCTGCGCGCCTGATCCCACGGACGGCTCACCGTGCGAGCTCCACAGGCACGCGCCGCCCCGGCGCGAGGTCCGCGCCGAGGCGGGTGGAGGTCAGCCGGGGTGAGGAACCGCTGCCCACGCAGGGAGCGCGGGCGTCAGCCGCCCGCGGGCGGTGGGAGCTCCTGCCACTCGACGTCGTCCAGGTCGGAACCCTTCCGGCGGCGGAAGAACATGACCACGGCCGTGATGATGGCTCCGATGATGGCGAGCTTCATGAGCTTGCCCAAGAATCCGCCCTTCTTCTCCTCCGTCACCTCGTCCTCGTCGGACATGGGACCCCTCCCCCTTCTCAACCCTCGGTCGTGACGTGTGGACCCCGAGCCTATCGCCTGGCGACAACGGCGCGGAAGCCCCAGGTCAGCCATCCACGGAGGGGCGATCGGCGTCCTGGGCTGCCCGAGCTTCCCGACGGTCCACCAGGATCGAGGCCGCGATCGCGACCCCCATCACCCCCGCGATCACGCTCAAGCTGACCCAGGTCGGGAGGTGGACCACGTCGGCGAGCAGCATCTTCGCGCCCACGAACGCGAGGATCGCCCCGAGGCCGACGTTCAGGTACCGGAACGAGTCCGCCATGCCGGCCAGGCAGAAGTAGAGGGCGCGCAGCCCAAGGATCGCGAACGCGTTGGACGCGAACACGATGAACTGCTCCCGGCTGACGGCGAGGATCGCGGGGATCGAGTCGATCGCGAAGACCACGTCGGTCGACTCCACGAGGACGAGCACGGCGAACAGCGGGGTCGCGAGCAACCTCCCCCTCCGCCGGGTGAACAGCTTCTGCCCGTCGTACTCGGTGGTGGAAGGCACGATCCGTCGGAGGAGCCTGAGCGCGGGGTTCGCGTCGGGATGCAGCTCGGTCTCGTCGTGCCGCGCGATCCGATAGGCCCCCACCACGAGGAGAGCCCCGAACACGTAGAGGACCCAGTCGAACCGCTCGAGGAGGGCGACCCCCGCGAAGATGAAGCCGGCCCGCAGCACGAGCGCCCCGAAGATCCCCCAGAAGAGCACGCGGAACTGGAACTCGGGCGGGACGGCGAAGTACCCGAAGATCACGGCCCAGACGAAGACGTTGTCGACCGAGAGGCTCTTCTCGATCACGTACCCGGTGAGGTACTCGCCCGCGGCCGTTCCCCCCTGCCAGGCAAGGATCACGCCGGTGAACGCGAGCCCCAGCGCGATCCAGACGGCCGACTCGAACGCGGCCTCCTTCAGCGAGATGACGTGCGGCGTGCGGTGCACGAGCAGCAGGTCGGCCACCAGCAGGAGCACGATCAGGGCGACGAAGGCCACCCAGACGGCGGGCGAGACCTCGAACGCCGCGTAGCGCTGGGTCTCCTCCGCTGCGATCGATGCGACGTTGACACCCCGCACTGCCTGGAACGCGAGCATCGAGTCTCCTCCGGCGGATCGCCGATGGTCTCGCTGCCCGCAGCGTGTGCGGTCGGGGCGCCGGGCCGTGTGGCCGAGATGACGACGCCTCCGCGGAGAGCTACTCCCCTTCGGGCGGCCGCGCTCGGGCCGCACGAACACGGTAGCGGATGGACGACGCGGATGACCGTGGTGGGCCTGGATGGACTTGAACCATCGACCTCTTCCGTATCAGGGAAGCGCTCTAACCGAGCTGAGCTACAGGCCCAAGGTGCGGAACCTTACGCGGCCCTCGGAAACGCCGTCAACGGGACGGTCCTCAGGGGCGCCGGCGCTCGGCGAGGGTGACGCTGACCCCCCCGATCAGGTCGCTGATCAGGTTGTACATGATCGCCACGAACATGTTGATCAGGGCCAGGATGCCGGCCATGACCATGGCGCCGACGAACAGCCAGGTGAACAGCTGCACGCCGTCGATCTCGACGGGCACGCACTGCCCGGTGGTCCCGATCGGCTCGTTCACGACGCACGAGAGCCACTCCTCCGTCGTGTCGATCACGCCGCCCGCCTGCAGCACCAGGAAGATCAGCAGCAACGCGAGCCAGATCACGAGCATCGCGCACAGGTAGAAGAGCAGCGAGAACTTCAGCACCGACAGGACCCCGAAGCTCCGGATCGTCACGCGCGTGCGGCGAGGGCCGAACGGGCGTGGGCGCGGGGTGCGGGTGCCCCCCTCGCCCCGGCCACGCGCGGCGCGCCCCGGGGTCACCGTCACCGGAGCCTGGTCGGGCACGCTGCCGGGAACCGGCAGGTCGATCGCGGGCGCGTCGGGGAGCGCCTGCTCGTGCGTGATGGGGTCGTCGGCCGTGGTTGCCATCCTCGTTTCCGAGATGGATAGCGTAGTCGCACATCGGGGCCGGAACGCGCAAGGCAAGCGGCTGCGCGAGCGATCGCCTACGTGCGCAAGGGACCCGCGCCCGCGAACATCGCTCGCGCGTGCGCGACGGCCCAGACCGCCAGCAGCAGCGGCGTGAGGATCCATTGGACCACGCTCACGTCGTCGAAGAGCAGCAGGCCGCCCACCCCGATCGTGAGACCGCCGAGCGCCAGGAGGAGATCGGTCGCGACCCGCGGGAGCCTGGACCGCAGGACGAACGCCGTGACGACGACGAGCGCGGAGCCGAGCACCACGACGGTCCACGCGACGATGTGCACGACCGGAGCCTAGCGCCGAACCCCCCTGCGATGATGCCCGCGTGGAGGACCCCGACCGCTCGGCACGACGCGGCTGGCTGCTTGCGTTGGCGTCCGTGCCCGCCGTGCCGGTGCTGATCCTGCTGGTCGTGGTCGTCCCGCAGGGGTGGCGGCTGGCGATCTACCTCACCGGTCTGTTCGCGATCGCCGGGGTCGCGATCTGGGGCGGGCTGCTGGCACGCCGGGGCCTGGTGGGCGGCACGTCGCTCACGGTGCGCGCGATCGCCGGGATGTGGCTGGGCCTGACGCTCGGCGTCACCGCCACCGTGTTCACGCTGTGGACGCTGGTGGGGCTGGCCTTCTGAAAGCAGGCCCTTCCGGGAGCCGGGCCTACTCCTCGTCCATCTGGAGGATCACCGGCGCGATCGCCGCGACCGTCTCGCCGTCCTCGACCCGCATCGTGCGGACGCCCTGGCTGGCACGACCCACGCGACGGATGTCCGCGGCCGCCACGCGCTGCACCTTGCCGGCCGACGAGATCGTGAGCAGGTCCTGGTCCTTCGTGCCGACGAACGCGCCCGCGAGCAAGCCGGTCTTCTTCGTGAGCTGGTGGCCGATCACGCCCTTGCCGCCGCGGCCCTTGACCGGATAGTCGGCCAGCTTCGACCGCTTCCCGTACCCCTGCTGCGTGACGCTGATCATCTCCTCGCCCATCGACGCGAGGCCGAGCGAGATGACCTCGTCGTCCTCGGCGACGCGGATGCCGATCACGCCGGCGGTGGCCCGCCCCATCGGCCGGGCGAGCGTCTCCTTGAAGCGGATCGCCTTGCCCTGCCGCGAGACGAGGAACACGTCGTCCGCCCCGTCGGTCAGCTTCACGTCGATCAGCTCGTCGCCGGGCTTCAGGTTGATCGCCGCCAGCCCGGTGCGGGGCGAGTCGTACTCGGGCAGGGCCGTCTTCTTCACCATGCCGCGACGGGTGGCGAACAGGAGGAAGCGCCCTTCCTCGTACTCCTTCAGGTCCAGCACGGCGCTGATGCGCTCGTCCGTGCTGACGACGACCCCCGGCAGGTTGGCCGCGTAGACACCGCGGGCGGTCCGCGACGAGTCGGGGACCTGGTGAACCTTGACCCGGTAGACCTTCCCTTGCGTCGTGAACACCAGGAGCCAGTGGTGCGTCGTGGTGGTGAAGACGTTCGCGACCACGTCCTCTTCCTTCAGGTTCGCGCCGCGGATCCCCTTCCCGCCGCGGCCCTGCCGGCGGAACGTGTCCACGGCGTGGCGCTTGATGTAGCCGGCGCGACTCACCGTGAGGACCACGTCCTCCTCGGCGATCAGGTCCTCGACGTCGAGCTCGCCCTCGTCCGGATGGATCTTCGTGCGTCGGGCGTCCCCGAGCTTCTGCCGGATCGCGGTGAGCTCATCCTTGATGACGCCGCGCAGCTTCTTGGGGCTCTTGAGCAGCGATTCCAGGTACTTGATGCGCTCGACGAGCTCCTTCTTCTCGCCGTCGAGCTCCTCGCGGGCCAGGCGGGTCAACCGCCGCAGCGGCATGTCGAGGATGTGGTTGGCCTGGATCTCGCTCAGCTTGAACTTCTTCATGAGCTTGGTCCGCGCCTCCTCGGCGTCCTGCGAGCCGCGGATGATGGCGATGACCTCGTCCAGATGATCGAGGGCGATCAGCAGCCCCTCGACGATGTGCAGGCGATCCTCGCGCTTGCCCTTCTCGAAGCGGGTCCGCCGCGTGACGACGTCGACCTGATGATCGACGTAGTACCCGACCATCTCGGCCAGGTTGAGCGTGCGCGGCACGCCGTCGACCAGCGCGAGCATGATGACCCCGAAGCTGTCCTGCAGCTGCGTGTTCTTGTAGAGCTGGTTCAGGACGACGTGCGGGTTGGCGCCGCGCTTGAGCACGATCGCCAGCCGCATCCCCTCGCGGCCGCTGGAGTGGTCCTGGACGTCCGCGATGTCCTTGACCTTGCCCGCCTTCACGAGCTCCGCGATCTTCTCGGCCAGGCGCGCCTTGTTCACCTGGTACGGCAGCTCGGAGACCACGATCGTCGAACGACCCTGGGTGCCCTCCTCGATCGTGGCCACGGCGCGGACCTTGATCGAGCCGCGACCGGTCTCGTAGGCGTCCTTGATGCCCTGCGAGCCGATGATCGTGGCGCCCGTGGGGAAGTCCGGTCCCTTCACGAACCTCATCAGCTCGGCCGGCGTGGCGTCCGGGTGGTCGATCGTGTGGATCACGGCGTCGATCACCTCGCGCGCGTTGTGCGGGGGGATGTTGGTGGCCATGCCCACGGCGATGCCGCCGGCGCCGTTGACCAGCAGGTTGGGGAACCGGCTCGGCAGGACCGTGGGCTCCTGCTCGTAGCCGTCGTAGTTGGGGACGAAGTCCACCGTGTCGGACTCGATGTCCCGGAGCATCTCCATCGCGAACGCGCCCAGGCGCGACTCGGTGTAGCGGGAAGCGCCGGCGGGGTCGCCGTCGACCGAGCCGAAGTTGCCGTGCGGGTCGATCAGCGGATAGCGCAGCGAGAAGTCCTGCGCCATGCGGACCAGGGCGTCGTAGATCGCGGTGTCGCCGTGGGGGTGGTACTTGCTCATGACGCCGCCGACCACGTTGGCCGACTTCCGGTACGGCCGGTCGGGGCGCAGGCCCTGCTCGAACATCGACCAGAGGATCCGGCGGTGGACCGGCTTCAGACCGTCGCGGACGTCCGGGAGCGCGCGTCCGACGATGACGGACATGGCGTAGTCGAGGTAGGAGCGCTGGATCTCCTCCTCGAGCTGGACGGGCTCGACGCGGCCCGCGAACAGGTTCTGCGACATGGTGACCGGGGCTCCTAGACGTCGAGGTGCTCGACGTACTTCGCGTTGGCTTCGATGAACTCGCGGCGGGACGGGACGTCCTCGCCCATCAGCACGGTGAACAGCCGGTCCGCCGTGGCGGCGTCATCCAGCGTGACCTGCAGCAGCGTGCGGCGATCGGGATCCATCGTGGTGTCCCACAGCTGCGTGGCGTCCATCTCGGCCAGCCCCTTGAACCGCTGGGGTTCCAGCTTGCGACCGTTCCCGTTCGCCGAGCGCCAGTCGTCCCACTCGCGCTCCGTGTAGAAGTACCGCTGCTCCTTGCCGTCCTTCACGAGGTACAGCGGCGGCTGGGCCAGGTAGACGAATCCTGCGTCGATCAGCTCGCGCATGTTCCGGAAGAAGAACGTGAGCAGCAGCGTGCGGATGTGGGCGCCGTCGACGTCGGCGTCGGCCATGATCACGACGCGGTGGTAGCGGGCCTTCTCCAGGTCGAACTCGTCGCCGATGCCGGTGCCGATCGCCGTGATCAGCGCCTGGATCTCGAGGTTCTCGAGCGTCTTGTGCAGGCGCGCCTTCTCGACGTTCAGGATCTTGCCGCGGATCGGCAGGATCGCCTGGGTGGCCGGGTTCCGCGCGCCCTTGGCGGAGCCGCCGGCCGAGTCGCCCTCCACGATGTAGAGCTCGCACGAGCCCGGGTCGTTGAGCTGGCAGTCGGCCAGCTTGCCCGGCAGGCTGCCGCCCTCCAGGAACGACTTGCGGCGCGTGAGGTCGCGCGCCTGCTTCGCGGCCAGACGCGCCTTGGCGGCCTGCTGACCCTTCGAGACCACGCGGCGCGCCTCGGTGGGGTGCTCCTCGAGCCACTCGGCCAGCTGGGCGTTCACCGTGGTCTCCACGAGCGATCGCATCGACGCGTTGCCGAGCTTCGTCTTGGTCTGGCCCTCGAACTGGGGATCGCGCAGCTTCACCGAGATGATGCAGACGAGGCCCTCGCGGACGTCCTCGCCGATCAGGTTGTCCTCCTTCTCCTTCAGGAGACCCTTGGCGCGCGCGTAGCGGTTCAGCACGTTCGTGAGCGCCTTCTTCAGGCCCTCCTCGTGCATCCCGCCCTCGTGGGTGTTGATCGTGTTCGCGAACGAGTACACCGACTCGGCGTACCCGGTGGTCCACTGCATCGCGAGCTCGATCTCGGCGTCGTCGGCCTTCGTCTCGATCGCGATCACGCGCGTGGCGGTGTCCTTGCCCTGCGCCAGGTACTTCACGAAGTCGACCAGGCCGCCGTTGGCACGGAAGACCTCCTTCGAGCCGCCGTCGCGCTCGTCGACGAGCTGGATCTCGGCGCCCTTGTTCAGGAACGCGAGCTCGCGCAGGCGCTCCGCCAAGAGCTTGCGGTCGAACTCCCTGGACTCGGTGAAGATCTCGGGGTCCGGCCAGAACCGGATCGTGGTGCCGGTCTTCGTCGTGGCCTTGCCCTTCGCCAGCTTCTTCGTGGCCTTGCCCCGGGCGTACTCCTGGTGCCAGGTGAACCCCTCGCGCTGGATGTCGGCGGTCATGCGCTCGGACAGCGCGTTCACCACCGAGACGCCCACGCCGTGGAGTCCACCCGAGATCCGGTACCCGCCGCCGCCGAACTTGCCGCCCGCGTTGAGCGTGGTGAGGACGACCTCGACCGCCGGCCGGCGGTCCTTCGCGCCCGGGATCGCCTTGACGGGGATGCCGGCGCCGTCGTCGGTGACGCTGACCGAGCCGTCGGCGTGGATCGTGACCACGATCCTGTTGGCCCGACCCGCCATCACCTCGTCGATCCCGTTGTCCACGACCTCGTACACGAGGTGGTGCAAGCCTCGGGAGCTGGTGGTCCCGATGTACATGCCGGGGCGGAGCCGGACGTGCTCGACGCCCTCCAGGACCTGGATGTTGCTGGAGTCGTAGCCGGAGCGCTTCCGTGGCGTCCGGGTCTTGGCGGTGGTGCGGGTCGAGGTCTTCGCGGACGCGGTGGTACCGGGCGTGGTCTTCGGTTCGGTCTTCGCAGCGGTCGCCAAACGTCCTCCGATCGGGGCCGCGCGGCACCCGCCGGGAAGGCCGGGCGGGGGGCGTGCGCGGTGGTCGCACGGTGTGGCTGGAACGCCTCCCATCCTACCGGACGGCGGGTCTCCTCACCGTGAGCCAGGTCACAGAATCGTGGCGTTCACCTGCGGTTTCGTCCATCGGTCACCACGACACGGATGTTCCGGACGGCATCTCCGCCCAAGGCGTCGTCGGCCCGCCGGCGGATCTCCTCGGCCAGCGACCGGGCCTGCGATCCCCAGGGGCCGTCGGTGGCGCGGACGGTGAGCACGCCGCCCTCCAGGGAGACGGGTTGCGTGGCCTTCGCGAGGCGCTCCCCCACCAGCTCCGGCCAAGCGCGCGCGAGCCGCGCGACCGGGAGCCCGCGGGCGAACTCGTCCTCCTGCAGCAGCCCGTCGACCACTGCGCCGATGCTGACCGGGTCCCCGGACCGCTCGTCCTTGCGCTTCGCGAAGCCCTTCGAATGCGGCACGCCCTCACCCTCCTCCGGTCCGCGCGCGCGCCTGAACGGTGCCGGCCTGCACGTCCCACACGGCCACCGCACGGGCCGGCACGTCCGCCTCGTCGGCCACGCTGATCACCACGGTGCCCGCCCGGGCGGCGAGCCGCTCCCCGATCCGGTCTCGGCGTCGAGGGTCGAGCGCGCTGTAGGGATCGTCCACGAGCAGCAGCGGGGGCTCCCCCAGCTCGCGCTCCACGGCCCCGGCCAACCCGAGCCGCAGGCAGAGCGCCGCGGCCCACGTCTCCCCGTGCGAGCCGGCGCTGCGAGCGCCCAGCTCGCGGACCACCAGCTCGAGATCGTCGCGGTGCGGTCCGACGAGCGAGGCCCGGCGCTGCAGCTCGTCGTCGCGACGCGAGCGAAGCTGGGCACGGAACGCATCCTCCAGCTCCGGCCGGCTCGTCCCGGATGACGCGCCGGCGGCCACGTTCGGCGCGTACCGGACGTCGAGCCGGTACCCGGCGAGGTGCTCGAACTCCTCGCGCGCGAACGGCGCCAGGGCGTGCACGGCCGAGGAACGCGCCTCGATCAACGCCGCGCCCGCCGTGACGAGCTGTTCGTCCCATGCCTCCAGGTCGGGTGGCGCGCCGGGACCGGCGCCCTCCTTCAGGAGACGGTTCCGTTGCCGCAGCACCCGGTCGTACGAGGAGCTGAGCGTGTCGTGCGCGGGCTGCAGCGCGACGATCGCCTCGTCCAGGAACCCGCGCCGCTTCGCCGGGTCGCCGATCACCACCGGCAGGTCGAACGGCCCGAACAGGACCGCGCGCACCTGCCGTCGCAGGTCGCGCTTACGGCGCACGGGCGAGCGGTTGACCTGGACGCGGTTCGCGCCGCGCCGCCGGACCTCGACCTCGACCAGGACGCGGCCGCCGAGCGTCTCGAACTCGCCGCGCGCGTATCCGGCCTCGGCGCCGTCGCGCACGAGCGGCTCCGAGCTCCCCGCCCGCGGCGTCCCGAGCGCGTACAGGACGTACATGCCCTCCAGCAGGTTGGTCTTGCCCTCGCCGTTCGGGCCGACCGCCACGATCAGCCCGTCGGGGATCTCCCGGAGCTCGGTGTGGGCGTGGTTGCGGAAGTCCCGGAGCTCGACCCACGACAACCGCATGGCGGGGAAGCCCGGCGTCGCGGGATCAGGGCACCGCGGCGGGGAGCCGCACGGGCATCACGAGGTACGTGTACTCGTCGCCGTCCCCGTGCACGACGCCCGGCTTGAGCCCGTCGCGGACGTCGAGACGGATCGACTCACCCACCGTCGCCGTGAGCCCGTCGATCAGGTACTGGGGGTTGAACGCGACCGTGAGGTCCTCACCTTCGTACCGAGCCTCCACCGTCTCGACCGCCTGGCCGACGTCGGGGCTCGAGCTGGACAGGCGAACCCCGAGCGCGTTGAACTCGAGGCGGACGGGCGTGGTGTCGCGAGCGAGGAGTCCGACGCGGCGCACCGCGTCCAGCAGCTGCTGCCGTGACACGGTGAGCCGGCTCTCGTGGCCCTCGGGAAGCAGCTGGCGGTAGTTCGGGAACTCGCCCTCGATCAGCCGCGACGTGAGCGTCAGGCCGCCGATCCGGAACGACACCTGGGCCTCGTCGACCATGATCTCGACCGTGCCCTTCTCGTCCGCCGCGGCCGCGCGGCCGGCTTCGGCGAGGGCGCGCTCGGGCACGATCGCCCGCGCCTCGCCGTCGGCCGAGGCGACCAGGTCGCGGACCGCGAGGCGGTACGAGTCGGTGGCCACCAGGACGCAGCCCTCGCGGGACACCTCCACCAGCACGCCCGTGAGCACCGGGCGGGCCTCGTCGCGGCTCGCCGCGCGCCCGACCTGCCCCGCCGTCTCGGCGAACGCCGCCGCGTTGGCCTCGACCCGCGTGCCGCCCGGATCCTGGAGCCCCGGGAAGTCCTCGGCCGGCAGCAGGCGCAGGACCCCCTCGTACGCGGCGCACCGCAGCTGCGCCTGCGAGCGGTCCGTCTCGAACTCGACCGGAGCGTCCGACAACGACTTCACCGTGTCGCCCAGCAGACGTGCGGGGACCAGCGCCGTGCCGGCCTCCGAGACCTGCACGTCGATCGCGAGGCGTGCCGACACCTCGAGATCGGTCGTGGTGAGCGTCAGCCGACCTTCCTCCTCCGCCTCGAGCAGCACGCCTGTCAGCGCCGGGATCCCCGGGCGGGAGGACACGCCTCGCTGCACCGTCTGGAGCGCGTCGGAGAGCGCATCTCGATCGCATCGGAACTTCACGTGGTGGACACCCCCTGATCCTGGTTTTCCTTCTTCATGAACAGCGGTGGTGGGCTCGGTGGAACCGTGGACAACCCACCCATCGCCGCAGCGTAGTCCGCCTGTGGGACATGGTGACGGTCGGTGAAGAACCTCTGTCGCTCCGGGCGCCCGGTCGAGAGTGACACGGAGCGTGCACCGATCCCCACCGCGTTTCCCACAACGCTCACGCGGCTCCCCGGACCCGTCCGCGCACGATGCGCGTGAGGTCCTGCACCTGGCGGAACGTGGCGTCCCGCGCCCGCATCTCGTCCTCCACCTTCTTGATCCCGTGCAGGACGGTCGTGTGGTCGCGGCCGCCGAAGATCTCGCCGATCTTGACCAGCGAGAGCGCCGTGCAGTCGCGCATCAGGTACATCGCGATGTGGCGCGCCTGGGTCAGGGGTCGCGACCGGGACTTCGACGTCAGGTCCCCGGTGGACAGCGAGAAGTACGTCGCGGTCTCCTCCATGATCAGCTGCGGCGGGATCTCGTGCTCGGTCTGCGGGATCAGGTCCTGGAGCGCCCGCTCCGCGAGCTGCTGGTCGATCGGCTGAGCGGTGAGCTCGGACCACGCCACCACGCGCACCAGGGCGCCCTCGAGCTCGCGGACCGATTGGTCGAACTTCGAGGCCACGAACTCGATCACCTCGTGGGGCACCGTGAGGTGCTCGCGTTCGGCCTTGAGCTGCAGGATCGCGATGCGCGTCTCGAGGTCGGGCGGCTGGACGTCGACGCAGAGCCCCCACCGGAACCGGTTCACGAGGCGCTCCTCGAGCCCGCTGAGCTCGTGGGGCGGCCGATCCGACGCGATCGCGATCTGCTTCGCGCCCGCGTGCAGATGGTTGAACGTGTGGAAGAACTCGGTCTGCGTCTCCTCGCGCTTGGCGAGGAACTGGATGTCGTCGACGAGCAGCACGTCGACCTCGCGGTACCGCTGTCGGAACCGCTCGCCCTGGCGCTCGCGGACGGACTTGATGAACTCGGTGACGAACTGCTCGGACGTCACGTACTTCACGCGCGTGCCGGGGCTGAGCCGATGCATGTGATGGCCGACGGCGATCAAGAGGTGGGTCTTGCCCAGTCCCACCCCGCCGTAGATGAACAGCGGGTTGTACGCCGTGGACGGAGGCGCCTCGGCCACGGCCATCGCGGCCGCGTGGGCGAACCGGTTCGAGGGCCCCGGGACGAAGGCGTCGAAGGTGTAGTTGGGGAACGGGAGCCCGGGAGCCCCCAGCTCGGCCCCGCGCCCGCTCCCCCGCGCCGGCGTGGAAGTCTCGGGGGCGCCGATCGCCGCGAAGGACGCGGGGGCCGGTTGCTCCTCGCGCTCCTCGGGGGGCCGCAGCCCCTCCTCGACCTCGAACTCGATCTTCACCGCCCGCCCGCGCGAGGACGCGGCGGCCTCCTCGATCAGGGAAAGATGGTTGTGCTGCAAGCGCTCTCGAACGAGCGTACTGGGCACACCCAGGGTCAGGACGTCACCGTCGAACCCGATCGGACGCACGTCGGAGAACCACATCACGATCGTGGTGTCGGGGAGCTCGGCGTGGGCCCGCTCGAGGACGCGTGACCAGGTCTCGAGCGCTTCGTGTTCCGCGTACGCGGCCGACATGCCTATTCCACAAGACCTTTCCACACCGGTGGACAACACATCGGGAGGGCCTTGGTCGCACCCGGAGCGGTCCGAGCCCCTGGTCCCGGGGGGAAGGGCGTCGGGGACGATAGCACGGGCGTTTTCCACACCGCACGTCACCCGCGGGGTCTTGGCACTCTTTCTGTTGTCAAGGGGCTTGGCCAGCGTGGATACGGTCGCGGTAGACTCCCGGGCCGCCGGTCACGCGCCGGCCCACGAGCGTTCGAAGCCACGTCGACGAGCCGTCGACCGACCCCGAAGGAACCGTCCGATGGCCAAGGGAAAGCGCACGTACCAACCCAACAACCGGCGCCGCGCGAAGGTGCACGGCTTCCGGCACCGTATGCGGACACGGGCCGGACGGTCGATCCTGGCGGCCCGCCGGCGCAAGGGTCGCGCCCGACTGGCCGTCTGACCTGCGACGACGGGCGCCACGGTGCGCGCCTCGGAGGTGCGACGGGTGTTCCGCGACGGACGATCGGCGCACGGAGAGCGGGTGGTACTGTTGCTCGCGCCCGGCTCCGGGTCCTCCGCCGTCGTCGCCGGCCGTCGTGTCGGCGGCTCGGTCCAGCGGAACCGAGCGCGGCGCATCCTGCGGGCGGCATGGCGACAGGTCGCTCCGCAGGTCGAGCAGGGATACGACGCCGTCCTGGTCGCCCGCGAGGCGATCGAGGGGGCGCAGACGCAGGATCTGGTGGCCGAGATGACCGAGCTGCTCCGTCAGGTGACGCGCCCGTGAGCGCTGTTCGACGAACCCTCTGGGCCGTCGGCGCGCCCGCCCGGGTCCTGCTGGCGGGCGCGATCCGGGTGTACCAGGTGACCTTCTCGGGTGCCTTCGGCGGGCGGTGCAAGTACTACCCGTCGTGCAGCAGCTACGCGCTGACGGCGATCCGCACGCACGGCGCCTGCAAGGGCACGCTGCTGGCCACGTGGAGGCTCCTGCGATGCA
>DATBJQ010000015.1:0-11888 GCA_036556385.1 Actinomycetota bacterium | reverse complement strand
TCCGCACCTCAGGCAGGTGCTCACCCACCCAGGACAGGAGTTCGCGACGTTCCAACAGCTCGAGCTCACCGAGCGGCTCGCGCCTCTCATCGCGCCCCTCGTCACCGAACGCGTGTGGAGCGTCCTCGGCTCTCGACCTCCCCGTCATCGTCGATCCCTCCCGGACCAGGTCTGACCCCCCGACCCTCCCCAGCCACGCGGCACTTCAAACACGGCACCGTTCCGTCCGCTGCGATATCTCCGCACCTTCGCCACGAGCGCGTGACCATCCGCGCGTCGTCGTCCCCTAGCGTCCGCAACGTGACGCGCTCGGCGAAGCTCCGCCTCGTCCTCTCGGGGGTGCTCGGTGTCGCGTCGTTCGCCTGCTTCGTCCGGGGTGCGGCCTACTACGTGGGAACCGGCCCGCACGACGGGGAGGATCTCCCGTCGTTCGCGGCGTTCCTCGTGGGTGCGGCCTTGCTGCTCGCAGCCGTGCTCATCGGCTGGAGCGTGGATCGACGGCGCCGCGGTCTGTGGCTCGTCGTGCCGGCCGGCATCCTCGTGCTCCTGACGTTCGCGTGGTGGCTGCTCAACGTCGAGCTCGAACGCTGGGCGTCCTAGCGATCGAGTTCGGCCCGCACGGATACCATCGCCGCGATGAAGCTCGACGACGTCCGTTCGCTCCTGGACGCTCCATCGCCGGCCGCGCTCCTCACCTACCGGCCCGATGGCACGGCGGACGTCTCTCCCGTGTGGTTCCGCTGCACGGAGGTGGCGTTCGAGGTCACCGTGGCGGCCGACGACCCGAAGGCCGCGTACCTCGCTGCCGACGATCGGGCCGTGCTGACCGTGTTCGAGACGGTCCCCCCGTTCCGAGGCGTCAAGGTCTCTGGGCGTGTGGCGCTGGACCGCGATCCGGAGGCGGTCCGCGCGGCGCGCCAGGCGATCGCGCCCCGGTATCTCGGTGAGACGCGCGGCGCGGCCTTCGTCGAGAGCCGTGGTCCCGGCGTCGTGATCCGCCTCCCGGTCACCGCGGCGCGAGCCTGGGAGATGCGCGCGGTCCTGCCGCGGTCGGGGTCCTCGTCGGCTCCCTGAGCGATCCGAACTCGGGCTAGGCCACGTCGCTCTGGAGGCTCGGTGTCGCCGGGGTGGCCCCGCCGGCTCCCTCGAGCTCGGCGATCTTGGCCTCGAGCTCGTCGGCGAGGAAGCGGAACGTCTCCGCGTACCCGCCCATCCTCTCGACGCCCTGGGCCAGGTCCGTCTCGCATTCCTGCGCCGCCTCGCGCAGCGCGGAAGCCTCGTTCCGCATCTTCGAGATCTTCCGCTGTCTGCTCGCGAGCACGCCCGTGGCTCCTTCCACCGCGTCCGTGGCCATGCGTGGCCATCGTGTCTCGGAGGGTTATCGGCAGGATGGCCTACCGCACTGGAGTGGTTCCGGCAGGGTCGGACACCGGTGGTAGCGTCCGTGCCGATGGCGAAGAAGGCGGTCGCGCCCGTCCTGTTGCTCTGGGGCGAGGACCCCTTCCTGTTGCGCGAGGTCGCCCTGGAACGCCTGGGCGACCTGCAACCCACCGAGGTCGATGCCGGGTCGTGGGAGGGCGGCGAGCTCCAGGACCTGGCCACGCCGTCGCTGTTCGGCGGGCGGCGGGCGCTCCTGGTCTCGGACTGCCGCAACCTGCCCAAGGACGCCGTGCAGGAGCTGTCCGCCTACCTGGCGGCGCCCGACCCCGAAGCGCCGCTCGTGCTCTGCTGCACCGTGGCCGAGCGCGGGAAGGTGCCCGCTGCCCTCCAGAAGCTGGTGGAGCCCGTCGGCGAGATCCGGCGCGTCCAGGTCCAGCGCAAGGAGCTCGAGGGGTGGGTCGCCCAGCGGGCGAGGTCCGGCGGCATCGAGCTCACCGCTCCCGGCGCCCGCGCCCTGGTCGAGACGATCGGCGAAGACCTCGGCCAGCTCGCGGCCTCGATCGATCAGCTCGGCGGGGCGTTCCCGGGCACCCGCATCGGGCCCCGCGAGGTCCACGGGCAGTTCCGCGGTCTCGGGGAGCAGCGGACCTGGGACCTGTGCGACCGGGCGTTCGGCAAGGACCTCCCGGGGGCGATCCGGGCGCTCCGCTCGATCGAGGAAGGCGGCGACGACGCACTCAAGGTCCTCGGCGGCATCTCTAGCCGCCTCCGCGACCTGATCAGGGTGCGCTCGCTCCCGGATCGGCTGCCACCCACCGAGCTTGCCCGTCGCGCCGGGCTGCGGTTCGACTGGCAGGCCCGGCGCTACGCCCAGCAGGCACGCAACTTCTCGCTGGACGAGCTGGTCGACCTGCACGACCGCATCACCGAGACCGACCGCGCCCTGAAATCGGGCACGACCGGGGACATCGTGATGCCGGTCCTCGTGGCGACGATCGCAGGTACCGACGCGGCCTAGCCGGTCGCGGGGGACGTGCTAGGACGACGCTGCGGCGTTGACCGACCTGGCCAGCCGGCTCTTGCGGCGGGCCGCGGTGCGCTTGTGGAGGACGCCCTTGCTGGCGGCCTTGTCCAACGCCCGCGCGGCGTCGCGCTGGGCGGCGGTGGCGGCCTCCGCGTCGCCCGAGGCGGCCGCGGCATGGACCTTCTTCTGGGAGGTCTTCAGGGCGCTCTTGACCGCCGTGTTCCGCTCGTGGCGGACGGCGTTCTGCTTGTTCCGCTTGATCTGCGACTTGATGTTGGCCATACGGCCGACCAGGCTACCAGCCGCCCGGCCTCGACCAGGCGGGGACCTCACCCCCCCGTACCATGGGCCCCGTGCCGACCGACAGCTCCCGGATCCGCAACTTCTGCATCGTGGCGCACATCGACCACGGCAAGTCGACGCTGGCCGACCGGATGCTGGAGCTCACCCACACGGTCGAGGGCCGTGAGATGCGCGCGCAGTACCTCGACAAGATGGACCTGGAGCGCGAGCGGGGGATCACGATCAAGGCGCAGGCCGTGCGGCTCCTGCACGACGGCTACGAGCTGAACCTGATCGACACCCCGGGGCACGTCGATTTCACCTACGAGGTCTCGCGGTCGCTCGCCGCCTGCGAGGGCGCGGTGCTGCTGGTCGACGCCGCCCAGGGCCTCGAGGCGCAGACGCTGGCGAACTTCCACCTGGCGCGCGACGCGGGGCTGACGATCGTGCCGGTGCTGAACAAGATCGACCTCCCGGCCGCGGAGCCGGACCGACGCGCCGACGAGCTGGCGCACCTGCTCGATCGGGACCCGTCGGACATCCTGCACGTCAGCGCGAAGACGGGGGAGGGCGTGCCCGAGCTCCTGCGGGCGGTGGTCGCCGAGGTGCCGCCGCCGCGGGGCGAGGTGGACGCGCCCCTGCAGGCGCTGATCTTCGACTCCGCGTTCGACACGTACCGCGGCGTGATCACCTATGTGCGGGTCAAGCACGGCGTGCTGCCGAGCAACGCGAGGATCCGGATGTTCGCCACCGGCGTGACGTCCGAGGCCGAGGAGGCCGGCGTGATGGCGCCCGAGGCGACGCCGGTCGACGCGCTCGGACCGGGCGAGGTCGGCTACCTGGTGACCGGGCTCAAGGACGTGCACCAGGCCAAGGTGGGCGACACGATCACGCTGGCCGGCAAGGCCGGCGCCGTCGAGCCGCTGCCCGGCTACCGCGAGCCGAGGCCGATGGTCTGGTCCGGGTTGTTCCCCGCGGAGGGCGGCGACTACAGCGAGCTCCGCGAGGCGCTGGACAAGCTCAAGCTGTCGGACTCGGCGCTGGTGTACGAGCCGGAGACCTCGCAGGCGCTCGGGTTCGGGTTCCGGGTCGGGTTCCTCGGGCTGCTCCACATGGACATCGTGCGCGAGCGTCTCGAGCGCGAGTTCGACCTCGAGCTGATCTCGACGGCGCCCAACGTGGAGTTCCACGTGCTCACCGATGGCGAGACGATCGTGGTGCACAACCCGGCCGAGATGCCGCCGGGCGGCTACGACGCGGTCGAGGAGCCGATCGTGTACGCCACGGTGATCACGCCGGCCGAGTACCTCGGCGCCGTCTTCGAGCTCTGCCAGGCGCGGCGCGGGGAGATGGTCGACATGCAGTACCTCACCCCCGAGCGCGTCGAGGTGCACTACGTCCTGCCGCTGGCCGAGATCGTGTTCGACTTCTTCGACCAGCTGAAGTCCAAGACCCGTGGGTACGCAAGCCTGGACTACGAGCCGTGGGGGTTCCAGGAGGCCAAGCTGGTCCGCGTCGACGTGCTGCTCCACGGCGAGCCGGTGGACGCGTTCAGCGCCGTGGTGCACCGCGACAAGGCGTACCAGTACGGCAAGCAGATGACGGAGCGGCTGAAGGAGCTGATCCCCCGGCAGCTGTTCGACGTCGCGATCCAGGCCACGATCGGCTCGAAGGTGATCGCGCGGGAGACCGTGAAGGCCAAGCGCAAGGACGTCCTGGCCAAGTGCTACGGCGGGGACATCACGCGCAAGCGCAAGCTGCTGGAGACCCAGAAGAAGGGGAAGGAGCGCATGCGGCGGGTCGGCCGCGTGGATGTTCCGCAGGAGGCCTTCATCTCCGCCCTCCGGGTGGACGAAACCTCCAAGGCGAAGCGATGAGCGACCACGGCACCCTCGACGGCGCGGCAGGCGGGATCTACGTCCACATCCCGTTCTGCCTCACGCGCTGCGGGTACTGTGACTTCAACGCGTACGAGGGCCTGGACCCCTTGAAGCCGCGCTACCTGACAGCCCTGCTGGAAGAGGCGTCGCTGGCCGCGCCGGGCTGGAGCGGCACGGGGTTCGTGAGCGTCTTCCTGGGCGGCGGGACGCCCACCACGATCGCGCCGGCCGATCTGCGCGCGCTGCTGGCGCACCTCCGCGACCGGTTCGATCTCGTGGACGACGCCGAGGTCACGATCGAGGCGAACCCGGACACGGTGGACGAGGTCTCGCTGCGGGCGCTCCGGGAGGCGGGCTTCGACCGGCTGTCGCTCGGCGCCCAGTCGTTCGACCCCGCGGTGCTCGCCTCGCTCGAGCGCGTGCACCAGCCCGGGTCGGTCCGGGCGGCGTTCGCGGCCGCCCGCGCGGCCGGGTACGTGAACCTGAGCCTCGACCTGATCTACGGCACCGAGGGCGAGACGCTCGACTCGTGGGAGCGCACGGTGCGGGAGGCGATCGTGCTCGCGCCCGAGCACGTGAGCGCCTACGCACTCACGATCGAGCCGGCCACGCCGCTCGGCCGGCAGGTCGCGGCCGGGACCCGGCCCCCACCCGATCCCGACCTGCAGGCCGACATGTTCGAGCTCGTCTGCGAGCTGCTCGGGGAGGCCGGCTACCGGCACTACGAGGTCTCGAACTGGGCGCGGCCCGGCTACGAGTGCCGACACAACCTCGGGTACTGGGAGCGGCGCCCCTACGTGGGCCTCGGCGCCGGCGCCCACTCGTACCGGGACGACGTCCGCTGGTGGAACGTGCGACCGCCCGAGACGTACCTCGATCGGGTGGAGCGAGGTGAGCTCCCGATCGGCGGGAGCGAGTCGCTCGACCCGAGCGACGCCTACCTCGAGGAGGTCTTCCTCCGGCTCCGGATCCTCGAGGGCGTCCCGGCGAGCTGGTTCGAGGAGGCGCGGTACGGTCCGTTCGTGGCGAGCGGCTTGCTCGTCGACGACCTCGGGCAGCTCGTCCCCACCGAGCGCGGGATGCTGCTGCTGAACGAGCTCGTGCTCGGGCTCACGCGATAGCTCGGCTCACGCCAGCGGGTCCCAGTCCACGCCGCAGGCCGTGCCTCCGCGATCGAAGGGGAGCGGGTCCGATGTGGGCTGCTCGTACGAGGTGGTGTCGATCACGTCGAACGACCCGTACACGAGACGCAGTTTCGTCATCCTGATCGTGGTGACCTCGGCCCCCTGCCCGTCGACCGGATGCTCCTTCGACCACACCACCAGGACGGGGGCTTGGGGGAAGCCTTCGCACTCGACGGCCCCGGAGTACCCCTCGTCGCCACCGACGGAGAAGGTCACGGGGCTCTCCGCGGGGAAGCCGTCGGCGGTTGCCCCCGACGCGAGGAAGAGCGGGTAGAGACCGGGACTCCGTTCGCTGTTCGCGTGGGAGGACTCGTACAGCCCGTACTCGGGCGTCGTCCCTCCCTGGAGGAGGACCACGAGCTCCTCGGCGCCGTCGGCGTCGAGGTCGACCGCGGCGAAGGCGGCGCACCCGATGCACCGAGGGAGCGACGTCCCGCCGTCCGGCGCGCCGTCGCCGTCGAGGTCGATCAGGGCCATGGAGTTGTGGAAGGGGTCGGCGCACGCGTCGCCGCGAACCTCGGTGCCGACCGTCACGATCTCAGCTCCCGCGTCGCCGTCGAACTCGGCCTCGATCGTGGACGGGTCGCAGAGGCGGAACCCACCGCCCACGTCCACGCCGGGGAGCTCCGGTGCGAGCGAGGTGGCGGCCGCGTAGGTCGGGAAGTCCTCGGGCCACGAGACCGGGGATCCGCAGAGGTCGGACGTCCCGTCCGGTGGATAGCTCCCGTCGTCGGGGCGCGAGAAGACGCGCTCGTCCTCGCGCAGCAGGTCGCCCTCCAGGTACCAGGCGGTCCCCTCGACGACCCCCTCGCCGGCGGTCCAGTGGATCAAGGCGGGCTGTCCGGTCGAGGTCGGGACGTCGCAGTAGGCGCCCGCCAGGCTCTCCACGAACGTCCCGAGGCCCAGCCAGGGCGGGCACTCGGACCCGCACCGGAGGACGATGGACCGGATCGCCCCGGACGTCCCGCCGATCTCGGGGGTCAGCCGGAACAGGACGATCCGCGCGTATCCCTCGTCCCGGGAGCCACCGACGCCGATCGCCAGCGACTCTTGGACGCCGTCATCGTTGAGATCCAGCGCGGCGTAGGGCCACGGAGCGGCGCCGTCGACGACGCCCTGGAGCTGCCGGTCGAGCCGGCCGGTGGTGGCGACGACGCCGGTCGAGGTGCCGACCGCGACCCGGATGTGGCCGCGCTCCTCGCATCCCGCGCCCGGCGCGGACTCCTCCTCGAAGACCCACAGCGTGTCGGCTCCGGCGCCGAACCCGCCGGGGATCGTCATGGGACGGCAGACCCGGAACGGGATCCCCTCGAGCGTCAGCGCGCCGGTGGGATCGAGGCTCGGGGCGGGAGGCTCGGTGACCGCGGGCGATCCGCCGCGGAACGCACGGTCGAGCGCGGCGACCCCGGCCACCGTGCCGATCACGACGACGGCGATGAGCGCGACCCGGCCCGCCGTCCGCTGCGCCCGCCGCCGCCGACGGCGCTCGGCCAGTCGACCACCGAGATCCTCGGTGGCCTCCGGCACGGGCGCGGCGGCCCGCAGGCGGTTCCGCAGCTCCTCGTCAAGCGTCGGCATGATCGACCTCCGTCGGTTCTTCGTCGTGCACGGCGAGCGCCTCGGCGAGGCTCGCGCGCGCCCGGGCGAGCTGGCTCTTCACGGTCCCCACCGAGGTGCCCATCGCGTCGGCGGTCTCCTCGGTGGACAGGTCCAGGAGGTACCGGAGCACGGCTGCTTCCCGCTGGCGGCGCGGGAGCGCGGCGAGCGCCCGGCGGACGTCGACCCGGTCGGCCGGCTCGCCCGTCGAGGGGGCCGCCGTGAGTCGACCTCGGGCCCGTCGCTCCGCGAAGACGCGCCGGACGCCGCTGCGGGACCGGTTCAGGGCGACGGTCGCGATCCATGCCGGGAGGTTCTCGATCCGGTCCCCGCGTTCGGATCGCTCCCACGCCGCGATCACGGCCTCCTGCACCGCGTCCTCCGCCATCGCCACGCTCCCCGTGACCAGGGCCACCGCCCCCACCAGGCGCGCGTACCCCTCGTCCAGGAACCCTCGGATCTCCAGGTCGTCGATCACCCTGCCTGCTCTCCTCGCGCAACCCTAGGACGCACGAGGGCGCCCCGAGGTTGTCGCCACCCGGATCGCGGACGAGGGCTGTGGTTGGATTGCCCCCCATGGCAACGGAATGGGAAGGCCGGCGGCGCGTCGCCCTGGTCGCGCTGGCCGCCGTGATCCTGCTGCTGGCGGTGTCGATGGTGCCCAGGCGCGCCGTCGCGGTCCACCAGGTGGGCGACCGCCCCACGATCCTGCTGATCGTCACGGACGATCAGCGCTGGGACACGTTGTGGGCGATGCCGACCGTCCAGCGGGAGCTGGTCGGGCGCGGGGTCAGCTTCTCGGAGGCGATCGTGCCGGTGTCCCTCTGTTGCCCGAGCCGGGCCAGCATCCTGACGGGGCGGTACTCGCACTCCACGGGGATCTACCGGCAGGTGCCGCCGTACGGGGGCATGCCCTCGTTCGACGACCACTCGACGCTGGCGACGTGGCTCGACGACGCCGGCTACACGACCGGGTTCTTCGGCAAGTACCTCGACGTCTACCAGTCGGCGGCGCTCGCCGGGTACGTGCCCGCCGGGTGGGACCGATGGGTCGCCTTCGTGCATTCGCAGTTCTCCGACTACCGCTTGGCGGTGAACGGCCGGCTCCGCGATTTCGGCAGCGCGCCGACGGACTACTCCACCACGGTGCTGGGGGAGCGAGCGGAGACGTTCATCCGCGAGCGGGAGGGCCCGCTGTTCCTCGTGTACGCGCCCGCGGCTCCCCACTGGCCGGCCGACCCGGAGCCGAAGTACCGCACGGCGTTCGGGGACCTGCCGCCGTACCGTCCGCCCTCGTTCGGGGAGCCCGATCCCGGCAAGCCGCGCTGGCTCCAGGAGGACGACCCGCTGGTGCCGTCCTACGTCGACGACCTGCGGCTCGCCCAGTACCGGTCGCTGCTGTCCGTGGACGATCAGGTGGCCCGGTTGCTCAGCGCGCTCCGTGACACCGGGCGCCTGGACAGCTCGCTCGTGATCTACACCTCCGACAATGGACTGCACTGGGGAGAGCACGGCTGGGACAAGAAGGAGACGCCCTACGAGGAGGCGGTGCGGGTGCCGTTCGTCGTGCGGGACGACGCGAGGATCGCCGCCCCGCGCGAGGACGACGCCCTCGTGGCCAACGTCGACATCGCGCCGACGATCGCGGAGGCGGCGGGCGTGGTCCCCGCTCCCGCGGCCGAGGGCGCGTCGCTGCTGGAGCGGATCGTCGACCCGTCCGTCCCCTGGCGCGACGCCGTCCGCCTCGAGCACATGGAGGGCGCGAACCCGATCCCGACGTTCTGCGGGGTCCGGACCGACCGGTACACCTACGTCCGCTACGCGACCGGCGAGCGCGAGCTCTACGACCGGTCGGCCGACCCCTTCGAGATGGTGAACCTCGCCGGCACGCCGGAGGGCAGCGCGATCGAGGCGGCGCTCGGACGCCGGGCGGACGACCTGTGCGACCCTCCGCCGCCGGGCATGGAGCCGAACCGCGGCATGGCGCCGGCCGTGATCGTGGTCGCGGTCGCCGCCGGGCTCGCCGCGTGGGCGGGCCGCGTCGCCCGGTCGCGGCGGCGCTCCGGTAGGGTGCCCGGGTGACCACCGTCACCTGCCCCCGCTGCGGGACCGAACAGTCGATCGAGGGCGACGGGTACCTGTGCGCAGGGTGCGCCACCGAATGGGCGTTCGTCCGTTGTCGCGACTGCGGATCGGCGTTCCACATGCAGCCGGACACGCGGAGTTGGACCTGCCCGACGTGCGGGACGCAGAACAGGACGGGAGGGGGCGGCTGGAGCGTCCCGCCGCTGTGGATCGCGGCGGCGGCCGTCGTCGTGGTGATCGTGGCGGCCGTCCTCGTCTTCTCCGGCGGAGACGATCAGGGAGACGGCGGGACCGGCGACGGGACGGGCACCGGCACGGCCGAGGAGGTCCTGACGACCACCTGTGCCCACATCCGTGGCGGCTTCCAGGTGATCCGCCAGCAGGCCTTGGAGCAGACCGCCACGCAGCTGACCGCGGATGCTGATGCGCTGCGCGCGGCGGGGAACGCGGCCGCCGCCGACGACGTCGCGGCCCTGGCCACCGCGGCCCAGGACATGGCCGCCGTGATCGCCTCGGGGGAGGATGACACGGCCGCGAACCAGGCTCTCGCCGACGCGATCAGCGCGACGAACACGCACTGTGCCGGCGCTTAGCACTCTCACGGCGAGAGTGCCAGCTATCCTACGGTCGTGAGCGATCGCCCCGATCTCGGGCCCCGGAAGGCGGCCGTCCTGCACGCCGTGGTGGAGGAGTACGTCCGCACGGGCGAGCCCGTGGGCTCCGAGACGATCTCCGAGCGGTCGGAGCTGGCGGTGTCCTCGGCGACGATCCGCAACGAGATGGCGGCGCTGGAGGAGCTCGGGTACCTCACGCACCCGCACACCTCGGCGGGGCGGATCCCCACCGACGCGGGGTACCGGCACTACGTCGACACGCTGCCGGCCGGCGGGCGGCTGCGCGACGCGCAGCGCCGGGCGATCGCGGCGCACTTCGCCGAGGCGATCCTGGACCTCGAGGAGGTCCTCAAGGGGTCCGTCCAGCTCCTCGGCCGGCTCACGCAGTACGCCGGCCTCGCGGTGCCGCCCGGGGCCTCGGAGGAGCAGCTCGTCCGGATCGAGCTGATCGACATGGGCCCGACGCTGATGGTGCTCGCGATCGGCCAGCACGGCAGGGTGGACAAGCAGATCCTCGATCGCCCCGAGGGCCTCGACGCCCGTTCGATCGGCTCGGCGGAGCGGCGGCTCCAGGGACTCCGTGGCCGGACCTACGTGGATGCCCAGGTCCGGCTGCTCCAGCTCGCGGCCGCAGCTCCCGTCGATCAGCACGACCTGCTGCTGACCGTGGCCGACGTGCTGCGCGTCGCGACGGTGGGCGATCGTTCGGCGCACGTCGTGGTGGGGGGCGTGGCGAACCTGGCCGACGAGACGCAGGCCTGGCGGCGGGAGACCCTACGGCGGCTCTTCGAGACCCTCGAGCGCGAGCAGGAGATGCTCCGGGTGCTCCAGGAGGTCGCCGACACCGACGACGTGCGCGTGACGATCGGTGCCGAGCACCCGTCGACCGGCGAGTGGGAGGCCTCGATCGTGACGGCTCCGTTCCGCGCCGGGGACGCGACGGTCGGCACGATCGGGATCGTCGGGCCCACGCGGATGGACTACCTGTCCGCGATGGCCTCGGTCCGGTCGGTGGCGCGTCACCTCTCCGAGCTCGCCACCGAGCTCGATCAGTAGCCGATGGCCGCGGCCCGCGACCTGTACCAGGTGCTGGGGGTCCCGAAGGACGCCAGCGACGACGACATCCGCACGGCGTACCGCCGGCTCGCGCGTGAGCTGCACCCCGACGTCAACCAGGACCCGGCGGCCGAGGAGCGCTTCAAGGAGATCGCCGGCGCGTACGAGATCCTGTCGGACCCGGACAAGCGGGCTCGCTACGACGCGTTCGGGACGGCGGGCGGTCCCGGCCAGCAGTTCACCGACATCTCCGACATCTTCGAGATGTTCTTCGGGCAGGGCGGGTTCGGCGGGTTCGGTCGCACCCGCCGATCCGGCCCGCGGTCGCGGACCCGCCGCGGCGAGGATCTGGCGGTCCGCGACGTGCTGACGTTCACCGAAGCCGCGTTCGGTGTCCGTCGCGAGGTCCAGGTGGACCGCATGGCCGCGTGCGACCGCTGTCTGGGCGTCGGGGCGGAGCCGGGCACGGCGCCGATCGCGTGCCGGACGTGCGGCGGCACCGGCGAGGTCCAGAGCGTCCGCCGCAGCGTGTTCGGGACGCTGATGACCACGTCGCCCTGTCGGACCTGCGACGGCACGGGGCAGGAGATCCCCGACCCGTGCGAGCGATGCTTCGGCAAGGGCCGGGTTCGCGAGCAGGCGACCGTGACCGTGGAGATCCCCGCGGGGGTGTCCGACGGCATGGAGCTGCGGGTGGCCGGGGCCGGCCATGCCGGCGTGGCGGGCGGCCCCGCGGGCGATCTGTTCGTCCGGCTCACGGTGGAGCCGTCCACGGCGTTCGAACGCC
>DATBJQ010000014.1:0-2445 GCA_036556385.1 Actinomycetota bacterium | reverse complement strand
GGATCGACCTGGTGCTGCCGGACTTCGACTACGTCCGGCGGAACCTCGACCGCGTGGAGGGCGTCGTCCTCACCCACGGGCACGAGGACCACATCGGCGCGCTCCCGTACCTGCTGCGCGAGCTCTCCGGCGTGCCGGTCCTGGGCAGCCCGTTCACGCTGGAGCTGCTGAAGGGCAAGCTCGAGGAGCATCAGGTGGCCGATCGATGCGAGCTCCGCGTCGTCGAGCCCGGGGGCAGCGCGACGCTCGGTCCCTTCTCGATGCGGTTCCTGCGCGTGACGCACTCGATCCCGGACGGGATGGCGGTCGCGATCGACACGCCGTTCGGCACGATCCTGCACACGGGCGACTTCAAGATCGACCAGACCCCGCTGGACGGCCGCCCGACCGACCTGCACGGCCTGGCCGAGGAGGCGAGCGGACGCGGCGTGCACGTGCTGCTGTCCGATTCCACGAACGCCGAGGAGGCGGGCTACACGTCGAGCGAGCGGAGCGTCGGCCCGGTGCTGCGCGAGATCGTCGAGCGCGCGCCGCAGATCGTGGTCGTCGCGTGCTTCTCGAGCCACATCCACCGGATCCAGCAGGTGGTCGACGCCGCCCGCGCGAACGAGCGGGTCGTCGCGTTCCTCGGCCGCTCGATGCTGAACTCGGTCGCGGCGGCGCGCCGCCTCGGCATCCTGAACGTCCCGGACGCCGACGTGGTCCCGATCGAGGAGGTCGACACGCTCGATCCCGGCCGGGTCGTCGTCGCCTGCACGGGAAGCCAGGGCGAGCCCTACTCGGCGCTGTCCCTGATGGCGGCGCGCGAGCACAAGTGGGTCAAGCTCGGGCCGGCCGACACGGTCGTCCTGTCCTCGTCGCTGATCCCCGGGAACGAGCCGGCGATCCACCGGGTGGTCGACGCGCTGTACCGCACGGGCGCGGACGTCTACCACGTGCCGGCGGACGCGGTACACGCGAGCGGGCACGCGGCGCAGGAGGAGCTCCGGCTGATGCTGTCGCTGGTGCGGCCACGGTGGTTCATCCCGATCCACGGCGAGCGCCGGCACCTGCAGCACCACGCGCGGCTGGCGGTCGAGGTCGGGATCCCCGAGGAGCGCGTGCTGATCTGCGAGGACGGCGACGTCGTCGAGGTGGGGGAGACGGTCAGCAAGGTCGAGCAGGTCGAGGCGGGGATGACCCTGGTCGACGGGCTCGGGATCGGCGACGTCGGCGGGCAGGTCCTGCGGGACCGCCGGAAGCTGGCCGGGGATGGCGTGGTCGTCGTCGTGATCACCGTCGATGCCCAGACCGGCGCCGTGCTCTCGGGTCCGGACATCGTGAACCGCGGCTTCGTCCACGACGAGACGTCGGGCGAGATCCTCGAGGAGGGACGCGTCCGCGTGATGGCCGCCCTCGAGGAGACGGCCGATGCCCGCGTGACCGACCCCTCGGCGGTGCAGCAGTCCGTCCGCCGCGTCCTCGGCCGGTACTTCTACGAGGTCACGCAGCGCAAGCCCGTGATCCTGCCCGTGATCATGGAGGTCTGAGGCCTCGCGCTGCTTGAGTTGAGCTCTCGAGCCGTCATGCTTAGGGGCCCATGGCGACGAAGACTTCCCCGTCGCGGCGCCGCGCTGCGTCGCGGAAGAGTCCTGCTAGGCGCAAGCCCGCACCCAAGAAGCCGCCGAAGACCCCCGTCCGGACCGTCCTGTCCCCCTGGGCGCGGGATGCCCTCGGGATCGGCCTGGTCGTGTTCGGGCTCCTCGCCGTCCTATCGATGTGGTTCGAGGCGGCGGGGCCGGCCGGCGACGGGATCGCCTGGCTGCTGAAGGCGGCGTTCGGGATCGGCGCGTACGCGGCGCCGGTCGTGGGGGTCTACTGGGGCATCGTGCTCCTGCGCGACCTGGCGCGCGAGGAGCGGGTCCGGATGTTCATCGGGTTCTGCGTGCTCGGCCTGGGTCTGCTGGGGCTCGCCTCGCTGGGCAACGGCAACCCCAGCCCGCTGGCACCGGTCGCCACGCTGCAGGCGGCCGCGGGGTACGTGGGGGCGATCGTCGTCTATCCGATGTCCAACCTGATCTCCGAGATCGGCGCGGCGATCGTCTGCGTGGGCCTCGCGTTCCTGGGCTTCCTCGTCTTCAGCGGCACCCCCGTCTCCACGATCACCGGCTGGGTGCGCGAGTTCCGGGCGTCCCGCGGGGAGCGCGACCCGGTCGGGGTGGCGGCCGAGCAGGAGGAGCCGGCGGCCGCGAGGGCGCCCCGGCCGAACTGGCGGACGCGCCGCGACGCCTTCCTGGAGAGCATGGGGCTCACGGAGCCGGACGAGGATCTCGTCGTCCTGCACGAGGCAGTCGACGAGCCGGTGCTGGACCTCGCGGATCCCGGGCCGCCGGAGCCCGCTCCCTCCGCGTCCACCGCGAGCCGGCGCGGTGGCCGGACGATCTCGACCTCGAGCGGCCCGTACCA
>DATBJQ010000013.1:0-13773 GCA_036556385.1 Actinomycetota bacterium | reverse complement strand
TCCAGCCCGGCGGGGAGCCGGTCGCGCGCCAGCGGTCCTCCGGTCGCCAGGCGATAGAGATGGGGGTGCGCGTGCGCCCACGACCGGTAGGCCTGCCCGAGCGCCTCGACCCGGCGGCGCGTCCCGGCCCGGCCGGACAGCGCCTGCAGCGCCTCGCGGAGCGCGTCGCCCATCCCCCGGAGCGCCTCCGCCTGGAGCAGCGCCTCGAGCTCCTCCTTGTCGTCGAGGTGCTTGTAGAGGGACGGGGCCTGGATCCCGAGCCGGTCGGCCACCGAGCGCATCGTGAGGCCGCCCGGACCCTCGGTCTCGAGGAGGCCGCGGGCGACCCCGACGATCTGCGCGATCCGGGGGCTCCGGTCGTTCTCGGTCACGCGGCGCTCCGCTCGCGGAGCTCGGCCACCCTCCGCGCGAGCGCTTCGTTGGTGGCCGCGAAGCTCCGCACCGTCTCCACGTCGATCAGCCTGCGGAGGAACGGAACGAGGACGCCGCGGAAGCGCTCGGACTGGACGTAGCGGACCCGCCCCGGCTCGGTCGTCTCGAGCCGGTGCCGGTGGGTCCCGTCGAAGATGCCCGGCACCACCAGGCGGCCGCGCCAGCGCAGCTCCCGGCCCGGCTCGGCCACGAGGACCCGGGGGCGGAGGCTCACCTTCCGGCCCGACGCCAGCGTGGTCGCGAACCGCAACCGGGTCCCTTCGATCGCCTCGCCCTCCATCGCCCGCACCCCCGGGTTCCACTCGGGCCACGCACGCAGATCCGCGAGGACCGTCCACGCCTCGTCCGGCGTCCCGGAGAACTCGATCTCGGTGCTGATCTCTCTCGTGAACATGGCAACCCCTCCTCCATCGGCTCACAGCGTTAGCCAACCGTAGCTAACACCGTTAGCCATGTCAACCCCTCCGGCCGCAGGGGGGCAGGGGTACGATCGGCGGGTGGCACCCTCCGGTGGCACGCCGTCGATCGACGGCTCGCTGCACCGGCGCTTCGCGGGCGAGCTGTACGCACCCGGCGATCCGGGGTTCGAGGACGCCGCCCGGCCCTGGAACGCCACCGTCTCGGCCACCCCCGCCCTGGTCGCCCGGTGCTCGGGCACCGACGACGTCGTGCTCGCGCTCGGCTACGCCCGCCGCCATGGGCTGGAGGTGGCGGTCCGCTCCGGCGGCCACAGCGTGTCCGGGACGTCGACGGTCCACGGCGGCGTCCTGATCGACCTCGGGGCGATGGACGCCGTCGAGGTCGATCCCGATCGCCGGCGCGTCCGGGTGCAGGGCGGGGCGCTGCTGGGAGCGATGGACCGCGCGACCCTGCCGCACGGGCTGGCCACGACCGCCGGCATGGTGTCCCACACCGGCGTCGGCGGGCTGACCCTGGGGGGCGGGTACGGCTACCTCGCCCGGCGGCACGGGCTCGCCTGCGACAACCTGATCTCGGCAGAGGTCGTGACGTCGGCCGGTGACGTCGTCACGGCGAGCGAGGAGCGCGAGCCCGACCTCCTGTGGGGGCTGCGTGGGGGCGGCGGGAACTTCGGCATCGTGACCAGCTTCGAGTTCGACCTGCACCCGGTGCGACCCGACGTGATCTCGGGAGAGCTGCTGTTCCGAGGCGACGACGGTCCCGCCGTCCTCCGCGCCTTCCGGGACCTCGCTGGGACGGCTCCCCGCGAGGTGGTCAGCGTCGCGTCGGCCACCGTGGCGCGCTCCTCGTGGGGCATCGTCGACGAGCGCTGGGTCGGACGTCCGGTCGTCGACATCGAGTACACGGTCCTCGACGCGGAGCTCGACGAGGGCGAGCGACTCGCCGACGGGCTCCGGCGCGCCGCCTCCCCGATCTGGCAGGAGACCAAGCCGATCCCCTACCTCGAGCTCCAGACCCTGGGCGACGCATCGTGGGCGGCCGGGCGCCGCCGCGCCTGGAAGTCATCGCTCCTGTGGGAGCTCACCGACGAGATGCTCGACACCTTCGTCGCGCGCGCCGATGCCGTGGTCGGGACCGGTGCAGGGGTCGAGCTCGTCTCCCTCGGCGGCCGCATCGCCGACGTCGGCGAGGACGAGACCGCCTACAGCAACCGCGACGCGGCGTTCGACTTCCTCGCGGTCGCGCAGTGGGACGATGCGGCGGCCGACGAGGAGCACCTCGAGCTGACGCGGGAGAACTGGCGGGCGATCGCCCCGTTCTCGCCCGGAGGCGTCTACGTCAACAACCTGGGCGCCGATGCGGACGACCGCGTCCGGGAGGCCTACGGGGCCGCGAAGTACGAGCGGCTCGTCGAGCTCAAGGACCGATGGGATCCCGACAACGTCTTCCACCGGAACGCGAACATCCGGCCCTCAGGGCGAGCAACCGGCTGAGAACGTCGGCTGCTCGAGCCGCCTACATCGGGCTCATCAACTGGAAGTAGTTGTCGTCCGGATCCGCGAGCGTCGCGATCGACATCTCACCGCCGCCCTCGGGGTGGTAGGGCTCACGCACGACGATGGCGCCGGCGTCGCGGAGACGAGCGAAGTCCCCGTCCACATCGCTGGTCTCGAGGTTCCAGATCACGCGGCCCGGCTGAGGGTTCTTCCCGGTCACCTCGGTGTGCGGCCCGACGGTGACGCCGCCCGCGCCGAGCTGCCAGCCCGTGTAGCCGCTCTCGTCCCAGCCGGGCTCGCCGAAGAGCTTCGTGTAGTAGGTCTTCAGACGAGCCGGGTCCTCGGACCCGATCAGGATGCTGTTGAGGTTCATGATTTCCCTCCCACGGCCGGGGGCTCGACCCCGGGCCTCTCCTTCTCCCCTACCCGATCGCCGCGTTCCTGAACGCGCCGCCGTCACGAGGTGAAGAACCGGATCAGCGCGGGCGCCAGGACCGACGGATCGACGTCGTGCCCCTGCCCGTCCAGGATCTCCAGGTGGCCGTGAGGGAGCGCGTCGGCGAGGGCCTGCGCCGCGTCGCGCATCCACGGCATGTCGGCGCCGCCGGCGAGCACCAGGGTCGGGACCTGCACCGCCGCAGCCCGGTCGACGGGGAGCCAGTAGTCGCCCATGATGCGCGCGTCGTACGCCAGGGTGTGGGCGATCGCCTCCGTCGCGGGCCACCACGGCTGGGACCGGGCGCCCGCCACCATCTCGGGCGGCAGCCCCACCACGTCGCCCATGAAGAACGCCACGGCGTCCCCGCGGCGGTCCTCCGCGATCATCGTCTCGTATCGCTCGACCTGATCCTCGGGCGGCCTCGGGACCCCCTCGGGGACGAAGGGCGGCTCCCACAACGCCAGCCGCTGCACCGGCACGCCGTGTTCCGCGGCGATCAACGCGAGCGCCGCGCCCGAGGACGAACCCCACAGATGTGCCGATCCCTCGACCGCGCTCATCACCGCCACGATGTCCTCGACCTCGCGCTCGATCGCGTACGGCTGCGTGTCGCCACTGTCCCCGCGCCCTCGCCGGTCGTAGTTGAGGACCGTGAGGGCCCCCGCCAGGTGCTGCGCGATCGCGGCGTTCGACATCCGATCGACGGAGCCCCCGCCGACGAGGACCACGGGCGGGCCCTCGCCGAGCCGGTCGAACGCGATCCTGGTGCCGTCCTTCGAGGTGACCGTCTCCATGGATCGACCTCCCCCCTCGGCCTCAACGCTACGAGAAGAGGCCGGTCAGCCACGCGCCCCAGGCACGCTCGGCCTCCTCCCGGTCGACACCGCCACCGTAGAGGTGGTGCCCGACCCCGGTCGGACCGCCGAACGGGGTGATGTGGAGGAAGCGGTAGATCCCGTCCTCGGTCCTGATGCCCAGGAAGTCCCGCGAGACCCAGTCGACCACCCCATGGAGCTCCGGCAGACCGGCCGGCGTCGCGTGCACCTCGTCGTGCAGCGCCGGCGGACCCGAGAGGCCGAGCCCGCGGTGGAACGTCGCCCACGCCCGGTCCCGGTCGGGCACGAGCGGACCGAACGCGCTGACCGGCGTGCCGGCCTTGCCCTTGAAGTACGTGAGGTAGACGCGGAGCTGGTCGAAGTAGACCGGGTCACCCTCGGACAGGCCCTCGTACTCCCGCTCCCAATCGTCGCCGAGGAACCCGCTGTGCACCCACCGGACCACCGTCGTCCCTCCCGAACGGCCCTCCACGAGGTACTCGAACGCGTGGACCGCCCCGTCCTCGCCTTCGGCGGTCCGGCTCGCGAGCCGCTTCGGCGGGTCCCACGCCGTGATCGTGGCCTCTTCCGTGCCCCCGGGCATCGTCATCCGGGTCGTCCCACCCACGCCCGGCTCGATCTCGTTCACGCCCATGAACCAGGCATCCACTCCGGGGCCGGTCGCGATCGCCTCCCAGACCTCCTCCGGCGAGGCCGCCACCTCGATCTGATGGTTGAGCTCGAACGGGTGTGCCATCTCAGTTCCCCCTCGTGTCTCGATCGGGCCCCGCAGGGTCCAGGCTCGGATGCACCGCCACGACGACCCGATGCTCGCGGCCGCCCGGAGCGTGCTCGTCGTGGTACTTCCCCACCAGCGCCGTCACGGAACGCGCCAGCTCATCGGCGAAGGCGGCGCGGTCGGCCGCCGTGGCGAACCGCACCTCCCCGTCCATCGCGAACGTGGCCAGGCGCTTGCGCGCCGTCGTCGCCCCCGCGAGCAGCTCACCGACGTCGCGCACGAGCCGGGACGCCACCGCGACCAGCCACCGGGCGGAGAGCCGATCGGGCGCGCGCGAGGGGTCGGGCTGCACGGCGGCGAGGGCCGCGGGCGAGATCACGTACGAGAGCGCCGTGGCGCGGAGCAGTCGCTCGGTGACGTTGCCCTTGCGGCGCTCCTCCACCAGCTCCACCAGCCCGTGCTCCTCGAGGGCACGCAGGTGGTAGTTCACGTTCTGCCTCGGGATCCCCAGCCGTCGCGCGAGCATCGTTGCCGACCCAGGCTCCGCGAGCTCCGCCAGCAACCGGGACCGGACCGGGTCGAGCGACACCTCGGCCGCCGACGGATCGTCGATCACCGCGAGATCCAACATGGGCTCATCGTAGCTACCGACAGGATTTCTTGTCAAGACAAGAACTATCGTCGGTCAAGAACTATCCGTCGGTCAAGAACTATCGTCGGTCAGGAAGGATCGTCGGTAGGAAGGACTCAGGGTGTCGACCCGCGCGGCGGTCGAGGGGCGTCCTCGTGCGCCCGGCGGACCCCGCCCTCGATGCCGAGGTCGTCGCACTCGGGGAACAGCTCGCGGCGTCGCTGCCCCACCCACAGGAACAGGTCGGCGTCCGTCGCGCGCGGCCAGTGCTCGTGCAGGCCTTCCGCGTGGATCGTGTCGACGGTCGGGCGGTAGACACGGTCGTACCAGTCGCCGGAGATCTCCTCGATCGGGCGCACGCGACCGTCCTCCATCATCAGGTGGAAGCCGTGGATCTTCAGATGCTCCAACAGCTCGATGTACCCCTGCGGTCGACTGAACTCGATCCCGGCCCCAGGCCGCGCACGGCCCAGGCCCGACTCCTCCAGGAACCGTTGCTGCTGCTCGGCCATGATGATCGCGCCGATGTCGGCATCCTCGGGGAGCTTCCAGCGGGAGCGGAGCTGCGTGATCTCCGCGTCGATCGTCTCGATCCCCCGCTGGCGCGCGATCGCCACGCGATGGTGCCCGTCGACCACGAAGTACCGGCCGTCCAGCTCGTAGACGACGATCGGTGGGAAATCCCCCTCCGGGAAGGTCTGCTCGAGGTTCCGCCACCGCTGCTGGATCTTCGTCCGCTTCGGCAGGAAGTCACGGTCGAAGTCGTCCACACGGCTCACGGTGCCGACGACGTCGGCGACAGGGATCGGCCGCACACCCACGTACGTCTGCTCGAACGCGCGGAGACGCCGCGAGACCTCGTCGAGGGACAGGAGCGGGTGGGGATCGCTCCGGCCGGCGATCTGCGACAACCGACGGTACGCCTCGCGTCGGCGGGCCTTGAAGAACGTCGATCGCGTGGTCGGGTCCATGCCGTCGCCTAGGTCGGGAGCTCGATCACCTTGTACGGCACCACATTGACGAGCCGCGTGTCACCCAGCCGACGATCGGGCCGCGGCGTGCCGTGCGGATGGATGTGTCCGTGGAGCACGAGCTGGGGGCGCAGGGCGGCGATCAGCCCGTGGAAGGCCTCGAACCCCTCGTGCGCCTTGTCGTCGTCGTCGCCGAGCCCCTTGGGCGGCGAGTGGGTGATCAGCACGTCCACACCCCGCCCGTCACGGCGGCGCTTCAACGACGCGCGACGCGCGAGCTTCCGCGCCCGTCGCGCCATCTCGCGCTGCGTGTACTGGTTCGGCCCCGGGCAGTAGCGGATCGAGCCCCCGAGCCCGGCGATCCTCAGGCCGGCGACGTCCGCGATGGCCCCGTCGAGGTTGATGCAGCCGCGCGGCCCGGGCGGGTCCTCCAGGTCCCGGACCGCGATCCGCGGAGGGAAGGGCGGCTCGCTCGCAGGCCTCAGCGAGGGGTCGTGGTTGCCCGGGACGAACAGGAGCGGGACGTTCGCCAGGTCCACGATGAGCTCGAGGTCCTCCCACGGCAGGTCCCCGCACGACAGGACGAGGTCGGGATGCGCCGTCGTGAGATCGGGCATCCCGGGGAACGGTTCGTCGGCGATCGCGAGGATGCGTGGCATGACCCTGCCTCATCGATGGTAGCGGCGCGACCCGGACCCGCGAGGTCCTCTGGCAGAGTGGTCGGATGCGGCTCGCGGACGTGGTGGCGACCTCGACGACCCTGGCAGCCACGCGCTCGCGCCGCACGAAGATCGCCGAGCTGGCCGGACTGCTGGCTCGCGCCGAGCCCGGCGAGGTCGCGATCGTCGTCGGGTTCCTCACCGGGGAGCCGCGTCAGGGCAAGGTGGGCATCGGCTACGCCTCGGTCTACGGCCTCGACGTGGCCCCGGCCACCGAGGCGACGCTGGAGGTCGTCGACGTCGATCGGGTCCTGGATCGCGTCCCGAGCCTGTCCGGGGCCGGGTCGCAGCGGAGTCGAGGCGACCTCCTCACGGAGCTCTTCGCGCTCGCGACCGAGGACGAACAGGCCTTCCTCCGCCGGCTGCTCACCGGCGAGCTTCGTCAGGGAGCGCTCGAGGGCGTCATGACCGACGCCGTCGCCGCCGCGGCCGAGCTCGACGCCGGCCTCGTGCGCCGGGCCGTCATGCTCGGCGGCGACCTCGGCCAGACCGCCCGCATCGCGCTCGCCCAGGGTGAGGCGGGCGTGCGCGGCGTGGGGCTCCAGGTCCTGCGTCCGGTCCGCTCGATGCTGGCGTCCACCGCGCCCTCGGTGGAGGCGGCGCTCGGCGCCGTGGGCGAGGCATCCGTCGAGTGGAAGCTCGACGGCGCGCGGATCCAGGTCCACCGCGAGGGAGACCGCGTCGGGGTCTTCACCCGGAACCTGAACGACGTCACGGCCCGGCTCCCCCGCGTGGTCGAGGTGGTCCGGGCGCTGCCCGTCCGGACGATCGTGCTCGACGGCGAGGCGATGACCTTCGATGAGGCGGAGCGGCCCCGCGGCTTCCCCGAGACGATGAGCCGGTTCGGCGCCGATACAGCGCCGGACGACGTCCCGCTCCTGCCGTTCTTCTTCGACCTGCTCCACCTGGACGGCGAGGACCTGATCGACCTCCCCCTGGTCGAGCGGCTCGACGCCCTCGACCGGCTCGTCCCGGCTCCCGCCCGCGTCCCGCGGGTGGTGACGTCGGACCTCGCCCAGGCCACGGCGGTGCTCGACGAAGCGCATCGGCTCCTCCACGAGGGGGTGATGGTCAAGGGCGCGCGGTCGACGTACGAGGCGGGGCGGCGGGGCGCCGCCTGGCTCAAGGTCAAGCGGGCGCACACGCTCGACCTGGTGGTGCTGGCCGCCGAGTGGGGTCACGGGCGGCGGACCGGGTGGCTCTCCAACCTCCATCTCGGAGCGCGCGACCCCGCGACGGGCGGGTACGTGATGCTCGGCAAGACGTTCAAGGGCCTCACCGACGAGATGCTCCGCTGGCAGACGGCCCGCTTCCTGGAGCTCGAGGAGCGACGGACCGCCCAGACCGTGTACCTGCGCCCCGAGGTCGTGGTCGAGATCGCGTTCGACGGTGTGCTGCCGAGCCCCCGCTACCCGGGCGGCATGGCCCTGCGGTTCGCTCGCGTCAAGGGGTACCGCTCCGACAAGGATCCGCAGGACGCAGACACGATCGAGACCGTGCGCGCGATCTTCGAGGGCGGCGCCTGACCCGCGCGTCGGGCGCGGCCGCGGCGGGTATCGGGGAGGGCGATGGACATCCTCGGACTCATCGTGGGGGCCCTGCTCGGGACCCTCCTGATGACGGCGCTGATGGAGTCGGCGCAGGCAGCGCACCTGACCCGGATGAGCATCCCGTTCCTGCTCGGCTCGGTGGTGTCCGAGCGGCGAGCCACGATCCGGGTCGTGGGCTCGGCGATGCATCTGGCGAACGGCGTGATCTTCGCGTTCGCCTACCTGCTGCTGTTCGAGGCGCTGGGTCGGTCGGAGATCTGGCTCGGCGCCCTGGCGGGGTTCCTGCACGGCTGCCTCGCGCTGATGATCCTGCTCCCGGTGCTGCAGGACGTGCATCCCAGGATGGCGAGCGACGAGCGCGGGCCGGATCCGACGCCGATGCTGCAGCCGCCGGGGTTCCTCGCGCGCAACTATGGGCGCGGGACGCCCCTGGTCACCCTCCTCGGCCACGTCCTGTACGGCGCGGTCGTCGCGGCCTTCTACGACCCGTTCATCTGATCCTCGAGCGCGCGGGCGGCCGCCAGCAGCCCCAGGTGCGACAGCGCGAGGGGGAAGTTCCCCAGGAACGCGCCCGTCGCCGGGTCGATCTCCTCGGGGAGCAGCCCGAGGTCGTTCCCGCGGGCACACGTGCGCGCGAAGACCTCCTCCGCCTCCGCGCGGCGCCCGGCGCGTGCCAAGGCCTGGACGAGCCAGAACGAGCAGGCCACGAACGCTCCTTCGTCCCCGGCGAGCCCATCGTCGGCCCGGTAGCGCCGGACGAGCTCTCCGGTCGCGAGCTCGTTCGTCACCCGATCGATCGTCGCCAGGACGCGCGGGTCGTCGCCGGGCAGGAAGCCCACGGCGGGCAGTTCGAGCAGGGACGCGTCGATCGCCGGATCGTCGAACGCGCGCGCGAAGCCGCGACCGTCGGCGTCGAGCCCATCGCGCAGGATCGCCGCGTGGACCTCGTCGCGCGCGCGTTCCCAGTCGGCCGGCGGGTCGATGCTCAGGAGGCGGGCCAGCCGGATGCCCCGGTCCAGGGCGACCCAGCACATCACCTTCGAGTGGACCAGCTGCCGGGTCCGGTCACGGAACTCCCAGATCCCGTGATCGGCGCGCCACCGGTTCGCGACCACGAACCGCACGAACGACCGCACCTCGGGCCACAGGTTCCAGGGGAGGTCGCCCGTCCGCTCGGTGAACACGTACGCCGCATCCACGAGGTACCCCCAGTTGTCCAGCTGGAGCTGCCGGGCGGCCGCGTTCCCGGTGCGAACCGGCAGCGACCCCGCGTACCCCCGGAGCCCGCCGATCTCCCGCTCGCGGGCGGCGCGCTCGCCGTTGAGGGCGTACAGCGTGTCGACGCGTGGCCTCGTGAGCCTCGTCGCGTTCGCGATCCAGAACAGGTAGGCCCTCGCATCCTCGGGATGGCCCCGGTCGAGCAGCGCGATCACCGACCGCGATGCGTCCCGGACCCAGACGCTGCGGTAGTCCCAGTTCCGCGATCCGCCGAGGGTCTCGGGGAGCGACGTCGTCGGGGCCGCGACGACCCCACCCGACGGCGCGAAGCTCAGCAGCTTGAGGGTGAGCGCCGACCGGACGACGACGTCACGGTGCTCGGAGGTGGCGGGGACGCGGTCGGCCCACGCGCGCCAGTAGGCGGCCGTGTCGCGGAGGGCGTGCTCCGCGGCTTCGCCGACGGGCGGAACCACGCCCAGGTCCCGCTCCGCGTAGGCGAGGCACAGATGGACGACGTCGCCCACCGCCACCTCCACCCGGGCACCGACCTCCGCCGGGCGGACCTCGAGCGGGACCGAGCTCGCGATGAACAGGGCGCGGCCCTCGAGCTGCGCGACGGCGGTGCGACCCCTCCCCTGGAGCTCCCACCGACCGCCGCCGAACGGATCCCGCGGCGCCACGGCCAGGTCGATGGTCACGACGCCCTCCACCCCCTCGAGACGCCGGATCAACCATCGCGACGGGACGAGCTCTCGATCCCTGCGCTCGTCGGTCGCGGTCGCGAACAGGTCGATGAGCGTCGCGGCGCCGGTGGCCGACCGAAGGGTGGTCTCGAGGATCGGCGTCTCCGGCAGGTAGCGGCGGTGCGACGACCGCAGGTCGACCGCCGAGATGGAGCAGGACCCTCCCTCGGGGTCGAGGAGCCGGCCGAAGACCGGTGCGTCGTCGAACGTGGGGAGGCACAGCCAGTCGATCGACCCCTGGTCCGAGACGAGGGCCGCGGTCCCCGAGTCGCCGATCAGCCCGTACCGCTCGATCGGGAGGTCGGCCTGCAGGTCGGGCGCCGGCGGCGACCCCGAGGCCGGCACCGTCAGGCCGGTTCGGCGAGCGCGACCGTGGCCGCGTCCTGCGTGGGGAAGTCGCGGAGTCGGACGATCAGGTCCTCGCGAACCGAGAGGACCTGGTACCAGTCGGCGTCCTCACCGAACGCGGGCTGTCGGAGGCGTGCGAGCACGTGGTCGCCGACCTCCTCCCACGTCACCACCTCCACGTCCGGCAGCTGGCCCTTCCACGAGCGCAGCAGGCCCACGATCTCGTCCGCGTCGGAGCACGAGATCTCCCCACCATCGGGCGACGGGGCCGTGTAGGTGGCGCCGTCGGCGAGCGTGGCGCGGGCTGCCTCCCAGTCGCCGTCGCGGAGGCTGCGATCCCACACCTCCACGACCTGCAGCGCGCCCATCGTCAGCCTTCCGCCGGCGGGATGTTCTGATTCATCCGGAAGAGGTTCGTGGGATCGTAGCGCGCCTTGATCGACCGCAGGCGGTCCCAGGTGGCCCCGGGGTACGCGGCGCGGACCCGCTCCGGCCCGTCGTCGCCCAGGAAGTTGCTGTACCCGGCCGCGCTCCGGCCGATCACGTCGACGGTCCCGTCGACCCAGGCCTGGCTCGCGGGACGCTCCGCCGCGTCCAGGAACAGGTTCCCGACGTTCACCATGATCGGCTGATCGCGATGGGCGAAGGCCGTGGCGTCGTTCGGGACGCGGGCCATCGCGCCGCCCAGCCTCCGAAGCTGCGCGACGCGCATCATGCCGACGGGCTCCTCGAGGTGCTCGATGATCTCGGCGGCCACCTCAGCTCCGATCGCATCGGCGAAGCCCGTGTACGACGCGGCCAGCGGGTGGTACTCCTCCTCCCCCTCCGGCTCGAGGAACAGCTCCGGGTACGACATCGGCCGGACCAGGTCCGCGAGCGGCGTGGCGAGCGTCCGGAAGGGGGCGAGGGCGCGCTCCCCCGCCTCCGGATCGCCCGCGTACGCGATCATCGCCATGATCAGGGGCCGGCCGTGCGCTTCCTCCGGGATGAACGGCATCGGCGGCGCCGTCATCACGTTCGCGATCGTCGAGACCTCGTCGGGGGCAGCGTCGGCCTCGGCCAGGAACGACGCCACCACCTCGGGCGTAGCGGGCAGGAACAGCATGCCGCCGAGGATCCGTGGGACCTCGTGCAGGCGGAACCTGAACCGGGTCGCGACGCCGAAGTTCCCGCCGCCGCCGCGGATCGCCCAGAACAGGTCGGGCTCGTGATCCTCGTCCACGAGGAACACCGAGCCGTCGGCCGTGACGATCTCGGCCGCGAGCAGGTGGTCGATCGTGAGGCCGTAGCGGCGGACGAGCAACCCGACCCCGCCGCCCAGCGTGATGCCGCCGATGCCCACCGACCCCGTGTCGCCGAAGCCGGTGGCGAGCCCGAGCTCGGCAGCCGCGGCCGTGTACTCGCCGGTGGTCGAGCCGGTGCCGGCCCACGCGGTACGGCCCTCGCGATCGATCTCGAGCGTGCGGAGCTCGCCCAGGTCGAGCTGGATGCCGCCGTCGCTCACGCTGTAGCCCGGAACGCTGTGGCCCCCGCTGCGGATCGTGAGCTCGAGGTCCGTGTCGCGAGCCAGCGCGATCACGCGCACGACGTCCTCAGTGTCGGCAACCTTGACGACGACGGCCGGATGCTTGTCGAAGCCCCCGTAGAACGGCGTGCGGGCCTCGTCGTAGCCGTCGTCGCCCGGCAGGATCACCCTGCCCGTCAGGTCGTTCCGCAGGTCGTCGATCGGGAGATCGGTCCGGGTGCGTGCGGTCATGGGAGCCCCCTCTGATCGGCCGTCGGGGTCGGGCGGGCGCCGACCGGGCCTCCTTCCAACCTACGGGTGACGCGCGGGAGCGACACCCTGGGCCGGGGTCGCGGCCTCGTGTGGTTCGATTCCGTCCGTGGACGCCGACGGTCGACGGATCCAGGAGCTCGAGCGCGGCTTCCGCCGCGACGGCCTGCCGAACCTGATCGTCGACCTGTCCGCCTCCGAGGACATCTTCACCCGCGCCGTCCCGTTCCTGTCGCTCGTCTTCGTCGTGGAGATCGTGAACGCGCTCGACGTGAACGCGGAGTGGACGAACCTGCTGCTGGCCCTGGGCGGTGCGATCTTGCTCCTGGGGGGCTTCGGGATCCTCAACCTGCTCCGCGGACGACGCTTCGTCTCGATCCCCGACAAGGTCGGGGTCCCGGAGCTCGCGGCGTTCGTCGTGCTCCCGGCGCTGCTGCCGATCGTGTTCAGCGGCCAGGTGCTCTTCGGGGTGAACACGATGCTCGTGAACCTGGCGATCGTGGGGCTCGCCTACGTCGTCGTGGGCTTCGGGATCGTCTCGATCGTTCGGTGGGCGGGCGTGCGGTTCTTCGTGCAGCTCCGAGCTTCGGTGACGGTCCTGGTGCGCGCGGTCCCGCTGCTGCTGTTCTTCTCGCTGGTGATGTTCTTCACCACGGAGATCTGGCAGGTGTTCACGGCCACGGGACGGGCCACGTACTGGACCGCGATGGCGATGTTCCTGGTGCTGGGAGCGATCTTCCTGACCGTCCGGCTGCCGAGCATCGTGCGGGAGGTGGCGGAGCCCTACGTGGGCAGCAGGCCCCTCCGGCGGCGCGAGCGCCTGAACCTGGCGGCGGTCGCGCTGATCAGCGAGTCCCTCCAGGTGATGTTCGTGAGCGCCGCCGTGTGGTTGTTCTACGTCGTGCTCGGTTCCTTGCTGGTGGCGGCCGAGGTCCGGGGCGCCTGGCTCCTCGGCCCCGACGACGTGCTCTGGGCGATCCCCTGGTTCGGCGAGCAGGTGCAGGTCACGAGCCAGCTGGTCCGGGTCGCGACGGGCGTGGCGGCGTTCGCAGGCCTGTACTACGCGGTCACGATCCTGGTCGACTCGGCGTACCGGGACCAGTTCATCGACGCCTTGAGCGCCGAGCTCCGGGGCACCTTCGAGCGCCGTGCGGAGTACCTCGACCTGCTCGGCCGGCGCGACCCGGTGGGCGCCACCGGAGAGCCAGGCAGCTAGCTCGGTCCATCGACCGGATCCGGGCTTGACGCGGACCGCGGGGTGTGGCTATGGTGGTGGTGGTCCCGAGGGATCGAAGGGAAGCCGCGAGGCGGAACGGAGATCACTCGGGGCCGCTCTCGTTCCCGGGCCGGCGCCGGAGGCCGCCTCGTGACACTCACGATCCCCCTCCCGTCGGTCGCGGTCGAGCTGGCCGGCGACCTGATGGTCCCGGACCGGCCCGTGGGGCTCGTCGCGTTCGCGCACGGCAGCGGCAGCGGCC
>DATBJQ010000012.1:0-9427 GCA_036556385.1 Actinomycetota bacterium | reverse complement strand
CGCGTCGAGCGTCTCGAAGTCCTTGCGGAGCTCGCGCTCGGCCGCCGCCGCGTCACCCGCCAGGAGCTCGATCGGGCCGGAATCGATCGACGTGCAGGCGGCGAGCAGGTTCCAGCCGAACTCCTCGAGCATCGCGCGGCTGCGCGTGTAGAGGCGCCGTGCCTCGTCGAAGTTCCCCCGGTAGGCCTCGAGCCGCGCGAGTGACGCGCTCACGAGCGCCGTCGCCTTGTGGTCCCCGGCCACCTCCGCGAGCAGCGATCGGCAGCGTTCCGCGCCCTCGTCGGCGGGTGTGGGCCCGTAGACGGAGCACGTCGCGAGCGCCGGGAGGAAGCGGATCTCGCGCGTCCGATCGCCGATCGTGCGCGCGTGCTCGATCAGGGCCAGCGCGGCGGTCTCGGCAGGCCCGTATCGTCCGGCGGTCCAGTTCAGCAGGAGCATCAGGTGGTACGCGCGGATCGGTCCCAGATGGTCGCCGGCCGCCTCCAGCTCCTTCACGGCCCACGAGGCGTCCTGCAAGAGCGTCCCGCCCGGGTCCTCGCCGGCCGTCTCGTAGTGCAGGCGGAGGTGGACGAGGTTCGCGCCGAGCTCCGCGGTCCGGTCGGCGGCCGCCTTCGCATGCGCGATCGCGCTGCCCAGGACGTCGTTCGCCGCCGTCAGCTCGCCGAGATCGATCAGCGCCTCGCCGGCCTCGACGAGCAGCTCCACGGCCTCGGGATCGCGGTCGGGGAGGGTCGCGGCGGCCCGGCGCAGGAGGCGCTCGGCCGCCGGGAGGTCGCCACGAGCGATCGCGCGGCGGCCGGCGGTGCCGAGGTATCGCGCGGCCCTGCGTCCGATCGTCTCGACGTGCTCGTCTCGCAGGCCGAGCTCGACGCGGATCGCGAACGCCTGCTCGAGGTGATAGCCGCGGATCTCCTCGAACTCCATCTGACGATCGCTCGGGGCATCCTCGACCCAGTCCACGAACGCCTCGTGCAGCTCGGCGCGCGTCTTCTTGAGCAGCCCCCGGTACGCCGCGTCGCGGATCAGCGCGTGCAGGAAGCGGTAGCTCTCCTCCTCGGCCATCTGTTCGGCCTCCGGGCGGATCAGCTCCTTCGTCGTGAGGGTGAGCAAGGAGCGGTCCACCTCGGGTCGGATCGGCTCCGGCGCGAGCGCGTCCACCGCGCCGCGATAGAAGACCTGGCCGATCACGGCGGCGCGCTGGATCACCGTCCGCTCCGGGAGCGCGAGGCGATCCAGCCGAGCGGTCAACAGGGCCGCGACGGTCGGGGGAACCTCCAGCTCGCGGAGCCCGGACGTCGCCACCCACCGGCCGCCGTCGTTCCGGATCGAGCCGTCGTCGATCAGCATCGAGAGCATCTGCTCCACGTAGAGCGGGTTGCCCTCGGCGGCCGCCGCGATCCGCTCCACCACCACGGCGTCGATGTCGGTCTCGCCGAGGAGGTTGGCGACCACCTGTGCGCTCTCGGCCGCGCCGAGCGGGGAGAGCGTGATGGCCTCGAACCGGTCCTCGGCCTCCTCCCAGTCCGGATGCTCCTCGAGCAGCTCGCGCCGCGACGAGCACACGAGCAGCACCGGGGCTCGGCACTCCTTGACCAGGTAGCGCAGCAGGTCGAGGAGGGTGCGCTCGGCCCAGTGGATGTCGTCGATCAGGACCACGAGGGGTCGGGTAGCCGCGGAGATCTCGAGGCTCCGTCGGATCGCCCAGAACGTCTCGTCGACCGAGAACGTCTCGTCGAGGAGCCCGATCGCGGCACCGAGCCGTTCGGTCACGTCGGGATGATCGGGGAAGAGCCTCGCGAGCTTCTGCCGTGCGTGCTCCAGGTCGTCGTCGTCGCCGATCCCCGCCGCTCCTCGCACGGCCTCGCCGATCGGCCAGTACGTGATCCCCTCGCCGTACGACAAGCACCGGCCGTGCAGCTGGGTCGCCGTGGACGCGACCGAATGGAGGAACTCCTGCAGCAGCCGCGACTTGCCGACCCCCGCAGGGCCGAACACCGTGAGGAGGGCGCACCGCTGCTCCTCCACGGCGCGTTCGAACGCCGCGCGCAGCGACGCCAGCTCCTCCTCTCGACCGACGATCGGCATCTCGAGCCGGCGCGCGTATCCATCGTCGATGTTCGAGACGTCGATCAGCAGGTAGGCGGGGACGCGATCGGCCTTGCCCTTCAGCTCCAGCGGTTCGACGGGTTCGACGCGGACCGCGTCGCGCACGAGCCGGTAGGTGGGCTCTCCGATCAGGATCTCCGTCCCGGGCGCGTTCTGCTCCAGCCGGGCGGCGGTGTTGACGGTGTCGCCCGTGACCAGGCGCTGGCCGCTCGAGACGTCGCCGGCCACCACCTCGCCGGTGTTCACACCGGTCCGGTTCTCGAGGCGGACCCCGAAGGACGCCTCGAGCCGCTCGTTGACCTCGACCAGTCGGCGCTTCATCTCGAAGGCCGCCCGGACGGCGCGGATCGCGTCGTCCTCGCGCACCCGGGGGAGCCCGAACACGGCCATGATCGCGTCGCCGATGTACTTCTCGACCGTGCCGCCGTGGCGCTCCAGCACGGCCCTCATCTCGTTGAAGTAGATGTTCAGGACGGCCCGCAGGCGTTCGGAGTCGAGCTGCTCGCCGAGGGTGGTCGAGCCCTTCAGGTCCGAGAAGACGATCGAGACGGTCCGGCGGACCTCCTCGGCGGGCGCCTCCTGGGCGAGCTGGGTGCCGCAGTACCCGCACAGGCGGAAGCGATCCGGGTTCTCTTCGCCGCAGCTCGGACAGATCTGCACGGCAGCGAGTCTAGGCCGCTGGCCAGCGGGTTCGGCGGAGAGCGGACCGGGGGCCGGGCCCTGGGGCCCGGCCCTCGGGGCGTCGCTAACGTCCGGTCAGACTCGACCCTTCGGGTCGCCCGGAGCGGTGAGGAAGACGATCACGACGTTCCCTTCCCCGTCGAAGTACCGGTCGACCACGCACGGGGGAACGGGATCGTGCTCGTAGTGGTGGTGGTAGCCGCTATAGCTGGGGCCATAGCAGTCCGGTTGGCAATCAGGCAGCAGGCCGGCATCACCGGGCTCGACCGTCTCGCCCTCCTGATCCTCGAAGGGGAGCTCCGACTGGAGGCAGACCTCAACGTCGTCCAGGTCGAAGTAGTAGTCGTCGATGCCATCCAGGCTGAAGGAGATCATGACCTCCATGCCGCGGTCTGCGGCTGTCACGTTGAACTCCAGGGTACGGTCGAGGAACGGATCGTAATCCCCGCAGGACAACGGATCGTTCGTGAATGACGCCGTCAGCGTTCCAGCGCCTCCTTCGGGCGATGAGAGGATCGCCGATGTCGTCGGGTCCTCCGGGTCCGTCAACGTGCCCGAACACTCCGTTCCGTCGGTGCATTGGACGGCGAGGCCTTCGATCGTGAACGGCGTCGAGGTGGCGCCGGCGAAGCTCGGCGCCGTCGCGGTGAGCGTGTAGTCGACGCCCGGCTGGTCGATCGAGAGATCGCCGAAGCTGGCGACGCCGGCGGACGTTCCTTGGGTGACCGTTCCGTTCCCGTTGGAGACCGTCCCGCTGAGCGTCCCACCGCCGGGGTTGGTGCCGATCCCAACCGTCACCGGCACGGAGGCCCCACCGGTGATCGCGGCGTTGGCACCGTCGAACAGGCCGACCGTAACGGGCCCCCCCGCACCGTCGTCGATCGTCTCGTCGGGTGCGGCGTCGGTGGGCTGCGCCAAGAACTTCAGGGAGCACGCTCCGGCGATCGGGGTGTTCACGGAACTACCCGCGGCATCGATCGTGTACGGGATGCCGAGGATGCCCTTCACGTTCGTCGCCGACCACGGCACCGGTGTGCTCGCGCCGCAGGCGACCCTGGCCGAGATCGTGAGCGTCACCGTCTTCGTGGGCAGCAGTGCGATCTTCGTCAGCTTGATGAGGTTCCCGGTCCTAGAGAGCGTGCCCTTCGACTTGATCGCAGCCGTGACCTCGAACGCCGCGGGCACGGGGAGCTGGAGCTGATCGAGGATCCCGAGCCCCTTGTTCTTGAACACGACCGAGAACGAGGCAGGTGCTCCCGCCGTCGCCGCGCCCGACACCGTCATCGTGTAGCGGTTGATCGAGCCGGTCGCCCCGGCCGGCGAGGCCAAGCCGGCCACCGCCAGGATCACCATCGAGACGAGTCCGAGTCGGCCGATCGTCCGGATCGGGCGACGCCTGCGTTTGCTCATGTGCTCCCTCCCCTGTTCCACCGGTCCGAATCCGTTCTTGCGGGTCCTAGATCCGTCCCTTCGGGTCACTCCCGTCGACCAGGAACGTGATCTGCCAGAGCCCTCCTCGGCTGGTCCACCGCCAGATGATGCACGGTTTCACCTGATCGCGATCGCGGAGCCCTGGCTGGCAGTTCGGCACGGGCACGCCGTCCTTGTAGGCGGTCGCGTCCTCGGCGCGTCCGCCGTGCGTCAGGAACGGCGCCTCGATGAACTTCACCCGCATCCTCTTGATCGCGTCCGGGTCGCTCACCGACCACTCGATGCCCTGGCCGATGCAGACGTTGCCGCCGCAGGTCTCATCGACCTCTCCGGGAACCCCGAACAGGGTCGCGGTCACGGTGACCTCGGTCGGGGGTCCGAACTGCGGCGGGATCTTGATCTTGGCCGAGGTCCCCAGGTCCGCGGGACCCTCGGGATCGATCAGGAGGACGCCGCCCTGCGACGAGTCGATCGTCATCGAGAACTGCGTCCCCGGCGGGGTCACGGTGATCGACACCGTCGCCTCGTTCGAGTCGGCCGTCCCGTCGTTCGCGACGAACGTGAAGCCATCCGAGCCCGTGAAGCCCGCATCGGGTGTGTACGTGAGGTCCGGTGCCGTCCCGCTCAGCGTCCCGTTCGTCGGCGGTGAGGTGACCGCATAGGTGAGCGGATCGTCGTCCGCGTCCGTGGCGGCGAGCGTGAGGTCGAGCGGCGTGTCCTGCGGGGTCGAGACCGTCTGATCCTGGGCCACCGGCGGGGTGTTCGCGCCCGTCGCACACCCCGGGAGCTCGATCGTCCGGGTCACGGATGTCGGCGCCTGATCGCCTCCGGCGGTGACCACGCTGTACTCGACGACCGCCGTCGTGGGCTGCACCTGTGCCGTGACGGACCAGGTCACCTGCACCTCATCACCGGCCGCCAGGTTCCCGAGTTGGACGAGCGCCGTGCCCGAGGCGAGCGAGAGCTGAGGCGGGAGGTTCAGCTGGGCGGTCGCCGCGAACACGGGGGCGTTCGCCTGGATCGTCGCGACGATGTCGAACGGGTTCGGCTGGTACGCGCCCGCGGTGCAGCCGAGCGTCGCGGGGCCCGATACGGCGGCCTGCAGCGGGCCGCCCGGCCCGACCGAGATGTCGCCGAGGCCGAAGTAGGTGACGTACGTGCGTTCCTGGCCGGCGCCGAGCGGTTGCGGGTTCCAGTAGGTCGCGTACGCCGAGTCGCCGGTGATCGAGCGCTGCGGATCCGTCGTGTAGTCCCACAGGGTGTTGACGATGCCCGGCCAGGCCGCGATCACGAACCGGTCGGGGGTCACCGCCCCCGATCCGCTGAGCGTGCCAGCCGCGACGTGATCGGGGTCGTTCACGTCCTGGAAGACCTGGAAGCTCGCGGGTACGGCCGCGCCGCTCAGGTCGGCCTCGGTCTCGACGGCGCCGATCCCGGGGACGCGGAACGGTGCCCCGTCGTTGTAGTTGATCTCGGTGTCGAGCATCGCCCGCACGCCCACGCTGTGGCTCGCCGTCCCGTCGTTGCGCACCGTGTAGGCGATCCGCGCGGCGTCGGCCTGTCCCGTCTGGGGGTTCGTCACGATCGAGAGGGTCTGCGTCACCCGGACGTCGCCGTGCTGGAAGGCGCTCGCGTTCGTGGTGGCGTCGACGTCGGTGGGCGACTGGACCACCGTCCCGTCCCCGTACTCCTCGTCGGCACCGTCGATCCGGACGGTCGTGAACGACGTGCCCGGGCTGCCGGGCCAGGCGAACGTCAGGTCCCAGCTATCCGGCGTGGCCGCGCAGGTCGAGGGGTCCGGGAGCGCTCCCAGGTTGAACGCGCCGCTCGTGGCCACCTGGATCGCCAGGCGCGCGTTGCAGGGGTCGACGGTCGGGGTGGGCTCGACCGGCTTGGCGAGGGCGGGCTGGCCCATCGAGACGACCGCGAGGGCCAGGGCGAGGACGAGAGCGAGCGTCAGCTTCCTGCGCGGGTGGACCATGTTCCGGGGGGACCTCCACTCGAGCGTCCGGGCACGTTCGGGCTCGCGGTACACCGCGAAGCCGCAAGCTTGGTTGAGACCAAGGTCGCAAGTCAATCGGCCGATGGTCGCCGGGGTGTTTTCGTACGCCGTCCGACGGAGATCGCCCCCCCTGTGGGCCCCTCGGGAGGCCCGAGGCGATCCACCCCGCGGGATCGGTCGAGACGATCGATCAGAGGATCGGGAGGTAGCGCTCCAGCTCGTAGGGGGTGACGTAGGCCTTGAAGGCGTCCCACTCCGCGCGCTTGTTCCGGATCAGGAACTCGTGCACGTGCTCGCCGAGCGCCTCTCGGAGCACGTCGGAGCCCTCGGCAAGGTGGATCGCCTCGACCAGGTCCTCGGGGAGCGACCGGATCCCCGCGGTCGCCCGCTCGTCCTCGGTCATCTCGTAGATGTTGTTCGACGCCTCGGGCGGCAGCTCGTACTCGCCTTCGATCCCGGCGAGGCCGGCGGCGAGCATCGCCGCGAACGCGAGGTAGGGGTTGCACGCCGGATCCGGTGAGCGGTACTCGATCCGTGTGGCGCCCTCCTTCCCGGGCTTGTACATCGGCACGCGGACCAGGGCGCTGCGGTTCCGCCGGGCCCAGCACACGTACACGGGAGCCTCGTACCCGGGGATCAGCCGCTTGTACGAGTTGACCCACTGGTTCGTCACGAGCGTGATCTCCGGCGCGTGCCGCAGGATGCCCGCGATGTAGGCTTTCGCGAGCTTCGACAGGTGGTACTCGTCGGTCGCGTCGAAGAACGCGTTGCGGTCGCCCTCGAACAACGATTGGTGCGTGTGCATCCCGCTGCCGTTCACGCCCATCACGGGCTTCGGCATGAACGTCGCGTAGATCCCGAACTCCTGCGCGACCTCCTTCACCGTCAGGCGGTACGTCATCACGTTGTCGGCCATCGAGAGCGCGTCGGTGTAGCGCAGGTCGATCTCGTGCTGCGAGGGCGCGACCTCGTGGTGCACGTACTCGACCGGGATCCCCATGGACTCCAGGTATCCGACCGTTCGCTTGCGGTAGTCGGTCGCGACGTCGAGCGGCGTCTCGTCGAAGTAGCCGCCCTGGTCCAGGAACTCCGGCTCCTCGAGCGAGCGGAAGTAGAAGTACTCGAGCTCGGGCCCGACGTAGAACGTGAAGCCCAGGTCGGCCGCGCGCTTCAGCTGTCGCTTCAAGACGCCGCGCGGGTCGCCGTCGAACGGCGTCCCGTCCGGGTCGTACACGTCACAGAACATGCGCGCGACCTCGGCCTCGGACTTCCACGGGATGATCTGGAACGTGGCGGGGTCGGGCACCGCGACCATGTCCGACTCCTGGATCCGGCTGAACCCCTCGATCGAGGAGCCGTCGAACCCCATGCCTTCGGCGAACGCGCCCTCGAGCTCCTGCGACGTGATCGTGAACGACTTCAGGAACCCCAGGACGTCCGTGAACCACAGGCGGACGAAGCGGATCCCGCGCTCCTCGACCGTGCGCAGGACGTAGTCGGCTTCGGCGGACAGGGCCACGTCGTCGAGGGTAGACGGGAGGCGTGGGGGGTTCGTTACGGGTCCGTTACGTTCGGGGAGCCCGCAGCGGGCTCCCCGTAGGGTCGTGCCGACGCACTAGCGTGTCGGCATGCTCGACCTCGACCCCGAGACGCTCGGCCGGGCGCTCGCGGATGCGCCCGATCCCGAGCTGGCGCGGATCGCGCTCTCGCGCGTGGGAGAGGATCCCTCGGCGCGCGCGTCGCTAGCCCGGCCCGACGTGCTCCCCGCGGCCGTCCGCGTGCTGGGGTTCTCGACGGCCGCGGCCGACCTGTTGGTGCGTCATCCGGACGAGGTCGTCCAGCTCGCCGACGTGCGGACGCGTGGCCGCGCCGAGCTCGACGAGGAGCTGGCCGCGCTCGCGACGGGTGTCGGGCCGGCCGACGGGCTCCGTCGGTTCCGGCGGCGCGCGATGCTCCGCGTCGCGGCCGCCGACCTGACGGGCGCACCGCTCGAGGCGGTCGTGGAGCAGATCAGCGCCGTCGCCGAGACGTGCCTGGCGTTCGCCTGCGCGCGCACGGCGCCGCCCGCGATCGGCCTCGCCGTGATCGGCCTGGGCAAGCTCGGCGGCTCGGAGCTGAACTACGCGAGCGACGTCGACGTGATCTTCGTCCACGGCGACGGCGCGGACCCGGCCGACGCGGCGACGTCCGCCGCCGCCCTGATCCGACTCCTGTCCGAGCCGACCGCGGAGGGGATCGGGCTGCGCGTCGATCCCACGCTCCGACCCGGTGGGCGGGGCGGGGCCCTCTCCCGGAGCCTCGCGGCGACGCTCGACCACTACGCGCACGAGGCCGCCACCTGGGAGCGACAGGCGATGATCAAGGCGCGGGCGGTCGCGGGCGACGTCGCGACCGGCGCCGCCTTCCTCGAGGGCGTCGCCACATCGGTCTACCCACCCGAGCTCACGCCGGTCGCGATCGACGACGTCCGCCGCACGAAGGTCCGCCTCGAGGAGTACATCCGCCGCCGCGGCAAGGAGCTCACGGAGGTCAAGCGAGGCCGGGGAGGGATCCGCGACGTGGAGTTCGCGGTGCAGCTCCTGCAGATCGTGCACGGCCGCCGCGACGAGCGGCTGCGCCAGCCGAACACGCTCCGCGCCCTGGCCGCCCTGGCGGATGAGGGCTTCGTCGCGCACGCCGACGCCGACGCCCTGGCCGACGCGTACCGGTTCCTCCGACGGCTCGAGCACCGGCTCCAGATCGTGCGGGACCTCCAGACGCACGAGCTGCCCACCGATCCGCACGCGCGGTCGGTCCTGGCACGCGCCCTGGGGCTTCCCGACGCCGCCGCCCTGGCCGCCGAGTACGAGCGCCAGACCGACCGGGTCCGCGGGATCCACGAGCGGCTCTTCTATCGACCGCTGCTGGAGGCGTTCGCCGGGCCGGTCGCGCCCCGCCCGGGGGTCGACCGCGCGGCGACCGAGGAGCTCCTGGGCGGCCTCGGGTTCGCGACGCCGGCCCGGTCGTACGAGGTCCTGCAGCGGCTCGTGGATCCGAGCGCCCGCATCGGGAAGGTCCTCTCGCACGTGTTCCCCGTGATGGCGTCCCCGCTCGCGCGCGCGGCGAACCCCGACGCGGCGCTCGTCCGCCTGCTCCGCGTCGCGGAGTCGGTGGGGGATCGGCACGAGCCCGCCGACCTGTTGGCGAACGATCCGACCGCGGCCCGGC
>DATBJQ010000011.1:0-17053 GCA_036556385.1 Actinomycetota bacterium | reverse complement strand
TGATCGTCGGGGGCGGGTCCGCCGGGAGCGCCCTGGCGAACCGTCTCAGCGCCGACCCGAGCACGCACGTGTTGGTCCTGGAGGCCGGTCGCCCCGACTACCCGTGGGACGTGTTCATCCACATGCCGGCCGCGCTGGCCTTCCCGATCGGCAGCCGGTACTACGACTGGAGGTACGAGTCGGAGCCCGAGCCGCACATGGGCGACCGGCGGATCTACCACGCTCGCGGGAAGGTCCTGGGCGGCTCGAGCAGCATCAACGGGATGATCTTCCAGCGGGGGAACCCCCTCGACTACGAACGGTGGGCCGCCGACCCGGGGATGGAGTCGTGGGACTACGCCCATTGCCTCCCCTACTTCAAGCGGATGGAGAGCTGCCTGACGGCGGACCTGACGGACCCGTACCGCGGCCACAGCGGGCCCTTGGTGCTGGAGCGCGGTCCGGCGACGAGCCCGCTGTTCGGGGCCTTCTTCGAGGCCGTCCAACAGGCCGGGTACCAGCTGACCGACGACGTGAACGGCTTCCGGCAAGAGGGGTTCGCTCCCTTCGATCGCAACGTGCACCGCGGGCGCCGGCTCTCCGCCGCGCGCGCCTACCTCCATCCCGTCCGGAAACGCCCCAACCTCGAGGTGCGGACCCGCGCGTTCGTGCACCGCGTGCTGTTCGAGGGGACCCGGGCTGTCGGCGTCGCCTACACGGAGGGCCGCGGTGCGACGCAGGAGGTCCGCGCCGGCGAGGTGATCCTTTGCGGCGGCGCGATCAACACGCCGCAGACGCTGCAGCTCTCCGGCGTCGGCGCCGCCGCCGATCTGCGGGCGCTCGGGATCGACCCGGTGGTCGACCTCCCCGGCGTGGGTCAGAACCTGCAGGACCACCTGGAGGTCTACATCCAGTACTCGTGCCTCCAGCCCGTGTCGGTGCAGCCCGGCATGCAGCTCTGGCGCCGACCCTTCATCGGAGCCCAGTGGCTCTTCTTCCGCTCGGGGCTCGGCGCCACGAACCACTTCGAGGCGGGCGGATTCGTCCGCAGCAACGACGACGTCGCGTACCCCAACCTGATGTTCCACTTCCTGCCGATCGCGATCCGCTACGACGGGTCGGCGTCCGCCGGCGGACACGGCTATCAGGTCCACGTCGGTCCGATGTACTCGGACGCCCGGGGGTCGATCTCACTGCGGTCCGCGGACCCGCGCGAGCACCCCGCGCTCCGGTTCAACTACCTCTCGACCGAGCAGGACCGCCGGGAGTGGGTCGAGGCGGTCCGCGTGGCGCGAACCATCCTGAACCAGCCGGCCTTCGAGCCGTTCAACGGTGGCGAGACCTCGCCCGGCGGCGCCGTCGAGACCGACGAAGAGGTCCTCGCCTGGGTCGCGAAGGACGGGGAGACCGCGCTCCACCCGTCCTGCACCGCGCGGATGGGGCTCGACACGGACCCGGCCGCGGTGGTGGATCCGCTCACGATGAGGGTCCACGGCACCGACGGCCTGCGGATCGTGGACGCCTCGGTGTTCCCCTACGTGACGAACGGCAACATCTACGCGCCCGTGATGATGGTGGCCGAGAAGGCCGCGGACCTGATCCGTGGGGTCACGCCGCTGCCGGCAGAGGCCGTCGACTTCTTCCGACACGAGCCGGGCTCGTCCTAGGCGACGCCGGCCTCGCGGAGCTGCTTCAGCTCCTTGCGGAGTTCCTGCACCTCGTCGCGCAAACGGGCCGCGTACTCGAACCGGAGGTCCTTGGCCGCCTGGTGCATCTCCTCCTCGAGCCCCTGGATCAACCGCTCGAGCTCGTCGCTGGGCATCTCGGGATGCGCGGGCTTGCGGCGGCGTTCCTTGCGCGGCGCGGTGGCCGGCTGATCCTCGCCCCGCAGCGAGAGCAGGATGTCGGTGACCCGCTTGCGCACGGTCTGCGGGTCGATGCCGTGCTCGGCGTTGAACGCCATCTGGATCTGCCGGCGCCGCTGGGTCTCCGAGATCGCCATCTTCATGGAGTCCGTGACGCTGTCGGCGTACATCAGGACCGTGCCGTCGACGTTGCGCGCCGCTCGCCCGATCGTCTGGATCAACGAGGTGTCGGAGCGCAGGAACCCCTCCTTGTCGGCGTCCAGGATCGCGACGAGGGACACCTCGGGGAGGTCGAGGCCCTCGCGGAGGAGGTTGATGCCGACCAGCACGTCGAACTCCCCCAGCCGGAGGTCCCGGACGATCTCGATCCGCTGCAGCGTGTCGACCTCCGAATGCAGGTAGCGGACCCGGATCCCCATCTCCACGAGGTAGTCGGTGAGGTCCTCGGCCATCTTCTTCGTGAGCGTGGTCACGAGCACGCGCTGGTCCTGCTCGGCGCGCCGGCGGATCTCCTCGATCAGGTCGTCGACCTGCCCCTTCGTGGGCCGGATCTCGACCTCCGGATCGATGAGCCCGGTGGGGCGGACGATCTGCTCGACCACGGTGGACGACACGCGCTGCTCGTACGGCCCGGGGGTGGCGCTCATGTACACGACCTGGTGTGCGCGCTCCTGGAACTCGTCGAACCGCAGGGGCCGGTTGTCGATCGCGCTGGGGAGCCGGAACCCGAAGTCCACCAGGGTGGACTTCCGCGAGATGTCTCCTTCGTACATGCCGTGCAGCTGGGGGACGGTGACGTGGGACTCGTCGAGGACGACGAGGTAGTCGTCGGGGAAGTAGTCGAGCAGGGTGAATGGGGCGGTGCCCCGCCCGCGGCCGTCGATGTGGCGAGAGTAATTCTCGATGCCGCTGCAGAAGCCGACCTCACGGAGCATCTCCAGGTCGTAGGTGGTGCGCATCCGGAGCCGCTCGGCCTCGAGCAGCTTGCCGTGGTCGTCGAGCTCCCGCAGCCGCTCGTGCAGCTCCTCCTCGATCGTGACGATCGCGTGCTTCATGCGATCCTCGGAGGCCACGTAGTGCGAGGCGGGGAAGGTGGTGTGGTCCACGATGTCGTCCTTCACGACCTCGCCGGTGAGGGGGTCGAACAGGGAGATGCGTTCGACCGTGTCGCCCCACCACTCGATCCGGTACCCGGCCTGTTCGTACGGGGGGAAGATCTCGAGCGTGTCGCCGTTCAGACGGAAGGTGCCGCGGGCTCGACTGACCTGGTTGCGCTGGTACTGGATGTCCACGAGCCGCTGGAGGGCGAAGTCCAGCGGCACCTCGGTGCCGCGATACACGCGCAGGATCTGGCCCTCGTACTCCTCGGGTGAGCCCAGCCCGTAGATCGCCGAGACGCTGGCCACGATCAGGACGTCGCGACGGCTGAGGAGCGCTGCGGTGGCGGAGTGACGAAGCCGCTCGATCTCCTCGTTGACCGACGAGTCCTTCTCGATGTAGGTGTCGGTCGTGGGGATGTAGGCCTCGGGTTGGTAGTAGTCGTAGTAGCTGACGAAGTACTCCACCGCGTTGTCGGGGAACATCTCGCGGAACTCGTTGGCCAGCTGGGCGGCCAGCGACTTGTTGGGCGCCATCACCAGGGTGGGCCGCTGCACGCGCTCGACCACGTGCGCGATCGTGAAGGTCTTGCCCGTGCCCGTGGCGCCGAGGAGGGTGACGTGCGGCTCGCCGGCCTGCACGGCGTGCATCAGGTCGTCGATCGCCGCGGGCTGGTCGCCCGCGGGTTGGAAGTCGGACACGACGCGGAAGGGAGGCACGGGCCCAGTGTAGGGCGGGGCACGGACACCCCCCGTGCCCGGACCGGGCCGACTCAGTCGAGCTCGGCGAAGGCCCGAACGGGGAAGTTCGAGCCACCGACGATCGCGGGCGGCACCGCCGTGAACCGGAACCCCGAAGGTGGGAGCGACGTCGCGTCCGCGAGGTTCTCCACGATCAGGATGCCGGCGTCGAGGAGCCGGGTGTGTGCCGGCCGGGACAGGTCGCCCATATCGTCGATGTTGCCCGTGTCGATCGCGACCACGGCCGGGGCGCCCGCCTCGAGCGCATCGAGGAGCTCACCGCCCACGAACGGACCCTGTTCCCAGTACGCCTCGGTGCCCCAGCGCGCGGACCAGCCCGTGCGGAACAGCACGGCGTGGCCGGCGATCGTGGGCCGACCCCGCACCGCGTCGAGGGCTCCGGGACCGCCGTCGTGGTCCACGACGAGCCCGCGGAGCCCCACGAGCCCCTCCAGCGGGAGCGACGCCAGATCCGCAGCACCCGGACGCCGATGGAACGGAGCATCGACGTACGTGCCGCTCGCCCCCGTGAGCGCCACGGTCCCGAGGAAGAACTCCGCCTGTCCCCCGTAGCGTTCGCGAGAGGCCGCATGGTCGAGGAAGGCTCCCACCTGCGGCCGTGGCAGCCCCGGGTAGACGGCCATCCCGTCCCGGATCGGGTGCGAGAGATCGATCAGCGTCACGACATCCTCCCCGCCGCGATCACCCGGTCGAGGAACCTGCGGGTCTCTTCCTCGTGCGGTGACGAGAAGATCCTGTCCGGCTCGCCCTCCTCGAGGATCCGTCCCTCATGGAGGAAGGCGACCCGGCTCGCGACATCGCGTGCGAACCCCATCTCGTGCGTGGCGATCACCATCGTCATCCCTTCGTGCGCGAGCTCGCGGATCACATCGAGCACCTCGGCCACGAGCACCGGATCGAGCGCGCTGGTCACCTCGTCGAGCAGCAGGATGTCCGGGCGCATCGCAAGGGCACGGACGATCGCCACCCGCTGCTGCTGGCCGCCGGAGAGCCGGTCGGGGTACTCGCGGGCCTTGTCCGCGAGACCGAACCGTCCGAGGAGCTCGCGGGACCGCTCACCGGCTTCCTGGTCGGACAGGTGCAGGACCTTGATCGGGGCGAGCGTGACGTTGCGCTCCACCGTCATGTGCGGGAAGAGGTTGAAGGCCTGGAAGACCAGCCCGATCTTGCGCCGCGTCGCGTCCTGATCCACGCCGCGAGCCGTGATCTCGACCCCCTCGACCCAGATCCTGCCGGCGTCGATCGGCTCCAACAGGTCGATGCACCGCAGGAGCGTGGACTTGCCCGACCCGCTCGCGCCGATCAGACAGACCACCCCGTGATCGTCGACGACCAGGTCGATCCCCTGGAGCACGTGCAGCCCGTCGAAGGACTTGCGGACGCCCTCGATGCGGAGCGCCTGACCCGTCACGCCGCCGCCGCCTGTCGGCGCTTCCGGTCGCGCGCGATCAGCCAGTCGGTGAGGCGCGCCAGCGGGATCGTCACGAGGATGAACAGGAACGCCGCCACTACGAAGCTCGAGTAGTTGAAGCGGTACGACGCGTAGATCTGGGCGGCGCGCGCCGCCTCGATCACCCCGAGGACCGCGAGGAGGGCGGTGTCCTTCTGGAGGCTGACGAAGTCGTTCAGGAGGGGCGGGATCACTCGGCGGATCGCCTGGGGGAGCACGACGTACCTGAGGGACTGCCAGCGTGAGAGCCCGAGCGAGCGCGCCGATGCAGCTTGGCTCGCGTGCACGGACTCGATCCCCGCTCGGTACACCTCGGCGACGTACGCGGAGTAGGACAGCACGAGCGCCACGGTTCCGTACACGATGACGGACTGCGTGGAGATCCCCTGGATGCCCAGCGCCGGCAGACCGAAGCCGAACAGGTAGATCACGAGCAGGAGCGGCGTGCCCCGGAACAGGTCGGTGAAGATGATCGCGACCAGCCGGAAGGGGAAGAACACGGGCCCGGGCAGCTGCCGGATCACCGCGATCACGAGGGCCAGGATCAGGATCAGGACCTCCGCCACGAGGAAGACCTTCACGTTGAGCAGGAACGCCTTCCCGATGCCCGGCAGGCCCTCCGAGGGAACCCCCCAGAAGGACTCCTTCATGGCCTGGACGTCGAAGAAGCTCTCCCGGACGACCTGGAAGCCCGGCGCGGCGACGACGATCGCGGTGAGGACCCCGAAGAAGACGATCGTGCTGACGGTCGAGACGAGGAACCCGCGGTTCCCGAGCAGTCGCGACCCGCGATCGTGCCCGGCGAGCTCCTCCGGGGGGTCAAGATCCCGCATCGACATGGGCTCCCCCTCGAGCCCGCTCGCCGCTACTCGATCACGGGCACGGCCAGGTAGTCGGCCAGCCACCGCGTCTGGAGCTGCTCGAGCGTGCCGTCGGCCGTCATCTCCTCCAGCGCGAGGTCGACGCACTCGCGCAGCGGGCTCCCCTCCTCGAAGAGCATGCCGATGTACTCCCCCGCGTTCGGGAATTGACCCACGAGCGCGCCGTTCGGCGTATTGATGTAGGCCTCGAAGTAGGCGGTCGGGAGATCGAGCACCAAGCCGTCGACCTGGCCGTTGCGGAGCGCGGCCTTCGCGTCGTTCGTCGTGTCGAACACCTGGGCGTCGTTGTTCGGCTGGATCACCGTGTTGATGAAGGAGAGGCTGGTCGTCCCCACCTGGGCGCCGAAGACCGCGTCCTTGAGCTCGTCGAGCGTCGTGGCCTTTTCGATCGGTGAGCCCTTCAGGACCATCAGCGCCTGCGTCAGGTCGTAGTAGCTGGTGCTGAAGTCGACCGCCTGGTCCCGCTCCTCGGTGACCGAGATGTTGTTGATGTCGAAGTCGAACTCCTTCGGGCCCGGCGCGTACGACTTGTTGAACGGCACGACCACCCACGTGACCTCGGCCTCGGAGAACCCGAGCCGGTCGGCCACCTCGTACGCGACGGCGCTCTCGAAGCCCCTGCCGTTCGTCGGGTCGTTGTTGATGATCCATGGGGGGAACGCGGGATTGTCGGTGCCGACCGTGAGGACGCCGGCCTCGAAGAGGTCGCCTTCGTGCTCGGCCATGCAGTCGGCGGCGGTGGTCGCCACCGGGCTGCTCGTCTCGGACGGCGTGCCCGAGGTGGCCGGCTCGGTCGTCTCCGTCTCTTCCGGAGCACAGGCCACGGCCACGAGCCCGACCAGCGCAACACCAACCAGCAACCTGCGCATCTCGCCTCCCCGTCGTTCCGCCCGACCGGTGCCGGCCGGGGCGGGCAATCTAGCGCACCGCTCCCGGCGGCGGCCAGGGACCTCGCACCTACGCGCGGTGCCGCGTCTCCCACTTGAAGGTCCTGCTCGCCACGACGATCGCGGCCACCATCCAGACCGCCATCACCACGACGTCGCTCCACTGGAAGTCGGCCGTTCCGAGCCACGAATCACGGGTGGCGTCGAAGAAGTGCCGCACGGGGAAGATCTCGCCGATCGTCCTCACCCAGCTCGGGGCGTCGTTGCCGATCGGGATGAAGACGCCGGAGAGGAACAACAGCGGGAGCATCACCGCGTTCACGATCGGCGGGCCCGCGTCCGCGTTCGGCACGAGGCCGCTCACCGCCAGACCGATCGCCGAGAAGCACCCCGCGCCGACCAGCAGCGTGATCACGAAGAGCCCCAGGTCCGCGCCGGTGGGGATCTCGGCGTCGTAGACCACCATCCCGAACGCCGCCGTGATCGCGACCAGCAGCAGCCCGACGAGCGTGGCGTGCGCCACGCGGGCGATCAGGTAGACGCGGCCCGGCAGCGGGGTGCCGCGGACGCGCTTCAACACGCCTTCCTCCCGCGCGAACACGATGGAGATCGCGATGTTCGTGTAGCACGCGCTGATCACCCCGAAGGTGGCCATCGCCACGACGTAGTACGTGGCGTTGTTGAAGGTCTGTTGCCCGATCGGCGTCTCGCCCCCACCCAGGAGCGAGGTGAAGATCACCAGGAACAGGAGGGGGAACACGAACGTGAAGAACGCGGAGGCCGGGTTCCGCCAGAACGTCTTGTTGGTGTACCGGACCTGACGGGCGAGGAGGCCGACGTCGCTCATCCGGTCCCCTCCTCGCCGCCCGTGAGCTCGAGGTACACGTCCTCGAGGGACGGCAGGCTCACCTCGAACGTCTCGAACGAGAACCCGTGGTCGAGCGCCCATCCCGTGACCTGATGCGCGGTGGTGGTCGGATCGTCGCTGCGCAGCAGCACCGACCCGTCGCGCTCGCGCTCCTGACCCCAGTCGGGGAGCTCCGGAGCGCCCTCTGGTGGCCGCAGCCGGATGCGGGCGCGCATGTGGTCGCGCCCCGCCAGCGTGTCCGGCGGGCCCTCGGCCACGATCGAGCCCTTCGCGATCACCGCGACCCGGTCCGCCAGGTACTGGGCTTCGTCCATGAAGTGCGTGGTGAGGAACACCGTCTTGCCGAGCGACACCAGGTTCTTCACGACCTCCCAGGCGTTCCGACGCGCGCTCGGGTCGAAGCCCGTGGTCGGCTCGTCCAGGAAGAGCAGCTCGGGGTCACCGGCCAGGGCGATCGCCACGTCGAGCCGTCGCTGCTGGCCGCCGGACTGGTTGCGGACGCGCGCGTCCGCCTTCTCCCCCAGACCCACCACCTCGATCACGTCGGCGGTCGCGAGCCGTTGCGGGTAGAACCCCGCGTACATCTCGATCGTCTCGCTGACCGTCAGGAACGGGTCCACGCCGGTCGACTGCAGCACGATCCCGATCCGGTCCTTGAGATCCTTCTCACCCTTCGCCGGGTCGTGGCCGAGGACCGAGACCTCGCCGCCGTCGCGGGTCCTGTAGCCCTCGAGGATCTCGACCGTGGTCGTCTTGCCGGCGCCGTTCGGGCCCAGCAGCGCGAAGACCTCACCCCGGTCGACGTGCAGGTCGATCCCGTCCACGGCCGCGAGGTCGGCGTAGCGCTTCCGGAGCTCGCGGATCTCGATCACGCGCTCAGGCATCGGTGCGGAGCCTAGCCGACCCCGAAGCCCGCCGAGGTGTCGACCAGGTTGCGGAGGGGCGCACCGCGGACGAACCGGGAGAGGTTGTCCACGAAGATGTCGACGACGGCCTCCCGCCACCCGTCGACGTCGCCACAGACGTGCGGCGACACGATCACGTTCGGCAACGACCACAAGGGTGCGGCGCGAGGCAGCGGCTCGTCCTCGAAGACGTCCAGCGCCGCCCCACCGAGCTGCCCGCGCTCGAGCGCGTCGGTCAGCGCGTCCTGATCGACCGTCGCCCCGCGACCCACGTTGTAGAAACACGCGCCGGTGCGCATCGCCGTGAAGACGTCGGCGTCGAAGTACCGCTCCGTGCCGCCCGCCAGCGGCAGCGCGTTCAGGACGTGGTCCGCGACCGCCAGGGCATCGTGGAGATCGTCGGGGCCGAGGACGTCGCCGAAGACGGGGTCCGGCCGGGCAGCGCGGCCGACCGCAGAGACCGACATGCCGAAGGCGCGCGCGAGCGTCGCCGTGGACCTCCCGATCGGTCCGGGCCCGACGACGAGCAGGTGCCGGCCCGCAACCGAGCCGCGGGTGCGCTCGTCGTTCCACGTCCCCGCGGCCGTGTCCAGGATCGACGTCCGCAGACCGGTCTCGAACGCGAGGATCGCGCCGAGGACCCATTCGGCGATCGGTCCCTCGAACACGCCGCGGGCGTTCGTGACCACGACGTCGCTGTGCACGAGCTCCGGGAACAGGAGCCGGTCGACACCGTCGCTGGCGGACTGGATCCATCGGAGCCGGTCGACGGATCCCCAGCCTCCGGCCACCCATCCGTTCCCGGGCCCCCACGTGAACAGCACGTCTGCGCCGGGAAGCACCGAGGGGAGCTCGTCGCGGTCGGACGTGAAGCGGAGCTCGGCGAGCTCGGCCGCGGCGCCGATCTCGGAGGGGGCGTCGCCGGGGCCCACGCCGAGCACCGCGACGGTGGGCCGGAGCCCGGTCGGACGGTCCATCACAGCGGCGTCCGCCCGCTGAACCCCCCGTGCTCCTCATGGAAGAACGCGACCCGGTCCTCGCCCAGCTGCCAGCACAGGAAGACGCGACGCCCATCCCGCTCGGTGGGGAAGTCGACCAGCCCCGACTCCGGGTCGCGCAGCACGATCCCCCGCTCGGCGAGATGCTCGATCTCCTCCTTGAGCGTCTGCTGGAACCGGAACCAGTCCGACGCCTCGACGCCGCCCCCGTCGACGCCGACCGCCTCGTCGATCCGCTTGCTCGTGCGGATCAGCCCGTGACGCGCCTCCTTGATCCGGGGCAGGCGCGCCCGCAGGTCGTCCAGCTCCGCGTCGGCCTCCTCGACCGAGAACAGCCGCTCGTTCACGACGCCTCCCGGAGCGCTGCCGGAAGGTCTCGCAGGTCGGTGATCCGCGGCCCGATGTGGTCCGGGAACCGGCCCCGACGGTCGATCAGGATGGCGGTGACCCCCAGAGCGCGGAGGGGGTCCACGTCGAACTCGGGGTTGTCACCCACGTACGCGGCATCCGACGCCTCCACCCCGGCCCGTTCGAGCCCCAGCCGGTAGATCCGCGGATCCGGCTTCTCGATCCCGACCTGGCCGCTGATCACCAGGACCGGGAAGCGGTCCGCGACGCCGAGGCGGACGAGCAGCTCCTGGAGCCACGTCTCGTAGTTCGAGACGATCCCCAGCACGGCGCCGGAGCCGGCGAGCTCGTCGAGCGCGGGGGTCACGTCCTCGAACAGCGCGTAGTTGTCGAGATCCGTGAAGGTCGCGTAGAGCTCGTCGGGGAGGCCGTCACCTCCCGGGAGCTCCAGGACCGCGAGCATGCGAGCGTAGACGCCCTTCCAGAACCGGGCCGAGCGCTCGGCGCTCGTGGTCCAGCGCTCGTCGTCACGGGCGGCCTCCGTGAACCGGTCGAACACCGCGCGAGACGCCTCCATCACGGCCTCGGGCGAACGCTCGTGCCCGGCGTCCGCGAGCACGTGCGCGAACAGCTCCGGGAACGAGGGCGCCGGGTGGACCAGCGTCTCGCCCGCGTCGAAGAGCACCGCGCGGAACCTCACGGGGCGCAGGATAGCCGCGGTCCCCTCAACCCCCCGCGGACGTCAGGCGGGGCCACAGCAGGTCCACCTGTGCACGCAGCTCGTCGATCGAGCCCTCGTTGTCGAGGAGCACGTCGGCATGGCGGGCCCGCTCGTCCAGCGGGAGCTGGGCGGCGATCCGGGCGCGGGCATCCTCCTCGTCCATGCCGCGCGCCACGCTCCGAGCCACCTGCGTCTCGGGTGCCGCCGAAACGACCACCACGACGTCACAGTCGCGATGCGTGCCCATCTCGATCAGGAGCGGGTTCACCAGCACCACCACCCGGTCGGTCTCCAGGTTGGCGGCGATGCCGTCGGCGATCAGGCGCCGGACCTCCGGGTGGACGATCGCCTCGAGATCGCCCAGCGCCGCGGGATCGTGGAAGACGATCGCCGCGAGCTTCGGCCGATCCAGCTCCCCGTCGGGACCGACGATCCCGTCACCGAACCGAGTCACCACCCGGCGGTACCCCTCGGTCCCGGCCTCCACGGCGAGTCGCGCGAAGGCGTCGGCGTCGAGGATCACCGCCCCGCGTTCCTCGAGCATGCCGGCGACCGTGGACTTGCCCGAGCCGAGCCCGCCGGTCAGACCGACGAGGATCACGGTCCGCGCTCCGGTGGAACCGGGCGCTCGCCGGCCCGGCCCCGCCGGGTCACTCGCTGCGACCCTCGCGCCGCTTCAGGTCCTCCAGGATCGCCTCGAGCGAGACCTCCCCGTCGCTCGCGGCGGGCTCCTCCTCGTCGCTCGTCTCGGCGGTCGCCGGCTCCTCGGCGCTCTCCTCGGCGGGGGCCTCGGGTTCGGCGACGGCCTCGTCGTCGGCCGTCTCGACCTCCGCGTCCTCGACGACGGTGGCGGTCTCGACGACCGGTTCGGGCGGCGCAGGGACGGGCCCGTCCTCCTCGGCGGCGGCGACCGCGTCGAGGATCTCCTGGGGTACCTCGATCGTCATCGACATGTCGGGGGCGGCCGGCGCGCCACCGCGGGGCTCGGCCTCCTCGACCACGATCTCCTTCTGACGCGGCGGCGGTGCGCCCACCTGGCGCATCGAGAGCGACACGCGGCGCCGGGTGACCTCGACGTCGATCACCTTCACCTCGACCTCCTGGCCCACCGACAGCACCGACTCGGGCGAGTCGACGTGCTCGTGGGAGATCTCGGAGATGTGGACGAGTCCCTCGATGCCGGGCGCCACGCGGACGAAGGCCCCGAACGGCACCAACTTGGTCACGGTACCCGTGATGATCGATCCGGCCTTCGAGGTGCGCTCGAATTCCTTCCAGGGGTCCTCCTGCGTCGCCTTCAGCGAGAGGGAGACACGCTCGCGCTCGAGGTCGACATCGAGCACCTCGACCTCGACCTCCTGGCCGACGGCCACGACCTCGCTGGGGTGGTCGACGTGCTTCCACGACAGCTCCGAGACGTGCACGAGTCCGTCCACGCCCCCCAGGTCGACGAAGGCGCCGAAGTTGACGATCGAGCTGACGGTGCCCTTGCGCCGCTCGCCCTTCTGCAGGTTCTCCAGGAACTTCTTGCGACCCTCGGACTGGGACTCCTCGAGGAAGGCCCGCCGGCTCAGCACGACGTTGTTGCGGTTGCGGTCGAGCTCGATGATCTTCGCCTCGAGCTCCTGACCCACGAACGGTTGGAGGTCGCGGACGCGCCGCAGGTCGACGAGCGACGCGGGCAGGAACCCGCGGAGCCCGATATCCAGGATCAGGCCGCCCTTGACGACCTCGATCACGGGTCCCGTGATCGTCTGGCCGGAGCGCATCGTCTCCTCGATCCGGCCCCAGGCCCGCTCGTACTGGGCCCGCTTCTTGGACAGGATCAGCCGGCCTTCCTTGTCCTCCTTCTGGAGGACGAGGGCCTCGATGCGGTCGCCCACCTTCACGACGTCCTTGGGGTCGACGTCGTGACGGATCGAGAGCTCCTTCGAGGGGATCACGCCCTCAGACTTGTAGCCGATGTCCAGCAGGACCTCGTCGCGGTCGATCTTCACGACCTCGCCCTCGACGATGTCGCCGTCCTTGAAATCGCGCAGGGACTCCTCGAGGGCGGCGATCAGCTCCTCGGGCGTCAGGTCGCGCTCGGGCGGAGCCTCGGCTGACGCCGCGGGCTCCGTGCTCACGGTCGCGTCCTCGGCGACCGTCGTCTCGTCACTCATGCGGTCGGTTCTCCCTCCGCGCGCAGGGAACGCTCGCCGTGGCGGTACTGGGATTTCGCCGCGGCGCGGGATCGGCTCCCCGCGGGCACCGGAGAGGTTACGTACGCTGCGGGAACGGCGTCAACGGCCTGCGGTCGTTCGGTCCGTGGCGGGAGGGCTCTATCCTCGCCCGGTGACCCCTCCCACCCGCGAGCTGCTGGCGTTCGCGGAGGACCCCGGGGCGTTCCTGGCGCCCGGACCCGATGAGGAGCGTGTCGACGCGGGCGCCGCGGTGGTCACCGTCTCCCCCGGTCGGCACTTCTGGTCGGCGAGGGTCTGCCGGGTGCGGATGGAGCCAACTCGGATCGAGCGCGACCTGGGGTCGATCCGTTCGCTGGTGCGCTCCCGAGGCCGCGGGGCCTCGGCGTGGTCCGTCGGGCTCTCGGCGACGCCGCCGGACGTCGTCGACCGGCTCCTCGACCTCGGGTTGACCGCGGAGTCCGACGCCGTGTCGGAGATCCTGGTGCTCACCTCGGCGCCCCCCGCGTCGGCCGCGCCGTTCGCCGTTCGGCCGGTCACCACGGAGGCGGGGTTCGCCGAGGCGCTCGAGGTCTCGATCGCCGGGTTCGGCTTCCCACCCGAGGACGCGGAGGACGAACGGTCGCGGGCGCGCGCCTCGTTCGAGGCCGAACGTGACGGTGCGCGAACGATCCGGCTCGTGGCCTACGACGACGCTCGGCCCGTCGCGATCGTCCAGGCGTGGTTCGCGGAACAGGGCCTGTACCTGGGTGGCGGCGCGACGCTCCCGGCGGATCGACGGCGTGGCGCGATGACCTCCCTGGTGGTCGGCGCCTGGGACGAAGCGGTCCGACGCGGCACACCGGCCCTGGTGACCCACGCGGGGTCGATGGCGGCGCCGGCCTTGCGGCGGCTCGGGTTCGGCCCGACGGGCCGGATCCGCCACCTGATCGATCGCGGCTAGTGGCCCTCGGGGGCGGCCGCCGCCCAGTCGGGACCCCACGCGACCGACGCGAGCAGCGGCACGTCGAGCTCCACCGCGCGCTCCATCCGCGTCGACACCAGCTCGGCGGCCTGCAGGACGCGGTCCTCGGGGACCTCGAACACCAGCTCGTCGTGCACCGTCAGGAGCACGTGGCACTCCAGCTCGGGGTGCTCCCGGAGCCCCTCGTCGACGTGGATCATCGCCATCTTGAACACGTCGCTGGCGCTGCCCTGGATCGGCGCGTTCAATGCCTGTCGCTCACCGAGCGCCTGCAACCTGCGGTTCCCGCTGACCAGCTCGGGGATGTACCGGCGGCGCCCGAGGATCGTCTCGGTGTACCCGTCGCGGCGCGCGCGTTCGACCTGGTCGCGCAGGTAGTCGCGGATCTTGGGGAAGCCGTCGAAGTACCCCTGGAGGATCTCCTCGGCTTCGTCGGGCGCGATGTCGAGACGCTGCGCGAGCCCGTAGGAGTTCATGCCGTACGCGAGCCCGTAGTTGACCATCTTGGCGCGCCGCCGGAGCTCGCCGTCCACGTGGTCCAGGGGCAGGTCGAACACCTTGGCGGCCGTCGCCGCGTGGATGTCGGTGCCCGTCTCGAAGGCCTCGCGGAGCCCCTCGTCGCCCGACAGGTGCGCGAGGATCCGCAGCTCGATCTGCGAATAGTCGGCCACCAGCAGGACCTGCCCCGGCTCTCCGGGCACGAACGCGCGCCGGATCTGCCGCCCGACCTCGGAGCGCACCGGGATGTTCTGCAGGTTGGGGTTGGACGAGCTGAGCCGGCCGGTCGCCGCGACCGCCTGGTTGAACGACGTGTGCACCCGGCCGTCACGGGGATCGACGAGCCGGGGGAGGGCCTCGAGGTACGTCGAGTTGAGCTTGTCCAGCTCGCGCCACCCGAGCAGCGCGTCGACGATCGGGTGGGCCTCGCGCAGCTTCTCGAGCACGCTGGCGTCGGTGGACAGCTCGCCCTTCGGGGTCTTCTTCCCCGGCTGGAGACCGAGCTCCCCGTAGAGGACCTCGCGGAGCTGCGGCGGGGAGTTGAGGTTGAACTCGCGGCCCGCCTGCTCGTAGACCTGCGCCTTCAGCTCCCCCATCCGGTCGCGGACGGACGAACCCAGCTCCTCCAGGTACGCGACGTCGAGGCGGACGCCGCGCGCCTCCATGCGTGCCAGCACCGACGACAGCGGGAGCTCGACGTCCCGGAGGAGGGGCCGCAGGCCCTGGCCGTCGACCTGCTCCTCGAGGAGGGGGGCCAGCAACGCCACGGCCGCCGCTTCGGCGGCGACCGACCGCCACGGATCCTCCGCGAACAGCTGCCCCTCGGCCTCCTCGTCGGCGTCGCCGAGGACGTCGGTGCCGAGGTAGCGCTCGCACAGCTCCCGAAGCGGGTAGTCGGCGGACGCCGGGTCGAGCAGGTACGCGGCGAGCATCGTGTCGAAGGCGAGCCTGCCGACCGTGGCGCCGCCGCGCAGCACCGCGCGCTCCAGCTCCTTCGCGTCGTGCGTCCACGTGGCGACGGCGGGGTCGGCCAGCACGTCGGCCACGGCGTCGAGGCCCTGGAGCGGGGCGTAGGCGGCCTGCGCGCCACCGGCGGAGACCGCGGCGCCGACCACGCCACCGTCGTCCTCGGCCAGGCGCAGCGCCACCTGGCCGGCCCGGAGGATCGTGGCGAGCTCCTCGGCCGTGGTCTGTCGCAGATCCAGCTCCGCCACCTCGATCTTGGGCTTGGTCCCACCCACCTCCTGGAGCCGGTCCAGCAGGGATCGGAACTCCAGGGAGATGAAGAGGCTCCGGACCGCCTCGGGGTCCCACTCCCCCATGACGCAGTCCTCGGGCTCCAGCTCGAGCGGGAGGTCGATCACGATCGCGGCGAGCTGCTTGTTCAGCGCGAGGCGGTCGGAGGCCGCCTCGACGTTGTCCTTCAGCTTGCCCTTCAGCTCGTCGATCCGGTCGACCAGCGCCTCCGTGGAGCCGAACTCCTGCACCAGCCGGGCGGCCGTCTTGTCCCCCACGCCCGGGACCCCGGGGATGTTGTCGGACGTGTCGCCCTTCAACGCCACGAAGTCCAGGTACTGCACCGGGGTGACCCCGTACCGACCCTCCACGGCCGCGGCGTCCATCTGGTCGATCTCGGAGATGCCACGGCGATTGAAGAGGACCCCGATCGACCCCTGGTCCTCGTGGCGGTCACGGACCAGCTGGAAGAAGTCCCGGTCCGCGGTGACGATGACGGCGTCGATCCCCGACGCGGCCGCGCGGACTGCCAGCGTGCCGATCGCATCGTCGGCCTCGTAGCCCTCGGCCCGGATCACCGGGACCCGGAGCGCCTCGAGCACCTCCTCGATCAGCCCGAGCTGCGGCCGGAACTCGGCCGGCGTCTCGGCACGCCCCGCCTTGTACTCGGCGTCGAGCTCGAGCCGCACCGTGGGCGGCCCCGTGTCGAAGGCCACGGCGATCAGGTCGGGGTGTTCCTCGGCGAGGAGCTTGATCAGCATCGAGGTGAAGCCGTAGACGGCGTTCGTGACGGTTCCGCTGCTGGTGGCGAGGGTCTGCGGGAGCGCGAAGAAGGCGCGATAGGCGAGGCTGTGACCGTCGAGCAAGAACAGCCGGCGCGGGGCGGCGGCTTCGTGGGGGGTCACGGGCCGTATCGTAGTCTCCGCCCGTGACGCTCGAAGATCGCCACCAGTCCGCCGACTACCTCGAGGCCCTGTACGAGCTCCTCGAGGAGGGCTTCCCCCCGGTGCAGGCCGAGCTCTCGCGATGGATGGGCCTGTCGCGGCCGACCGTGTCGGAGCACGTGAAGCGGCTCGTGGCCGACGGCCTGCTCCGTCAGGACGGACGGGAGCTCCGGTTCACCGCGACGGGTCAGAGGATGGCGATCACGTTGGTCCGCCGGCACCGGCTGGCGGAGCACCTCCTGATCGACGTGATCGGTCTGCCGTGGCACGAAGCCCATGCCGAGGCGGAGCGGTGGGAGAAGGTGATCTCCGGAGCGGTCGAGGACCGGCTCGTGGCGATCCTGGGCGACCCGGGCGCCTGTCCGCACGGCAACCCGATCCCGGGTTCGGCCAACGAGGTCGACGTCACGGGTCTCGTCGCGCTGAAGGACGTGGAGCCGGGCTCCACCGTCGTCCTGCGTCGCCTGACC
>DATBJQ010000010.1:0-7615 GCA_036556385.1 Actinomycetota bacterium | reverse complement strand
GCCAGAACACCGGCGCCTCGGCGCGCAGGCGCTTGAACCAATGATGGGGGAAGCCGGCGACGAAGTTGTCGGGGTTCGCGAGGTCGATGTCGTCGAGCGCGGCGGTCGGCATGTGCGGAGGTATCTTGCTCCCGAACGACTTGCCGGGCAACCGAGGCGCGGGGCTGCCTCAGACGACCTCGAAGTACCGCCGGCGCTCCCACTCGGTCACCGCATCGGCCGCCAGGAACCGCTCCCATTCCCATCGGCCGGCCTCCGCGTAGTGCGCGCACACGTCCTTCCCGAAGGTCTCCTTCACGAACGCGCTGCCCCGGAACGCCTCCACGGCCTCTCCGAGCGTGGCCGGCAGGGACGGCACCGGCCGTTGCCAGTCCTCGCCCACGAGGGGCTCGCCCGGGTCGGTCCCGGCATCGAGCCCGTCGCGCACCGAGGCCAGCAGCGCCGCGATCCCGAGGTAGGGGTTCACGTCGGCCCCCGGGACCCGCCATTCCAGCCGCGTCGCCTCGGGGGACTCGACGAGCACTCGGCAGCTCACCATCCTGCTGTCCCAACCCCAGCTGAGCCCGTTGCCAGAGAACTCCGCGCCGGCGATCCGACGGAAGGCGTTCACGGTGGGGGCGTACAGCAGCATCAGGTCGGGCGCCCGGGACAGGACGCCGCCCACGGCATGCGCGAGCTTCGCCGAGGCGCCCCGGTCCCCGTCCGGGTCGTGGAACACCGGCGATCCGTGGTCGTCGGCGAGCGACAGGTGCAGGTGGCATGAGGAGCCCGTCGTGTCGGCGAACGGCTTGGCCATGAACGTCGCCGCCATGCCCTGGGCGTCGGCCAGATCGCGCACGGCCAGCTTGAAGAGCACGTGGCGGTCCGCCATCTCGAGCGGCTCACGATGCTGGAGGTTCACCTCCCACTGGCCCAGTCCCCACTCGACCTGGCTGGTCCAGGGGTCGAGCAGCGAATCCTCCAGCGCCTCCCGCAGGCGCGCGAAGAAGGCGTCGTGCCGGTCGCCCGCCTGCACCGTGTAGTCGGCGCGAGCCAGCGTCGTCGGCTCCAGTTCCTCGTACCCCTGTCGTCGGGCGTCCGCATACGTCCCCCGGTAGAGGTGGAACTCCAGCTCGGACGCCACCCGGGCCCAGAGCCCTGCCGCGGCGACGTGTTCGACCTCGCGGCGCAGGATCGTCCGCGGAGCGACCTCCACCAGCTCGTCCCTGCCGAGCTCCACGAAGTCGGCGACGCAGATCGCGGTCCGGTCGAGCCATGCGGCGGGGCGCAGCGTAGCGAGGTCGGGGACCAGCCGGACGTCGTGCCAGCCCGTGTGGTGCCCCGTGTAGGCCTGCTCGGGGCCGGGCCATTGATCGAGATCCCACCCGAGGACGCACGAGCTCAGGGCCACCCCGTCGTCCACCAGTCGTCGGAACACGTCGGGGGTGCACCGCTTGCCCACCAGCCGTCCGGTGACGTCGGCGGACGTCACCACCACCGTGCGGAACCCTTCGGCCAGCAGGTCGTCGGGCGTGAGGGTTGCGCTCACCGTTCCTCCGGCCAGAACGCGAGACCTCCCGGGTCGACGGCCAGGGCCCCTCCGTCGGCCACGAGCGTGGTTCCCGAGACGAACGACGCGTCGTCGCTCGCCAGGAAGAGCGCGCACGCGGCGATCTCCTCAGGCGTGGCGGGTCGGCGCAACGGCGTGGCGGCCAGGGCTCGCCCGTACGCCGTCTCCCGGTCCACACCGTCGCGCGCGGCGAGATCGTCCATCTCGTCGTCGGCCATCGCGGTGCGGACCCATCCGGGGCACAGCGCGTTCGCACGGATCCCCTCGGCCCCGTGGTCGACGGCGATCGAGCGCGCGACCGCGATCAGCCCCGCCTTCGACGCCTCGTACGCGGCGCTGGCGGGCGACGCCCGGAGCCCCGAGACCGACGCGACGAGCACGACGGCGCCGCCCCCGCGGGCACGCAGGTGCGGGATCGCGGCGCGCGAGAGCATCATCGCTCCGGTGAGGTTGGTCTCGAGCGTGGCGCGCCAGTGCTCGTCCGAGACCTCCTCCAGCGACCCGCCGAAACCGACCCCGGCGTTCGCGACGACGATGTCGAGACCGCCGTACGCGTCCACGGCGGCGTCGACCGCCTCGGTCGCATGTCGCGGATCAGCGGTATCGCCGGCGATCGCCGTCCCGTCGACCTCGGCCGCGACGGCGCCGATCGGCTCGGGGCGCCGACCGGTCACCACGATCCGCGCCCCTTCGACGGCGTACCGGCGCGCGATCGCCGCGCCGATGCCGGTCCCGCCGCCGCTGATCACCGCGGTCTTCCCCTCGAGGCGCACGGACCCTCCCGTTCGACGTCGGGGTAGTGTGCCGCATCCGCGTCGACGACGGAACGGGGTGAGCCGTGACGAACATGGAGCCGCTCTCGAGGGAGGAGCTTCATGGCCTCGAAGATGTCTTCCGGATCTACGACGACTCGATGTCCTTCGTGCCCAACAGCCTGTTCACGATGGCGCGTCGTCCCGAGATCCTGCGGGCCTTCAGCGACCTGATCACGCAGATCTGGCGGACCGGGACCGTGCCCGTGTCACTCAAGCCCCTGATCGCGATCGTCGCAAGCGTGTCGGCCGGATGCCGCTACTGCCAGGCACACGAGGCCGTGGACGCAAGGCTCCGCGGTGTGCACCCCGAGAAGATCTCGGCGATCTGGGACTTCGAGAGGTCGCCGCTCTTCGACGACGCCGAGCGAGCGGCGCTGCGGTTCTCCCGCGACGCCTCCCTCGTGCCGAACGAGGTCACGCCGGGACACTTCGAGGAGCTGCGGCGGTTCTGGGACGACGGTCAGATCGTCGAGATCCTCGCGGTGGTCGGCCTGTTCGGCTTCCTGAACCGATGGAACGACACGATGGCGACCGAGCTCGAGGCGACGCCGTTCGAGTTCGCCGAGGAGCGATTCCGGTCGAACTGGGACCCCGGCAAGCATCGACCACCGGGCCCGTGAAGAGCACTAGTGGTACGGCAGGTAGTAGCGGAGCTCCCACTCGCTGACATCGGTCGTGGCCGGATCGTCCACGTTGGCCAGGTACCGCTCCCACTCGCCGCGCTTCAGGATCGTGAACGCCTCGACGAGGTCCGGGCCGAGTGCCGTGACCAGCTCGGTGTCCGCCTCGAGCGCCTTGAGCGCGGCATCCAGGGTGGGAGGGATCCGGCTCTCCGTGTTGGGGTCTCCGGCGATCGGCTGGACGGGCGGGAGGGGGAGCTGCTCCTCCACGCCGAACCGGGCGGCCTGCAGGACCGCGGCGCCCACCAGGTACGGGTTCGCCGCGGCGTCGGCGGTCCGCTGCTCGAGCCGGGTCCCGGCTCCCCGTGCCGGCGGTACGCGCACCGTCACGCTGCGATCGTCGTGTCCCCAGTTGGCCCAGTAGCCGTTCAGCATGTCCGGCAGGAGCCGCTTGTAGGCGTTCACGTGCGGCGCCATGATCGCGGCCATGCCCTCGTGGTGCGCGAGCAGGCCCGCGATGCACGACCGGGCGAGCTCCGAGAGCCCTTCGGGGTCGTTCGGATCGTGGAAGGCGTTCGAGCCGTCGTCGCGTGCGAAGCTGAAGTTCACGTGCATCCCGCTCCCGCCGCGATCGTTCGCGGGGCGTCCGAGGAACGTGGCGAGCCGGCCGTGCTGCTCGGCGATCTCGCGGACCAGGAGGCGGAACAGGAACGCGTCGTCGGCGGCCGTCAGCGCGTCGGCGTACCGGATGTTCACCTCGAACGCCGCCTCGTCGTACTCGCTGCTCCAGCTCTCGATCTGGAAGCCGCACGCCAGCGCCGCGCGCACCATCGCATCCACCGTCCCACTGGGATCGATCGACATCCCCGTCCCGTACACCCGGTGGGCGGGAAGCGAGATCGGCACCCAGCGATCGGCGCCGTCGCGCTCCATCAGGTAGAACTCGAGCTCGAAGCTCACCTGGGGTTCCAGCCCGATCGCGCGCCACGCCGCGATCGCCTCCCGCAGGACGTGACGCGGATCGATCCCGACCGGCTGCCCGTGATGCTCCATGTCGGCGATCCCGACCGTCGTGTCGTCCTCCCAGCCGGGGCGGAGCGAGTCGCGATCGAGCCGCGCCTCGACGTCGTGCAGCCCCACGTCGAACTGCGTGTTGGGCACCATCAGGATCTCGCGGTCGTGCGTGAGGGGGTACACGCCCACGCAGAACGCCGCGAGCCCGCCCGCGGCGACCTCGCCGAACAGGTACTTGCCCCGTTCGAGCCCGTGGATGTCGGGGTAGAGCAGCCTGAGCCGGTTGCCCATCGTGTCCATCGGTGGCCTCCCGCTTGCGCCTGGGTTCGTGACCGTCGCACGATACGCCTTCGTAGGAGGGGGAGGCGCAGGAGGGGGAGGCGCAGGAGGGGGAGGCGCGGGAGCGGGAGGCGCCGGAGGGGAGGTCGCGGTGTCGGTCGGGGAGGGGATCACGCTCGAGGAGCTCGAACACGACCCCTATCCGATCTACGCCCGCCTGCGCGACGACGAACCGGTCAGCTGGGTCCCGGCCGTGGGTCTGTGGCTGGTGACCCGTCACGACGACGTGCGGTACGTGGACCTGCATCCCGAGCTCTTCACCGCGGCGACCGAGCCGTCCACGCTGAACCGCACGATGGGGGTGAACATGCTCGGCCAGGAGGGTCCCGAGCACGGGTGGATCAGGTCGATCGTGGAGCCACCCTTCCGGCCGCGCGACGTGGAGGAGCGCACCCAGGGGATGATCCCGCGTCTGGCCAACGAGCTGATCGACGGGTTCGCGGACCGTGGGGCCGCCGACCTCTTCCGGGAGTACTGCGACCCCCTGAGCGTGCGTTCGCTCCGGTTCCTCCTCGGGTTGGACGACGTCGCGTGGGAGGACATCCTTCGCTGGAACGAGGGTCTGATGCCGGGCCTCGCGAACTTCGAGGGCGATCCCGCGAAGCAGCAGCCGGCCGACCAAGCCAGCGCAGCGCTCGGAGCGGCGATCGTCGGCGTCCTGGAGCGCGTGGAGCGCGAGCCGGACGGTTCGGTCCTCTCCTGGATGACCGCCCAGGAGCAGGACGGCCGCCAGATGACCCGGGAGCAGATCGTCGCCAACACGAAGCTGATGCTCTCGGGCGGGCTCCAGGAGCCGCGCGACGTGATCGCGCTCACCCTCCTGTGCCTCCTGGACCGGCCCGACCAGCTCGCGGAGGTCCGTGCCGATCCCTCGCTCGTGAAGGCCGCCGTGGAGGAGACCCTCCGGTGGGCCGGACCGGTGGGGACCTCGACACGACAGGCCGTGACCGAGACCGAGCTCGCCGGTGTCGAGCTCCCGGCCGGCGCCCTGATCGGCGCCGTCCTGGCCTCCGCGAACCGCGATCCGCGGCGGTGGACCGATCCGGACCGCTTCGACGTGCACCGCAAGGAGGGGGCCCATCTCGCCTTCGCGATCGGCGCGCACTTCTGTCTGGGGGCGTGGTTCGGCCGGCACCTTGCTCGCGTCTCGCTCGAGCTGCTCCTAGACCGTCTGCCGACACTGCGGCTCGACCCGGAGCGACCCGCCCGGCTCCGGGGTTGGGAGTTCCGGGCCCCGGACTCCGTGGCGGTGCGCTGGGATCGTGAGCGCTAGCCGGAGAGCCGCGGCGCCTCGACCAGCCGGTCCGTGGTGACGTCCTCGAGCCGCGTCCTGCTGCCGTCCGGGTACCGGATCAGGAGGGCGCGAACGCGCGCCGCGTCTCCCAACCCGAACAGCAGGCGGGGATCCTCGGACGAGAGGTAGCTCCCGCCCGCCAGCACCTGCCGGACGAGCCGGCGCCCCCCCGGCAGCACGGCGGTGACCCGCGCACCCGGGTGGAACCCAGGCAGACGCACGGCGAGCCAGTTGCCGCCCCTCGCGGTGTTCTCGAGCAGGATCAGGGGGCCACCGACCGAGTTGATCGCGACGTCCAGATCGCCGTCGTTGTCGAAGTCGGCCGCGGCGAGGCCGCGTCCGTTCGTGCGCAGCCGATCCTGGGCGCCGGCGAGCAGACCCTGATCCTCGAAACGGATCGTCGCACCGTGGGAACGGTTCTCGAGGACCTGGATCGGCTCCGCATCGTCGACCAGGCTCGCGACCGGGACGTCGCCGTTCGTGAGCACGAGGTCGAGGTCGGCGTCGAGGTCCAGGTCGGACCAGGAGCCACCCCACCCGGTGATCGCGGCGATGCCCGCGAAGTCGTCCCGGGCATCCGTGTAGCCCGTCGTCGTGGCCCGGTACACGGCGTGTCCCTGGCCACGCGAGTTCGAGATGAACAGGTCGGTCCGACCGTCGCCGTCGTAGTCGGCGGCGGCGATCCCCATGCCGGCGTGGGGGTCGGCGACGCCCCTGCGCACGCCCACGTCGCGCAGGCGGAAGCCGAGTCCGGCCGGATCCCCCGCGACGCCACCCGGCCAGGGAACGTTCCGATAGAGGCGATTGGGGTCCTCGTCGTTCGCCACGTAGACGTCGAGGCGGCCGTCACCGTCCAGATCGGTCACCATGGCGCCCAGGCCGTGCTCGGGGTCGCCGGGGTCGACGCCCGCGAGCGCACCGACCTCGCGGAACGTCGGCGGACCGCTCCCGTCCGATCCCAGGTTCAGGTACAGGAGGTCGCGCACGCCACGGTGGTTCGTGGGGTAGCCGGCGAAGGAGCCGGGGATCGGCGCGTTCGGGTCCGTGTAGCCCGTCACGAAGATGTCCGGCAACCCGTCGCCGTTCACGTCCCCGACGGCGGCACCCGCGTGCCAGCCGTACGTCGCGATGCCCGCCGGCCGCGCGATCTCGGTGAAGGTGCCGTCCCCCTGGTTCCAGAGCAGCGCGTCATAGGTGTTCGACGTCACGTAGAGGTCGGTGTGTCCGTCGAGGTCGAGGTCGGCCGCGACGCATCCGTTGCCGCGGAGCGCCAGGTTGGCCCCCGACCCTCGGCTGACGTCCGTGAACGTCCCCCCTTCGTTGTGGAACAAGGCGCTGCGCGGGAGGTCTCCCTCGTCCTTCCAGCGGGCGACGTCCTGCTCCGAGTAGGAGTTGACGACGAACAGGTCGAGCCATCCGTCGGCGTCGTAGTCGAGCCAGCAGAGCCCACCGCCCATCATCGCCGGCGTGTCCGTCGGGTCGGCGGAGAAGCGGAACGCCCCGTGCCGGAAGCGCAACCCGACCTGATCTGCGACGTCGCGCAGCTGCGGCGCCACGAACCCTGCCGGGTTGAGCGGTGCGGGCGGCTCGGCGGCGGGGGGGGACGGCTGGGACGATGCGTCGCGCTCCCGCAGGACCGTGAACACACCGTTCTGGAACGTGAGCTCGAAGGTCCGTTCGAAGAGCAGCGGCTGCGACCCGAACAGGGTGGCGACGGCGATCGGCGGTCCCTGCCCCGCACCGGGCTCCAACATCACGTCGGCGTGGTCGACCTCGCCGGCGGGAACGCCGAGCCAGCCGAGGGTCGCGACCACGATCTGCTCGGCCACGCTCCGATCGAGCTGCGTCGCCACCCCCTGGGAGGGCAGGATCTGGACGGCCGGCAGGGTTCCACCGGTCGGCGTGACCGCGCCGGCCTCGCCCACGCTCGGCTCCGCAGCCAGCCCCGCGACGAAGACCAGCCCCGCGGCGCCGAGCACGGCGA
>DATBJQ010000009.1:0-39826 GCA_036556385.1 Actinomycetota bacterium | reverse complement strand
CCGGTGAGCACCAGGATCGAGATCACGAGGCCCTCGATCACGATGACGCCCATCGCCTCCGGCCAGGTCAACCCCAGCGTCGCCACGAGCGTGAAGGTCACGAAGGCGTTGAGCCCGAGACCTGCCGCGATCGCGAACGGGTACTTCCCGTAGACCCCCATCGCGATCGTCATGACACCCGCCACCAGCGCGGTGACGGTCAAGACCTGATCGAAGGCGAGGGTCGTGCCCTGGTTGTCGGTGACCGCCCCCAGGATCGCGGGGTTCACGAACAGGATGTAGGCCATCGTCAGCCAGGTGGTGATCCCGGCCCGGATCTCGACCCGCGTCGAGGAACCGCGATCGGTGATCCCGAAGAATCGGTCCAGTGAGGTCCGGGGGGCCTCCGGGACCTGCACCACCGAGGTCTGGTCGGTTCGCGCCACAGCACCACCCCTTCCGGGAGTCCGGCCGAGCGGCCGGGGCCGAGCGGGGAAGGCCCCCGCAGGATAGGAACCGAGCCGGTCGCGCGCAAACGCGTTGGTCCGCCGCCCTTCCCCGACGCTCGCGGGCGCGTCGGATACCCTGAAGGCTCGTCTCGAACGATCCGTCCCGAGCCATCCGTCTCGAAGAAGGAGTTCCCCCGTGGCCACGGCCCGTCCCACGAAGGCTGAGCGCAAGGAGCAGGCGCGCGTCGAGCGCGAGCAGATCCAGCATCGGATGGACGCCAAGCGCAAGCGCCGGAACATCGGCTTGGTCTTGGTGGTCGTCGGGGTCGTCCTGGCCGCGGTGGCCCTGTTCGTCGTCCTCCCGAACCGGGCGAACAGCGGCCCCCTGCCCGGCATGCTGACGACCCCCGCCCCGTGGTCGAACAACGTCGAGGAGCTGGAGGGCCGCCTGGACCGGATGGATCTCCCCGGTCTGAGCGAGGTCGTGAACCACATCCACAGCCCCGTATCGATCGTCGTCGAGGGCCAGCCCGTCACGATCCCGGCGAACGTGGGCATCGACCAGGCCAGCGGCGTGATCTCGCCGATCCACACCCACGACGAGACGGGCACCGTGCACGTGGAGGCGGACGACGCGGCGTTCGTGGGCACGCTGGGCGAGGTCTTCGACGTGTGGGGGGTCCGGTTCACCGGCGACTGCCTCGGCGGGTATTGCACCGGCGGCGACGCGGCGCTGCGCGTGTTCGTCGACGGCGAGGAGGTCACGGGCGATCCCCGGGCGGTCCCGCTCGAGGACGGGGTACCCATCGTCGTGACGTACGGGACCGAGGACCAGCTGCCGGACTCCGTCGCGGGTGGCGACGGCGGCGGCTGATGGCGGCGAAGAAGCGCAAGCGCCGTCCCCCACGAACGGGCGGCGGCGGCACCGCGGCACCGCCTCGCGGTGGGGCGAACGCCGCCCGGCGCGAGCGCAAGGACGAAGCGCGAGCCGCGCGGGACGCGGAACGCCGCCGCCAGGCCCGCCGGTCCACGGTGCGCCGGGGCGTGCTCTTCGCCACCGCCGGCGTCGTGGGCATCGCCGTCTTCCTCTTCCTGAACCGCGTCGCGGCGCCCACCGCGCTCGCCGACGAGGTCGTCCAGACGGCGACGAGCGCCGGGTGCTCCGAGCTGCGGACGCCGGCAGCCGATGCGCCGGGCGGCCAGCACCTGTCGCCCGGGCAGGACGCGAACTACCCGGAGCTGCCGGCCACCTCCGGGTTCCACGATCCCGCCCCGCTCCCGGACGACCCGAGGGTCTCCACGGAGCCCGTGCGGGAGGAGCAGGCCGTGCACACCCTCGAGCACGGCTCCGTGATCGTGTATTACCGGCTCCCCGGGGACGGTGGGGTCTCGCAGGACGTGGTCGATGCGCTCGTCCCCGTCGCCAACGACAACCCCGCGACCTACCTGATCCCGCACGCCGAGCTCCCCGACGGCACGGGCCTCGCGCTGACGGCGTGGAACAAGCTGATGACGTGTCCGGGCACGGTGACGGCGCAGCAGGCGGTCACGCTGGCCCAGGGATTCGTGGACTCGTACGCCTGCACGCGCAACGCGCCCGAGGGCGGCGTCGGACCCGGCTGCTAGGCGCGGCGGGTCAGCTCAGGGTCACGGTGCAGCCCGCCGACGGCAGGCAGACGATCCGCCCGTGCTCGAACCGCGTCTTGAACCCGCCCGCGGCGCGCGGCCGCACGGAGGTCCGCGGGTAGCCGAGGGCCCCGCCGGGACCGCCGTTGTCCAGGTAGGTCGACAGGACGTCACCCCACAGGGCGTTCGCGCCGAGCGAGCCCTTCAGGTAGATCCTGCCCCGAGCGAAGTCGACCCGCCGGCAGCCGGGGCACGCGCCCTCGGCACGGCCGACCGCCCGCGCCCCGCCGAGCGGCAGGCCGAGGACGCCCGCGGCGGCATCCACGCGCCGGTACTCGGCGTCGATCAGACCGTGGAGCCAGACCGTGACGTCCCGCCCGCCGTTGCGGTACAGCCCGCCGTCCTCGAAGAACTGCTGCGCCCCGCCGGGGACCGAGCGCTGCCGTGACGTCGGCAGACCCGGCTCGCACATCAGGCGGTCGTACCGCTCGCGGATCGTGCCGGTGATGTTGCGGTTCGAGTTGATCCAGACGCGTCCGTCGGGGAGCCCGAGCGCGGCGCGGAGCTCGCCACCCGTCACGGTCGCGCGTCCGCCCGTGCCGACGGCCACCGCCGTCACGATCCGGCCCGACACGCCACGGCGGACGTCGTCGAACGAGCGGATCGTGCCCACCCCGCCGGTGTACGGCGCCAGGCGCGAGGACAGCGACGAGGCCGAGAACGAGCGCGACCAGTCGGTCCAGGGGTTCGCCGGGGTCGACTCACCCGGGTCGCAGACGCCGCTCAACCAGGGGATCGCGTACGCGGGGTTCCCACCGTGCCAGATGTCCTCGACGTTCTCGGAGTGCCCGCCGTCGCTGGCGGCGTAGAAGGCCTGGATCAGGTCGCCCCGGTACGTCACCACGTCGCGGTCGGTGGCGTCCACGGCGGCGACCCATCGGTCGCCGTCGGTGCCGCTCTCCTTCGAGTAGCCCACGTAGACCTGGTCGCTCGCGCTGTTGCCGATGTGGCAGTTGCACGACGCGCGGAGCCCCGAGCGGCGCATCCCGAACACCGCGTAGGTCCGTCCGGCGATCGCCTGGGCGCGGAGAGACTGCATCGGCCACGACGACGGCACCTCACCCAGCCCGTAGAGGTAGTGCTGGAGGCGCAGGCGCACGATCGCGCGGATCGAGCACGGTCCCGGCCCGCCACATCGGTGGAGGTTGAGCTCGACCGAACCGCGCGCGTACTCGCGGTTCGACGACTCCTGGATCATGACGCGCGCATCGTCCTCCTCGTAGGTGACGACCAGCGCCTCCGCGCGGCTCCCCCATCGCTGGGCGCCGACCGACGTCCCGGCGTCGTCCAGGACCAGGTACGAACGATCCTTCGGTACCACCGTCCACGTCTCGCGCCCGCGGATCGTGCCGATCGGCTCGCCGTCGGCCGGCTCGCCCACCCACAGGCGCACCCTGCCGCCGCGGGCCGTGAGGTGGATCCGGGATCTGCTGTCGGTCAGCCCGACGCGGATCTTGGTGGGGACGTCCCCGCTGCGGTCCACGGTGGCGCCCCGATAGAAGTGCCGCAGGATCCGGGAGTCCTTCCACCCCATCTTCGCCAGGCCGTACGCCCCCCACTGGGACATCCCGATCCCGTGGCCGTACCCGCTCCCGTAGAACACGAAGGTGGAGGCGGCGCCGGCACTGCCACCCGAGGACGGGACGAGCGACGCCGTCACGAGGGCGGCGGTGATCGCGATCAGGACACGGCGACGCATCAGGTGGGTTCCATCCCCCGGCACCGAGCGGAGCCGGCAACCTAGCACATCGGTTCCGTGCGCCCGGCGGTTGAGCGCGGAGCGCCGAGCTGCGTCAGCCGGCCGGGTTGTCCGCCCCGGCGACCGCGTCGGTGGGCACCTTGACGCCGTCCAGCTGGACGTCGTCGGGCACCTCGGCGCCGGCCCCGAGCACGCAGTCCACCACCGTTGCGCCCGCCCCCACCTGGGCGCCGGGACCCAGGATGGAACGCAGGACGCGGGCCGCGGGCCCGACCGACGAGCCGGCCAGCGCCACGGTGTCGTCGAGCTGAGCATCCGGACCGACCCGCGCACCCGGACCGATCGCGACCCATCTGCCCAGGTGCGCTCGCACATCGACGTCCGCGTCGGCGGCGACCCAGGGCGCCGGGTAGGACACGCCGCGGACCTTCCCCTCCAGCAGGTCGAAGTGCGCGCGCAGGTACTTCTCGGGCGTGCCGAGGTCGATCCAGTACGCGTCGCCGGGGAAGCCGGCAACCACGTGTCCCGCCTCGATCACCGCGGGGAAGATCTCGCGCTCGATGGAGATCTGACGGTCCGCCGACCAGGGCTCGAGCACGAGCGGGTCGATCAGGTACGTCCCGGCGTTCACGTCGCCCGGCACGGGCTCGCTCGGCTTCTCGCGGAACGCGACGACCCGGTCCTGCCCGTCCCGCTCGACCAACCCGAACGCCCGCGCGTCGTCCACGTGGTGGAGCGCGATCGTCACGGAGGCGGATCGGGCCCGATGGAACGCCCGCATCGCCGTCAGATCGAGGTCCGTGAGGATGTCCCCGTTCAGCGCGAAGAACGGCTCCGTCGCGAGCCCCCCGCCGACCGATCGCACGGCGTGGACGATCGCGCCGCCGGTGCCGAGCGGCTCCTCCTCACGGATCCACGTGATCACCGGGTCGCCGTGACGCGACCGGATGAACGGGTGGAACGTGGCCTCCAGGTACGGCGACGAGAGCACGACCTCGTGGACCCCGTGCCGGGCGAGATGGTCGAGGACGTGATCCAGCCCCGGACGATCCACGAGCGGGATCAGGGGCTTCGGCGTGGTCTCGGTGAGCGGCCGCATCCGCGTGCCCTCGCCGCCCACGAGCACCACGGCCCTCATCCACCCACGCCCCTTCCGGCGACCGCTATGTGTGCGGCGTCTGCGCCACCAGCACGATGCCGACCACGATGCAGGCGACGCCGATCCAGCGCAACGCCGGCACGGTCTCGTGCAGCACGAACGCCGAGAACCCCACGATCAGCACGTACCCCAGCGCTGCGAAGGGGTAGGCGAACGAGAGCGAGGCGCGCGACAGGGCGAACAGCCACGCGACGGCCGACACGCCGAACAGGACGAGGCCCGCCCACACCAGCGGTGAGGCGGCGAGCGCCTTGAGCCCCTCGGCCGTGAACGCCAGCTCGCCACCCTGCGCCTCGGTCGCCCGGTCGACCCCGGTCTTGAGCATGATCTGGGCGACCGCGGCCAGGGTCACCGACACCAGGATCAGACCGATCAGCATCCGTCGCCCGCCTTTCCTCGTCGTGGCCGCGGCATCGCGCGGTCCGGAGAGCCCCCCGGGCCCGTTCACAGCTCCTCGACCTCCACGTCCACGCCCATGTACATCTGGTCGCGCCGGCCCTCCTCGCGCTGCACCTCGAACGAGTAGCGCTGGTCCTGCAGGTGGTAGACGCGCTGGTTGTCCCGGGCGTGCACGCCGATCGTGACCCAGTACTTGCCGCCGGTGAAGGGCACCGGACCCAGGTCGAACCTGAGGCGTCGCTTGCCGTCCACGCGTCCGAGCGCGACCCCCGCGCCCACCGTGTCGCCGCCGAACACGAAGTTGTTCGCAGCGTCGTGCAGCGCGAACGACACGATCGGGTCCTCGACCGGTTCGTTGGCTTTCAGGTCGACCTGGAGCGTCAGGATCTCCCCAGGATGGAGCGGTCCGTCGAGCGGGGTGTCGTCGCGCAGCAGCACGCCGCCCAGGATCTCCACCTCCTTCGAGCCCTCCTCGTGGGCGAACTCGAGATCGTGCGCGAGGATCGTGAGGCGCATCGCGCGAACGACGTCGTCGGGGTCGCCGATCGCGTGCACGACGCCGTGGTCCAGCATCACGGCACGGTCGCAGAGCTGCCGCACCTGGTCCAACGCGTGCGTCACGAGCACGATCGTCCGCCCCTCCTTCTGGAACGTGCGGACCCGGTCCAGGCAGCGTGCCTGGAACGCCTCGTCGCCCACCGCGAGCACCTCGTCGATCAGCAGGATCTCCGGGTCGACGTGGACCGCCACCGAGAACCCGAGACGCACCAGCATCCCCGAGGAGTAGAACTTCACCGCCATGTCCATGAAGTCCTCGAGCTCCGCGAACCGGACGATGTCGTCGTACACGCGGTCCGTGTCGCGTCGCGACAGGCCGAGGAACGAGGCGTTGAGGTAGACGTTCTCCTTCCCCGTGAGGTCGTGGTGGAACCCGGCACCGAGCTCCAGCAGCGCGGCGATCCGGCCCCGCTGCCGGACCAGTCCCCCACTCGGACGCAGGATGCCGGCGATCACCTTCAGCAGCGTGCTCTTGCCCGACCCGTTGTGGCCGATCAGCGCGAGCGACTCCCCGCTCGGCACGTCGAAGGAAACCTCGCGGAGCGCCCACAGATCGTCCGAGCGCGTGCGTCCCGAGAGGAGCCGCTGCTTCAACGACGTGGGCTTCTCGCGGTACAGGCGGAAACGCTTCGAGACGTCCACGACCTCGATCGCCGGCCCCTGGGTCGCGCTCACAGCTCCTCCGCGAAGTCGCCCGACATCGTGAAGAACACGCGCCAGGTCAGCAGGATCAACACGACCCCGGCGACGATCACGACGCCGAGCGCCAGGGCCAGCTCGCCGGCGCTGAAGGACGGGAGCACCTGCTGCGCGTCCGACGAGTGGTACAGGGCCTTCTGGAAACCGAAGACCACCCAGACCAGGGGGTTCAGCAGGTAGACGTGCCACAGGCTCACCCCGGCGACGGTGAGATCGCGGAGCCGCTGCTCGACCTGCCCACCGGCGTAGACGATCGGCGTCATCCAGAACCACACGAGCAGCCCCAACGCGACCAGGTGCTGGAGGTCGCGGTACCGGACGTTGACCGCGGACACCCACAGGGTCACGGCGACCGACAGGATGAGCAGGGCGACGAACGCCAGCGGGTAGAGCCAGACGACCTCCGCCACGAACAGGTAGCCCGACACGACGATCACCGCCAGGAACACGACCGACTGCAGGAAGAAGTCGACCAGGGCCACGCCCACGGTGGCCAGCGGCAGGATCTCGCGCGGGAAATAGACCTTCTTGACGATGTTCGCGTTGCCGAGCACCGATTGGGACCCCGCGGTCAGCGAGACCGAGAACAGGTTCCACCCCAGGAGCCCCGCCAGCAGGAAGACGGGGTAGACCTCGATCGGAGCGGTGAGGACCTTCGCGACGAAGGTGAAGACCGCCAGGAAGACGACCGGGTTCAGCAGGGACCAGACCGCGCCCAGGACCGAGGCCGTGTACTTGACCTTCAGCTCCTTGCGGACCAGGTTCAGGATGATCTCGCGGTACAGCCACAGCTCGCGGATCCGGCGCACCGGTCGGAGCCGGGGCGGCTCGGACGTGCGCTCCGTGAAGCCGGCGGTGGAGGCGATCGGGATGCTCCTTCGACGCGAGGGCGGGCGAACCCGCAGGTCAGAGCGAGTCTAGCAAGGCACCCGGCCCGCACTTCGAGCGACGTGTGGCGATCGTTCGAAGCTCTACGATGCGTGCCGTGGCGGCTCCCGAACCCTTCTCGCTCCTCCTGCCGGTCTACGCGGGTGACGACGGCGGGTTCGTGGAGCGCGCGTTCCGCAGCGCCACGACCGAGCAGGTGCGGCCGCCGGCCGAGGTGGTGATCGTGCGCGACGGACCGGTCCCGGACGCCGTCGCCACCACGTTGGCCGCGATCGTCGACGGCTCGCCGATCCCGGTCACGCTGGTCGAACTGCCGCGGAACCTGGGGCTCGCCCGGGCCCTCCAGGCGGGCCTCGCCGCGTGCCGGCACGACATCGTCGCCCGCATGGACGCCGACGACGTGAGCCTGCCCGAGCGCTTCGAGCGTCAGGTCCCCCTGCTCGAGGAGGGCGTCGACGTCGTCGGGTGCGCCCTGGCCGAGATGGGAACCGACGAGCGGACGGTGCTGGGCGTGCGGAGCCTCCCGCTCACCCAGTCAGAGATCCTGCGGTCCGCCCGCTTCCACACGCCGTTCCACCACCCCACGGTCGTGTTCCGCCGCGCCGCCGTGGAGCGCGTCGGCGGCTACCAGGACCTCCCCGCCCTGGAGGACTACTGGCTGTGGGTGCGGCTCCTCGCCCGGGGCGCGCGCGGCGCGAACCTCGCCGAGCCGCTCCTCCTGTACCGCGTCGACGCGGGAGCCTTCGAGCGCCGCGGGGGATGGCGCCTCGCGAAGGCGGAGGTGGAGCTGCAGCGGCGGATGCGGAGGATCGGGTTCACCACCCGCTGGCAGTTCGTCCGCAACGTCGTGGTCCGCGGCGGGTGGCGGCTCGTCCCCGTCTCGCTGCGCCGGCCCCTCTACCGGCTGGTGTTCCGGCGGACGCCGGCCACGCCCGCGGCCCCGGTCGGCGCACCGCCCACACGATGAGCCGGCTCGCGGTCGGTGTGAACCTCCTGTACCTGAAGCCGGGTGTGGTCGGAGGCTCGGAGGACTACGTGGTGCGGGTGCTCGACGCGCTCGACCGCGAGGCGCGTGACGACGTCGCGCTCACGCTGTTCGTGAACCGGGCGACGGCGGACGAACGACCCACGCTCATCGCGTCGCACGACGCCGAGGTCGCGCCGATGCGCGGCGACGTCCCTCCCCTCCGGATCGTGGCCGAATCCACCTGGCTGGCGCGTCGCACGGCGCAGAGCCCCCTGGACCTGGTCCATCACGTGGCGAACACGATCCCGCAGGTTCGGACGCGCCCGGCCGTGGTGACGATCCACGACCTCCAGCCCTTCGTGCGACCACACGACTTCGGGGCGACGAAGGGCGTGTACCTGCGCGCGCGGTTGCGCGCGGCCGCGCGGCGGGCACGCGTGGTGATGACCCCGAGCGAGTACGTGCGACGGCAGGTGCTCGACCGGTTCGACCTCGACGACGAACGGGTGCTGACCGTGCCGGCGCCGATCGTGATGCCGGCCCTCTCCGATGCGGACCCGAACGGTCCCTCGTCGCCGGTGCCCGAGGTCGCCGAGCCCTTCTTCCTGTACCCGGCGATCACCCACCCGCACAAGAACCACGCGATGCTGGTGCGGGCGTTCGCGCGGGTCGCCGCGGACCGTCCGGACGTGGCCCTGGTCCTCACGGGCGGGGCGGGGACCCGCGAGGACGCGGTGCGCGCCGACGTCGCCCGACGGGGCCTCGGGGGCCGCGTCCGGCGACTCGGCCGGATCCCCCGGCCGGCGCTCGACGCGCTGCTCGGCCGCGCGGCGGCCCTCACGTTCCCGTCGCGGCACGAGGGCTACGGGCTGCCCGTCGCCGAGGCGATGGCGCTCGGCTGCCCGGTGCTCGCCTCGGACGCGGGGGCCCTGCCCGAGGTGCTCGGTGACGCCGGCGTCCTGCTCGATCCCGACGACGACGGAGCCTGGGCCGAGGCGATGCTCCGGATCCTCGACGACACGGCGCTCCGCGCTGACCTCGTCGAGCGAGGCCGACGACGGGCGGCAGCGCTGACGCCGGCCGAGACGGCACGACGGGCGGTCGTCGCCTACCGTCGGGCGGCGGGGTGACTGCTGTCGACGGGTTCGACGACGGACACGCCTCCGTCAGCCGGCCCGCTCCAGGGCCCGGTGCAGGACCGCCGCCGTGTCCCGTGCGCACCGCTCCCAGGTGAACGTCGCGACCCGAGCGGTCCCCGCGGCGCGGAGCACGTTGCGGAGATCCTCGTCCCCGAGCACCTGTGCCAGGCCCCCGGCGATCGAATCGGGATCCTCCGGATCCACCAGGAGCGCGGCATCGCCCGCGACCTCGGGCAGCGACGACGTGGTCGACGTGACGACGGGAACGTTCGCGGCGAAGGCCTCCAGGACGGGGAAGCCGAACCCCTCCTGGAGCGAGGGGTAGGCCAGGACCTCGGCTCCCGACAGCAGCGCCCGGCGGTCCTCACCGGTGACGTAGCCCGTCAGCACGACGCGCTCGCGCTGCGGGTCGGGCAGCGACGCGATCGCCTCGTCCACGCTGTCGGCGTGGTCGGGCGTCCAGCGGGCCTTCCCCCCGGCCAGCACCAGGGTGACCGGGTGCTCGAGCATGCCGAAGGCGCGGATCAGGTTCACGAGGTTCTTCCGCGGCTCGAGGCTCCCCAGGAAGACGACGTAGCTCCCGTCCACGCCGTAGCGCCGGCGGACGTCCTCGACCTCCCACGGGGGCGCGGGGCGGAACGCCTCGGCGTCGACGCCGTGGTGGACGACCTCCACGATCGTGGGGTCCACGTCGGTGGTCGCGACCACATCGCCGCGGACCGCCGCCGACGGGACGATCACGCCCGCGCAGGCGTCGAGCGCGCGGGAGAACAGCCGCCGCCAGCGGTCGTGGTGATGCGGGGCGGACCAGGGCATCGTGGCCCACGCCATGTCGTGGATCACCAGCACGCAGCGCTCGGGATGCCGGGTGGGCGGCGGGACGAAGTTCGTGGCCAGCAGCAGGTCGACGTCGCCGACGAACCACTCGACCTTGGGGAGGCGCACCCGGGTGCTCACGGGACCGAACAGTCGTGTCGGGATCCTCGTCGCCCGCTCGCGGAGGTTCGGCGGGGACGGTGCGAATCGGCGGGGCCGAGACCCGAGCTTCCGGACGTCGAGGTACCAGGCCACGTAGCGCGTGTCGGGATCGGCGGCGGGGAGGTGACGGACGAGCGCGTCGGCGTAGACGCCGATGCCGGTGCGCCGCGGATCCGTTGCGGGGCGGGCGTCGATCCCGATCAGCGTCACGCGGCGGAGGTTAGCCGACGCCGTCGGACGGGTGCTGCGTGCCTACGCCGCGACGTCGGGACAGGCGCCGTCGGGTCCGGCGCTCCCCTGGCTGGGTGGCGAGGGGTCGTACGAGGGCGCGACCACGACCGCGACCGGCGCGCCGCGCAGCCGCGCGGACTCGACCAGCTCGAGGCCGGGGAAGTAGGCGCCGACCACCTGGGCGTAGCTGCTCTGGCCGGGCTGGAACACGATCGCGGGGGCCTGCAGCCCGGCGGGCGCCTGCGTCGCGGGGACGACCCCGGGGGAGACGTCGAAGCCCGCCTGCGACAGGATCGCGAGCGCCTCCTCGGCCACGTCCGTCGCGTTCGCGTCCACGACGGCGACGGTGGTGTTCGCCTCGGATGGCGGCGTGTTCACGAGCTGCGTTCCCACGCCGCTGATCGGCCGCCCGTCCTTGATCGCCTCGAAGAGCCGGTCCGCCGAGGGGTCCATCTGGACGACCGACTTCGTGCCCTCCCAGGCGGAGAAGCCGGGCACCGCACGGAACTCCACCGCGCCCGTCGTGAGCCCCTGGAGCTGCCCCACCAGGTAGACGAGGTCGGCCGGCAGGAAGTCGCGGTCGCGCTGGAGGCTCCGGAGGATCGGGGACACGAGCCGCGGCGCCTGGACGAGCTGGCTCGGCTGCAGCATCCGGTTGATCAGCGAGCGCAGGAACTGCTGCTGACGGCCGATCCGGGAGAAGTCCGGGATCGCGTCGCACGGGAGGTGCCGGGCCCGCACGTACGCGAGCGCCTGCGTGCCGTCGAGCTGCTGGCATCCCGGCTCGATGTCGAGCCCGGCCTTCGGGTCCACGATCCGGCCGGGCGCGTCGATGTACACCTGGACGTCCTCGCCCGTCGGGCTGCCCGCGGTCACCCACCCCGGCGTGTTCACGTTGTACGCGGGGATGCACATGTCCACGCCCCCGAGCGTCTCGACGACCCGCTGGAAGCCCAGGAGGTCGACGTAGAGGAAGTGGTCGATCCGCAGCCCGGTCAGGTTCGAGACCGTCTGCGCCATCAGCTGCGGACCCCCGCCGCCCACGCCGCCCTCGAACGCCGCGTTGATCCGGTCGGAGCCCCGACCGGGGATCTCGACCCAGAGGTCCCGTGGGAACGACAGGACGATCGCCTTCTCGAGCGCGGGGTCCGTGTGCACGAGCATGATCGTGTCGGCGCGGTTCTCGCCGCCGATGTCCTCGTTCGTGCCGTACTTCTCCGGGTCGAGGCCCGCACGCGAGTCCGAGCCCAGCAGGAGGTAGTTGCACGGATGGTCGGCGCACTTGCCGGTCTCGAGCGCGGGGCTCGCCGTCGCCCCGCGCGGTTGGGTGGGATCGAAGTCCTTCGTCCCCTCGTCACGGAGGCTCAACCACTGCACGGCGAACCCCGCGGAGGCCAGCCCCACGACCAGCGCCAGCGACGCCGTGATCGCCACGAGCGCGCGCGGGAACCGACCGTGGGAAGGAGGTGATGCCGCCATGTCGTTCCACCCTAACCCGTCTGCCCGCGGCGCCCCCCGGCGGCGGCGTGGTCTTCCCGTGACGGTCGTGTGACGGCGGCCGCTCCGTGACGGACCCGCGCCGCCGCCCTACGGTGGGGGGATGGGAGGGGGGGTCATCCACCTCGCGCCCGAGCGCGAATCACCGTCGGAACGCGCGACGGATGACGACTCTCGAGAACCTCTCGCTCGAGCGGAGCTCGCCGATGGTCACGTCTGAGCGCTCGGACGCCGAGGACCTGATGCTCATCGACGGGATCGAACGGGGTGACGAGGACGCCTTCCGTGGGCTCTTCGGCCGCTACGCCCCCACCGCGAAGGCGTTGGCGCTGCGGATCGTGCGGCAGACCGACCTGGCGGAGGAGATCGTGCAGGAGGCCTTCCTCGCCGTGTGGCGCAACCCCGAGCGCTTCGAGCGCCGGCGCGGGTCCGTCCGAGCCTGGCTGATGGGCATGGTGCACCATCGCGCGGTGGACGCCGTCCGTCGTGAGGAGGCGCAGCGGCGACGCGCGGAGAACATGGCGGCCACCGCGACGGAGCGGCTGGACGATCCGTCGGAGGAGGTCGTGGCGAGGCTGAGCCTGCCCGCCGAGCGCCGGCGGGTCCGCGACGCGCTCGGGGAGCTCCCCGCCGAGCAGCGCGAGGTGCTCGAGCTGATGTACTTCGACGGTCTGTCGCAGCGCCGGATCGCCGAGCGCACCGGTCTGCCGCTCGGGACGGTGAAGTCGCGGGCGCTGCTCGCGATGCGGCGGCTGCGAACGTCCCTCGGAGAGATCGAGCGATGAACGTGCGCGACCACACCGAGATCGAGGAGCTCCTGGCCGTGCAGGCGCTCGGTGGCCTCGAGGATGACGAGCGCGCCCAGCTCGAAGCCGCGATGGCCGCCCACGGTCCCGACTGCGCCGAGTGTCGCCGGCTCCAGGCCGGATTCGAGGAGACGGCGGCGATGCTCGCCTTCTCGTTGGAGCCCGCCGAGGTCCAGAGCGACGAGGCGGACCGGGTCCTGGCGGCCGCGGCGGCGACCACGCGAGACGGGGCGGCGACCCGCCCATCCCCCGCCGGACCCGATCAGCTGGCGGAACGCCGCGAGCGGCGATCGCGTGGAGCCTGGCGCGCGGTGGTCGGGATCGCGGCGGCGTTCGTCCTGCTCGCGGTCGTCGCCGTGGTCCGCAGCACGGGCGGCGACACCGTGACCACGACCTGGGCGCAGCGGGTGGTGCCCTTCGAGGGCGACGGGGGCGGCGAGCTCGCGATGGCCTACACGCCGGGGACGAGCGGCGTGGTGATCTGGGGCGAGGGTCTCCCGGACCCCGGACCCGGCAACGTCTACGAGCTCTGGATGATCACGGGGGACACGCCCGTCTCGGGAGGCTGCCTGTCGCCCACCGACGGCAGCCTGGCCGGATTCGTCGACGCGGACGTCTCGACCGCCGACGTGATGGCCGTGACCGTGGAACCGGAAGCGTGTCCCTCGGCGCCCACCAGCGCCCCCGTGCGGATCGCGACGCTCGCCTGACCCGGAGCTTCGCCCATCGTCCCGGGATCCGGTGTCACCCGGCGAGCATCTGCCGGAGCACCAGCGGGAGCACGCCGCCCGTTGCCACGAACTCGGCCTCGGCGGCGCCGTCGACGCGGAGCCGCGCGGCGAAGGTGCGCACGGACCCGTCGTCGTCACGCGCCTCGACGGTCACGTCCTGGCCCGGCGTGATCCCCGCGTCGAGCCCGCGGATGGAGTACGTCTCCCGGCCGGTGAGGCCCAGGGACGCTGCGTTCTCCCCCGGCGCGTACTGGAGCGGCAGGATCCCCATCCCCACCAGGTTCGAGCGATGGATCCGCTCGAAGCTCTCGGCCAGCACGAACCGCACGCCCAGCAACGCGGGGCCCTTCGCCGCCCAGTCGCGGCTCGAACCGCTGCCGTACTCGGCGCCCGCCAGCACCCCGAGGGGCACGCCGTCGCGTAGGTACCGCTCGGCCGCATCGAACACGCTGACCACGTCGCCCCCCGGCAGATGCGTGGTCCACGGGCCCTCCGTCTCCGGCGCGAGCTGGTTGCGCAGACGGATGTTCGCGAAGGTGCCGCGCATCATCACCTCGTGGTTCCCGCGCCGGGAGCCGTACGAGTTGAAGTCCCCGGGGGCGACCCCCTGGTCCTGGAGGTAGCGACCCGCGGGTGAGTCCGCCTTGATCGACCCCGCGGGTGAGATGTGGTCGGTGGTGATCGAGTCGCCCACCATCACCAGGATCCGCGCTCCCTCGACGTCGTCGCCGGCGACGTGCACCTCCCCGTCCGCGAAGAACGGCGGCTCCCGGACGTAGGTCGAGCCGGGCGCCCACTCGTACACCGGACCGGACGGGGTCGGGAGCCCGGTCCATCGCTCGTCACCGTCCCAGATCCGCCCGTACTCCCGCTCGAACTGCTCCTCGGAGACCGCGTCGGCGACCGCTGCCTCGACCTCGGCGGCGCTCGGCCACAGGTCGCGGAGGAACACGGGACCGGCCGGACCACTGCCGACCGGGTCGGCCGTCAGATCCAGATCGATCCGACCGGCCAGCGCGTACGCCACGCAGAGCGGAGGGGACGCGAGGTAGCTCGCGCGGACCTGTGGGTGGATCCGGCCCTCGAAGTTCCGGTTCCCCGACAGGACGGCCACGACGTTCAGATCGCCTTCGTCGACGGCGGCCGCGACCGCGTCGGGGAGGGGCCCGGAGTTGCCGATGCAGGTGGTGCATCCGAACCCGACGAGCGCGAAGCCGAGCTTCTCGAGGTAGGGCGTGAGGCCGGCGCGATCCAGGTACCCCGTGACGACGCGCGAGCCCGGCGCGAGCGAGGTCTTGACCCACGGCTGGGTCTCGAGGCCCGCTTCGACGGCTCGCTTCGCCAGCAGCCCGGCGGCCATCATCACGCTCGGGTTCGAGGTGTTGGTGCACGACGTGATCGCGGCGATCACGACCGACCCGTGGCGCAGGGCCACGTCGTTCAGCGGCACGCTCGCCGGGCGCGTGGGGTCGGGGGCGGGCTCGCGCGGCGCGCCCTCGGGGTGCGGACCCTCACCGACGAGCCGCTCGATGTCCTCGGGCGCGGGGTCGGGCTCGAGCCCGTCGTGGAACGCCTCGAGGAACGAGCGCCACACGCCCGGGAGCGCGACACGGTCCTGCGGCCGCTTGGGACCGGCCACGGACGGTTCGATCGCGGACAGATCCAGGTCGACGACGTCGCTGAAGGTCGGATCGGGATCGTCGTCGCGGCGCAGGAGGCCCTGTGTGTCGGCGTACCGCTCGACGAGGTCGACGCGGTCGTCCCTGCCGGTGAAGGCGAGGTAGCGCAACGTCTGCGAGTCGATCGGGAAGTAGGCGGAGGTCGCGCCGTACTCCGGGCACATGTTGGACAGGGTCGCCCGGTCGGCGACCGAGAGCGTCGACAGGCCATCGCCGAAGAACTCGACGAACGACCCCACGACGCCGCGGGCCCGGAGCATCTCGGTGAGCGTCAGGACCAGGTCGGTTGCCGTGGTGCCGGCGGGGAGCGCGCCCCCGACCCGGACACCGAGGACGACCGGCTGGGGCAGGAACATCGGTTGGCCGAGCATCGCGGCCTCCGCCTCGATGCCGCCGACCCCCCAGCCCAGAACGCCGAGCCCGTTGATCATGGTCGTGTGCGAATCCGTGCCGACGACCGTGTCGGGCGCGGCGACGCCGTCGCGCACGTCCACGACCCGGCCCAGGTGCTCCAGGTTCACCTGGTGGCAGATCCCGGCGCCGGGCGGGACCACGCGCAACCCGTCGAACGCCTGCTGCGCCCAGCGCAGCAGCTGGTAGCGCTCGCCGTTGCGCCGGTACTCCCAGTCGATGTTCGCCTCATAGGCCTCCGGCGTGCGGAACAGGTCCACCTGGACCGAGTGATCGATCACGAGGTCGACGGGGACGAGCGGGTGCACGGCGCGCGGGTCCCCGCCGTCGCGCGCGATCGCGCTGCGCATCGCGGCCAGGTCCACCACCGCCGGCACGCCGGTGAAGTCCTGCATCAAAACGCGGCCCGGCATGAACGCGACCTCGCGCGCGGGACCTGGCCAGCCGGCGAGGGCCAGCACGTCCTCGTCGTCGACGTCGCGGGAGCCGGTACGGCGCAGAAGGTTCTCGAGGAGGATCTTCACGGTGTGCGGGAGTCGCTCGATCGGCATGCCGGCGCGGTCGGCGAGCCATCCCAGGCGGTAGAGCTCCACGCCGCCGGCTCCCGTCTCGAGGCGACCGCGGGCTCCCGCGAGCTCCGTGGACATCCTGCTCCTTTCGGTGAGGGCGACACCTCCATGGTCCCAGGTAGCACCCCCGGGTGGGCGCCCGGGTGGTCGACCCCTGCCACGGCCTGGATCCGCCGCGCGTGTGACCCGCGCTCAGGCCCCGCTCGAGGCGGCCTCCGGGACGCCTGCTAGCGTTGGCGAAACGTTTGGGCGCGTCCTCCGCCTGACGCCGGGAAACCCCTTCCAGACCCTCCCGGCGCGCCCTCCAAACAGGTGGGGACGCGCCCAAACGCTCATCCCGGCCACGTACGCGTGGGCGGATCTCCCTCCCGGCCACGCCGAGCGCCGCCGGTAGCATCGCGGGACCGTGCGCCACCCCGGCCGGCTCCGCCTCCTCCCGCTCGCGATCCTCCTCGCCGCCTGCGGCGGCTCGTCGCCGACCGCCTCGGGAGCGCCGTCCGTCGCGGACCCCACCACCACACCGCCGAGCGCGACCCCTCCGCCGAGCAGCGATGCGACCCCCGGGACCCCGACGCCGTCGCCGGAGCTCCCGGCGGGCCTGCCGGCATCCTTCGAGGAGGACGTCGCGGCCGCCGACGTGCCGGCACAGGCGCTGGTGCCGCCCGGGACCGACGTCACGGAGACCTGGTACGGCGCCACCGCCGACGGCGAGGCGATCGTGGTGGCGTGGGTGGTCCCGGGCGGCGACCCCTTCCGGCTCGCGCACGGACTGGCCGTCTGGCGCCGGTCCGACGGGGCCGACCCGCCGTGGCGCGCCGTGTACGGCCAGACGTGGCCGAAGCGCGCCGGCGTGTTGGGCGTCTCCGCCATCACCGCGGATCTCACCGGCGATCGTTCGGACGACGCGCTGGTGTTCGCGATGACGGGCGGGTCGGGTGCGTGCGGCACCTACATCGTGCTCGACCTGGCCGCCGCCCGCCGCGTGTTCGACCGACGGGTCTGCGACACGACGATCGAGCCGGCCGCGCCGCCCGGGCTGCTCGTGCACGAGGCCGTCTTCCGTCCCGAGGACCCGCACTGCTGCCCCAGCGCGTTCCGCGAGACGGTGCTCGGCTACCGGGGTCCGGACGATTGGACCGTCGTGTCCGAGACCGTGACACCGGCCGGCTGACGACGGTCCCCCCCGCCTGCCGGGAACGTCGGCCGCCGCCGCTACCATCCCTGTTCATGGCCCTGTTCATGGCCCTGTCCAGGGGAGGTCGGTCGCCACGGTGACGCCGTCGGCGGTTCCTGGGGCCGTTGCCAGCGACCCACCCGGCGGCGACGCGCGGATCCACGTCGAGACCTGGGCGCCCGAGTACGGGTCACCCGTCGACCGGGACCCCGCCTTCGCGCCCGCCGAGGGCTCGGTCGACGACGGCGTCGAGACGCAGGCCTGGGCACCGCTCGACGGCGTCGACGACGGGATCGCGCGCGTCGCGTTCGTCGACGGCGTCCGCCGCGTCGACGCCCGGCTCGCGATCGACGACCCGCGCGAGGGTCCGGTCGCCGGGATCTGCGGATCCTTCGCGGTGGGAGCCGTCACGTGGGACCGCGACGCGCGCCGTTCCGAGATCCACGACGAGCACGTGGAGCGCTGGGCCGTGCTCGGCCGCGGACGTGCCGAGGTCCTGCCGGCGGTCGACCTCGATCCGCCGTACCGGACGGTGGCCGCCGAGCACGAGGACCCGGAGGCGCTGATCGCCGTCCTCCATTCGGGCATGCGCCGGGCGGAGGGGCAGCTCGCCACCCTGCTGGCCCGCGACCGCTTCGTGGTGGCCGACGGTCCGCTCAACGAGGTCGGTCCCCATCACGTCGTCGGGTTCGTCAAGAGCCATCGCGCCACGTACCTGGGTCCCGGCAACAACGCCGTCGTGGCGGCGCTGCGGCGCGGCCAGCGCACGCCGCTGTTCGCGATCGCCGACTACGGGCGCTACTCCTGGTACGTCCGCCTCGCCGACCTCGCGGGAGGGCACTCGTGGAGCGGTCTGGCGCGGTGCGAGGCCTCGGCCGGCCTCCCACTGGCCGACGTCGTCACGATCGCGGACCGCACCGCGGCGCTCCTGCCCCACGTCGCCAGCGAGCCGCACGTCGACCCCCGCGCCCCGCAGAACCTGGTGCCGATCGGCGCGCTCGAGCGCACGTTGCGCCATCGCCTCGGCGACCGCGGGCTCGTCGAGCGGACCCTGCGCGCCGCCGTCGCCGACCCGGTGAGGACCCCGTGAACGACCGGAGGGTCGGTCGTGTGCTCGGGTCCGAGCACACCACCACCGCGGAGTTCCGCGTGGTGCTCGAGGAGGACGAGTACCTGCAGCTCGACGACCTCGTGCTCGTGCGCACGCACGTGCCGAAGGCGGGCGACGTCAGCACCTACGGCGTGGTCACGGAGGCAGAGGCCGTCTACGAGGGCGCGCAGTGGGAGTCCGACACGCACCGGATCGCCGAGCTGGGGATCATGCCCGCGGCGAAGGTTCGGACCGCCCGCGTCGCGGTGACGCGGGTCGACCCCGAGGTCTGGGTGTCGGCCGACCCCGGCGAGGAGGTCCTGCGCGCCGCCGGCGAGGAGCGGCGGCGCGCGCTGTACGTCGACGAGATGGAGCGCCCCCTCGCGATCGGGCTCGGCCGCGACGGCGAGCCCGTCCACATCGACCTCGACTTCTTCGACGGACGCAAGGGCGGGCACATGTCGATCAGCGGGATCAGCGGCGTGGCCACCAAGACGTCGTTCGCACTGTTCTTCCTGCGGATGCTCACCTCGTCGCCGGACGTCCTGGGCGAGGGGGCCGCCAACCTGCGTGTGCTGGTGTTCAACGTCAAGGGCGAGGACCTCCTGTGGCTCGACATGCCGAACCGGGACCTCGACGCCCACGCCGGAGCGCGCGAGGCGTGGGCCGCGCTGGGGGTGGACCCGACGCCGTTCCCGAGCGTCGCGTTCTGGGCGCCGCCACGCCGGCAGAGCGGCGACGCGGTGGTCCCCGACACCGGGGGGCGGCTCACCGGGATCCACGCGTTCACCTGGACCCCGCGCGAGTTCGTCGACGAGGGCCTGCTCGAGTTCTGCTTCACCGACGCGAACGACGCCAAGAACCAGATCCCGTTCATCCGCGAACGCGTGCAGCTGCAGCTCCGGCGGTTCGCCGTCGACGTCGACGGCATGCCGGGCGCCGTCGCGCTCGTCGATCCCCGCGAGTCCCCCGACGGCCGCTCGTGGCGTCCGAGTGACAGCGTCGCGGCGGCGCACGCCGGTCCGGTGATCACGGACCTCCCGTCGTTGGTGCAGGCCCTCGAGACCTACCTGGATCCACCCGACGGCGACGAGCCCGACCCCGCCTGGACCGCCAAGGTCCAGCCGGGGACCGTCTCGGCGTTCCTGCGCCGCCTCCACGCGGCGTCCGCCCGCCTGGGTCACCTGGTGCGCGCCGGGGCGAGCCGGCGGATCGATCGCGGCGCGGCGGCGATGACGGTCGTGGCGATCCAGACGCTCCACGAACAGGCACAGCGCTTCGTCGTGGGCGCGCTGCTCCAGGAGACCTTCCGCGAGAAGGAGGAGACGGGGCGCCGGTTGCCGCTGTCGGTCGTCGTGCTCGACGAGCTGAACAAGTACGCCCCTCGCGACGCAACGAGCCCCCTCAAGGACATGCTGGTGGACATCGCCCAACGGGGGCGCTCGCTCGGTGTCCTGCTGGTCGGCGCGCAGCAGACGGCCAGTCGCGTCGCACCCGAGGTGCTGGAGAACGCGGCCCTGCGGGTCAGCGGCCGGCTCGACGCGGCCGAGGCGGAACGCGCCGAGTACGGTTGGATGCTCCCATCGACCCGAGCCCGCGCCCGCCTGATCAAGCCCGGCACGATGGTGGTGGCACAGCCCGCGATCCCGGTGCCCCTGGTCGTCACGTTCCCGTTCCCACCGTGGGCGACCCGGAAGGAGGAGGTCGCCGACGACGCCGGCGGCGACCCGTTCGCGGACCTGGAGTCCGCCGGCCCCTGACGCGCATGCGGATCCTGCACACCTCGGACTGGCACGTCGGCCGCCGCCTGGGCCGGCACGACCGCACCCAGGAGTTCCGGGCGGCGCTGACGGAGGTGCACGCGATCGCCGACGAGCACCGGGTGGACCTGGTGCTCGTCTCGGGCGACGTGTTCGACCGGCCCCTGCCGCCCGTCGACGCGCTCTCGCTGGGGATCGAGGGTCTGCTCGGGCTCGCCGAGGCCCGGCCGGTCGTCGCCGTGGCGGGCAACCACGACGGCCCGGAGCTGTTCGACGCGCTCGCACCGCTCGTGCGCGATCAGGGCCGCGGCGTCCACCTGGTGGGCTCGATCCGCCGGCCGGACCGGGGCGGCGTGCTCGGACCCGACGAGCTCGGCGTGCCGGCGCTCGTGGGCTGCCTCCCGTTCCTGCGCGAGGGGCGGGTGATCGACTTCATGCGCGACACGGGCGAGTGGTATGGGCAGTACGCCGACCGTCTCGCGGCCCTGTCCTCCGCCTACAACGCCGAGCTGCTGCGGAGAGCCGACCGGGACGTCGTGCCGCTGCTGGTGGCGCACTTCATGGTCCACGGCGTGAAGGTCGACCGGGCCGCGCCGCGCGGTGAACGAGAGCTCCACCTGGGTGAGGCGTACACGGCGACGGCCCACGCGATCCCGGCGGGACCCCAGTACGTGGCCATGGGCCACATCCACGCGCCCCAGCGCGTCCCCGGCTCGCCGGTGCCAGCGGAGTACGCGGGCTCGCTCCTGGCGCTCGACTTCGGCGAGGCCGGTGAGCGCAAGCGCGTGGCGATCGTCGACGTCGAGCCCGGCGTCCCCGCCACCGTCACGTCTGTGCCGCTGCAGGCCGGCCGGCCCCTGGTCCGGGCGATCGGCACCTGGGACGAGCTGGAGGCGCGCGCCGAGGAGCTCGCCGACAGCTACCTGGACCTCACGGTCCGGGTCGGTGGGGCCGACCCGGAGCTGGGCCGGCGCGCCGTCGACCTGTTCCCGCACCTGGTGAACGTCCGACCCGAACGCCCCGCCGTGGAGCGCCGGAACCGTCCGGCCGGCGCGGACCGCCCGACCGACGATCAGCTCTACGCGGCGTTCTGTCGCGACGTGGTCGGGGAGGATCCGCCCGACGAGCTCCTGGCCCAGTTCCGAGGCGTGCTCGAGGAGGTGGCGGATGCGACCGCGTGAGCTCACGCTCCAGGGGTTCCGCTCGTACCGCGAGCGCACCACGTTCGACCTGCGGGACCGCCGGCTGATCGGCGTGGTCGGGCCGATCGGGTCGGGGAAGTCGTCGCTCCTGGACGCGATCTCCTTCGCGCTGTTCGCGCGCACCCCCACCTTCGAGCGCGACACGCGCTCGTTGATCCACCAGCTGGACGACGCCGCCCACGTCGAGCTCGTCTTCGAGGTGGACGGCCAGATCTGGCGCGTGCAGCGCGGGCTCCGCCGCAAGGGGGCCAGCGGCCACAAGCTGGAGCGCCTGGCCGCCGACGAGCCCGAGGCGAAGGTCCTCGAGTCGATCCAGCAGGAGAAGGCGGTCCGCAGACAGGTCGAGCGCCTGCTCGGGATGGGCTTCGACGCGTTCCGTCGCTCCGTCCTCCTGGCGCAGAACCGCTTCGCGGAGTTCCTGCAGGCCTCGCCGGTCAAGCGCGACGAGGTGCTGAAGGGCGCCTTCGGCTACGAGCGGTTCGATGTGGCGCACGACGTCGCGAAGGATCGCGTCCGCGACGCCGAGGCCGAGCTCCTGATCCTCGAGGCGGAGGGAGGGCGGCTCCGTCAGGCGGCGGAGGAGCGGCCCGCCGTCGTCGCCGCCGTGGCGAGCGCCGCCGAGCGGCGCGACCTCGTCGAGGATGCCGCGCCTCGGATCGAGCAGGCGACCGCGTCCCGTGTCACCGCGGAGCGAGCGGCCGAGGAGGCGGAGGAGCGGACGCGCGCGCTCGTCTCGCTCGGTGCGACGCTCCCGGGCGGCGACGAGCTCGAACGCGTGTTGCGGGCGGCGGAGGACGGCGACCGCGCGGTGAGCGAGCTCCAGGAGCTCGCCGACCGAGCCGCGGACGAAGCAGAGCGGGCGGCGGCAGAGCTCGCGGCGATCGCCGAACGCGTCGGCGACCGCACCGCCTTCACCGCGTTCACCGAACTGGTCGCGCGACTCGAGCACGAGGGCGCAGAGGCCGAGCGGAGGACCACCGAGCTCCAGGAGGCCGCCGCCGCGGTCGACCAGGCGGCATCCGCCGTGGCGGGCGCGGAGCGGGCCGGGGGTGCGGCGACGACGGTTGCCGAGCGGGCGGCGAAGGCGCTGGCGCGATCCTCCGAACGCGTGGTGTCCCGCGACGACTCGCTGCATCGCGCGCGGCACGCGGCCGCCGCGGGCGACCTCCGCCGGCACCTGGCGGAAGGGTCTCCGTGTCCGGTGTGCGACCAGATCGTGGCGACGGTGCCGAAAGCGGCCGCGCCGGCGAAGGTCGCGGCCGCGGAGACGGCGCTCGCGACGGCCCGCAGCGCCGAGGCCGAGGCTCGGGCCGCCTGGGAGGCGGCGCAACGCGACGCCGCGACCGCGGCGGAGCGCGCCGCCCAGGTGGTGGCGGCCCGCGACCAGGCCGACGCGACCCTCGCGACCGCGACGGCGGCGGCTCGTTCCGCGGAGGCGGCGGTGACCGCCACCCGCAGCGAGCTCGTCGACCGGCTGGGCGAGGGGGACCCGCGGGCGCTCCTGCAGGCCCGGCAGGCGGAGCTGGACGACGCCGAGCGGTTGGCCAAGGAGCTGGCGACGACGCACGCCCGGGCGCGGGATGCGGTCGACGCGGCCCGTCGCGAGGGCGCCGACGCCTCGAAGGCGGTGGCGACCCTGGCGACGAGGGTGGCCGGAACCTGGGGCGCGCTGCAGCGTCCCCGCGACATCTCCGCCGACCCCGCCGGGGTCCGGCTCGCCTTCATCGAGCTGGGTGAGGAGCTGCTCGCCCAGCACCACGAGGCCGAGGCCGACCTCCTCAAGGCTCGCGAGCAGATCGGCGCCGACGTCGCCACGGTGACCGCGGAGCTCGACGCGCTCGGCCTGCCCGCCGACGCCGACCTGGCGAGGGAGCGATCCGCCGTGGCCGCGGCCGTCTCCGCCGCCGAGGAACGCCTGCGTGCGCTCGACGACGAGCTCGCGGCCGGTGCGGACCTGACCGCGCGGATCGTCGTCGCCACGGCTCGCCGCGATCTCAGCCGACGCCTGGCCTCCGACCTGCAGCCGTCGAGGTTCCTCGCGTACCTGCTGGCCGAGGAGCGCGCGGCTCTCGCCGAGCTGGGCTCCGTCCATCTCGAGGAGCTCACCGGCGGCGCGTACCGGTTCACCGATGACGATGCGTTCCGCATCATCGACGTGAACGCGGGTGGAGCGGAACGGCCGGCCGAGTCACTGTCGGGCGGCGAGACCTTCCTCGCCTCGCTCGCGCTGGCGCTCGCGCTGGCCGAGATGGTCACCCGAGGGGGCGGACGCCTCGACTCGTTCTTCCTGGACGAGGGGTTCGGGAGCCTCGACCCCGAACACCTCGACCGCGCGATGGAGGGCATCGGCCGCCTGGTCGCCGGCGACGCCCACCGTCTGGTGGTCCTGGTCTCGCACGTCGAGCTGATGCGTCAGCTCCTGGAGGACCTCATCGTCCTGGACAAGGACGAGCGCACGGGGGACACGCGGGTGGTGGCCGGCGCCTCGCTCCGTGACTGAGTGACGCGCGGGCCACGGGCCACCTACACCGAAGGACCCAGGCGGGACGTGGGGACGTAGGCCCTACGGTGGATGAACCTCGCTCGGCGCCCTGCCGATAACCACACCCGGAGACCATTCGTTCCTCCACGACAGGGTGGGAAGGCGAGGAGCCATGATCGCGTCGCTGAAGGGGTACTCGCGGATCGCGCGCACCGTGCTCGTGGTGATCGCCGGTCTGCTGATCATCGGGATCATCGGTTCCTTCTGGATGGGCATGCGGGCCACGAACCAGGCACGCGAACAGGTCGTCCAGCAGGCGGAGACGATCGTCGACGGCTCGCTCACGCTCGCGTTCACCCCCACGGACGTGGTCGCTCCGGTGTCGCCGGCGCGATCGTTCGCGCTCACCGAGCAGATGCAGTCGATCCTGATCGACCCCAGCGACTTCGAGAACGCGACCCTGTACTCGCCCGAGGGCACGATCCTGTACTCGACGCAACAGAGCCGCGTCGGCACCGAGCTGCCCGGTGAGATCGAGCGGATCCAGGGAGCGTTGCGCGGCGAGCCCCAGACCCGCGACGCCGACGGGACCTTCTCGGTGATGCTCCCCCTCCGGTTCCGGTCCGGTGTCGGGGAGCCCGCCGTCGTGGAGCTCTCGCGTCCGAACACGCCGATCGCCACGGCCGCAGGCCCCTGGCGGACCAACGCGATCTTCCTGTTCGCGATGCTGCTCCTGCTCGCGGTCGCCACGTTCGGGGTCGCGCGGATGCTCGCGGTGGTGGCGCAGGCGCCCGCCGAGGCCCGCGCGCAGCTCGCCCCCCGGCCGACGGTCGCCGAGCGCTCCCGCAGGGTCGAGGTCCCGCAGCCGGGGATCCGCGAGGAGGGCGAGGCGCGCCGCCGCGCCGAGGATCGCGCGCAGGCGGCCGAGGAACGGCTGTCGGTGTTGCAGGACCAGTACCGGCGTGCGCTCGAGGAGCTCCAGCAGGCACAGAACGCCGCGCGTGACGCGCAGAGGCCGATCGTCGACCAGCACCTCGAGGAGCGTGCGCTCCGCGCGGAAGCCGAGGTCCAGTCCCTGGTCCGCCAGCTGCAGACCGTGACGGACGGGCACGAGCGCCTCCAGGCGCAGCTGCGGGAGTCGATGAGCGCGAAGACCGAGGCACCCGACGACGGCGCGACCACCGCCCGGCTCCACGAGGCCGAGATGGAGGTGCTCGGGCTGCGCGCGGAGCTGGAAGGCACGAAGGAGCGACTCGCCGTCACGCGCCGCGAGATGGAGGAGCTGCAGCACGAGGTCGAGGACGGAGGCCAGTCGGGCGCCGCGGGTGCCGAGGGACGCCGCGACCTGGGGGACATGCATCTGGAGCTGATGCGGACCAAGAACGCCCTCTCGATCGCCGAGAGCGATCTCGCGGGGGCCAAGCGCAGCGCGGAGGACGCGAAGACCGAGCTGCGGGCCCTGCGCAACGAGGAGCAGCGCGCCACGATGCTCGCCGAGGAGGTGCGGGCGGCGAAGGCCGAGGTGGAGAGCCTGCGCGCATCGCACCGGGCGGAGCTCGTCGAGCGCGACGCCGAGATCGAGGAGAAGGTCCGGGCGACCCGCGAGGAGTTCCAGCGTCAGGTCGCCGAGATCGAGGAGGCGGCCCGCACCCAGATCGACCGGAAGGAGTCCGAGCTCGCCGGACGGATCTCCGACGCCGAGAGCACGGCCTCCGCATCGTCGGTCGAGCTGGTCTCGATCCGAGACGAGCTCGAGGCCGCGCAGGCCGAGGCCGCCGACCGTGAGCGCCGCCTGCTCGAGGCGATGAACGAGCTGGCCGGCACGAAGACCGAGATCGGCGCCCTCCAGGCCGAGATCCAGGAGCGGACGGTCGCCGTGGGCACCGCTCGCAAGGAAGCCGACGACATGCGCCGGTCGCTGGTCGCGTTGCAGGCAGACCTGACCGGGACGGACGAGCGGGTGGAGGGCCTCCGCGTGGAGCTGGACGCCGAGCGCGCGCGGGCCAGCGAGGCCGCGGGCTTCGTGGTGGCGGCCGACCGCGATCGAGCCTCCCTCACGGAGCGGGTCGAGGAGCTCACGCGGCTGCTCGCCGACGCGACCGGTGAGAACGCCGAGGTGAACCGCCGGCTGCAGGACTTCGAGGCGCGGCGCCAGCTGGAGCTCGCGAACGACGAAGGTCGCGCGGAGATCGACGACCTCCTGCGCGTGACGCAGGAGCGGCTCGCGGGCCAGACCGAGAAGCTGATCACCGCCGAGGATCGGGTGAAGGAGCTGGAGGCTGAGGTCGCGGGCTCGAAGCAGCGCGTGGAGATCCTCGAGGGCGACCTGCGGACGCACCAGATGTCGGAGGCGCTGCGGGAGATGCGCTCGCACGAGGCCACCGACGCCCCGCACGAGGTGCACGAGGGCGTCGTCGGCGACGGCCCGATCGAGGACCGGCGCGCGACGACCCCGTTCGTCAAGGAGCTGTCGCTCGACGCGCAGAAGAGCCTGACGAGGATCATCGGGCTCACGCAGATCCTCAAGCACAAGCGCGACGAGAAGGAGCAGGGCCAGCTCCTGAAGCAGCTGGCGACGTACGCGAAGCGGCTGGACGGCACGGTGCACGACCTGTCCAACGCCGAGCGCCTGGTGGACGGGACGATCGACCTCCAGATCCGGAAGGTCGACCTGGAGGCGGTCGTGAGGCGCATCGCGGAGGGGTCGGAGCTCGGCGAGGATCACGAGGTGCGACTCGTCACCGAGGCGGTCTCGCTCCGGGTGGATCCCGTCCGGACCGAGCAGATCGTGGCCACGCTCCTGCGCAACGCGGGCGAGCGGGCGGGGAACCAGCAGCTCGTGGTCGTCCGCCTGCAGTCGGTCGACGGCGGCGCCCTGATCAGCGTCGAGGACCCGGAGCCGTCCTCGGACGCGTCGATGTCACCCGTCGTGAAGCGGCTGGCGGACATCCACGGCGGCTGGGCGAAGGTCGAGGACAGCTCGTCCGGTGGCTCGGCGTTCCAGGTCTTCCTGCCGGACGCCTCGAACCGCCCACCCGTGCCCCCACCGGCCGAGACGGGTCCGGAGCTCCAGATCGTGGTGGACACACCCGAGCCTCGCCCGAAGCCTCGGCCCGAGCCGGCCACGGAGCCGGCCGAGGAGATCTGGGAGGCCGCCTCCGCCGAGCAGATCCTCTCGCGGGAGCTCCGCCGCCTGGCCGAGCTGTCGGGCGGGGACGACCGCTAAGCGCCGCGGCGCCCGGCTCAGCCGATCGCGCGCAGGACGAGCGCGTCGCCCTGACCGCCCCCGCCGCAGATCGCGGCGGCGCCGAGCTCCACGCCGCGCCGCCGCATCTCGCGGGCCAGCGTGAGCACGATCCGGGCGCCGCTGGCGCCGATCGGGTGCCCGAGCGCGACCGCTCCGCCGTTCACGTTCACGATCGCCTCGTCGATGCCGAGCATGCGCGTGGCGTGCACGGCGACCCCGGCGAACGCCTCGTTGACCTCCAGGAGACCGAGGTCGTGGGCGCCGGCGCCGGCCTTCTTGAGCGCCTTCTCCAGCGCGAGCGCGGGCACGGTGTGGAGCGAGGGATAGCGGTCGGCCGACATCCCGTACGCGACGACCTCGGCGATGGGTCGCAGGCCCAGGCGCTGCGCCGCCTCCTCGCTCGCGATCACGAGCGCCGCGGCGCCGTCGCTGATCTGCGACGCGTTGCCCGCCGTGACCGTCCCGTCGGGGGTGAACGCCGGTGCCAGCTCCGCGAGGGCCTCGACGCTGGTGTCGGGGCGGACGCCCTCGTCCCGGTCCACGGCGAGCGGCTCCCCCGTGCGCTGCGGGACCTCGACCGCCACGACCTCCTCCGCGAGCGCGCCCGACGACCACGCGGCCGCGGCGCGGGCGTGGGAGCGCGCCGCCCACGCATCCTGGTCCTCGCGCGAGACGCCGAGCTCGCGGTTGATCGCGTCGGTCCCCGCCCCCATGTGCTGATCGTCGAACGCGCACCAGAGCCCGTCGTGCACCATCGAGTCGAGCAGGGGTGTGTGGCCGAGCCGCGCCCCGCCCCGCCCCGCGGGCAGCACGTAGGGAGCGTTCGTCATCGACTCCATGCCGCCGGCCACCGCGACCTCGATCTCGCCCCCCCGGATCATCTGGTCGGCCGTCGCGACGGCCGTCATCCCGGACAGGCAGACCTTGTTGATCGTGACCGACGGGATCTCCTTGGGGATGCCGCCTCGGATCGCCGCCTGCCGGGCGGTGATCTGCCCCTGCCCAGCCTGCAGCACGTGCCCCATCAGGACGTAGTCGGGCTGATCGGGAGCGACGCCCGCGCGATCGAGCGCGGCGCGGATCGCGGCGCCCCCGAGCTCGACGGCCGTGAACCCGGCCAGCCCTCCCTGGAACCTGCCGATCGGCGTCCGTGCACCGTCGACCACCACGGACCTCGTCATGGACCCAGTCTACGTCCGCCTCCAGCGCCGATAGATCTCGCGGCTGTCCCGGCAGAACGTCAGCTCGTCCAACATCCGGTCGAGCTCCGCCGCGGTCACCCACGCGTTCCAGGCGACCTCTTCGGGCTGCATCGCGACCGGCCCGTCCCAGGTGACCTCGTACACGCCGCCCCAGGTCTCGCCGTCCGGCCCCGAGTACCTGTGGCGGAACAGCGGCCGCAGCGGGACGCCGGCGATCCCCAGCTCCTCCGCGAGCTCCCGGCGCGCGCAGTCGTCGTAGGACTCCCCCGCCGCACAGACCCCTCCGGGGAACATGTCGTAGGCGCCGGGATCGACGTCCTTCGTGTCCGTCCTCCGGTGCACGTTGATCCTGCCGTCGGATCGCCGCACCAGGACGTACGTGCACCGATGCAGGAGGTTGCGTGAGCGGATCTCGCGCCGGGGGACCGTGCCGATCACACGATCCGACTCGTCGACCACGTCGACGGGCTCGTCCCCCGGATCAGGCACGAGCAGAGCGTACGGCTCAGGCGCGGTTCGCGAGGGCCTTCTCGATCACCTCGAGGATGTCCTCGCGCACGAGTTCGTCGCGCGCGATCAGGGCGTCGCGGAGCGCGCTGTGGACGTCGCGGTTCTCCGCGAGGACCTCCCGCACGCGCTCGCGCTGCGCCTCGAGGATGTCCTCCACGCGCTGCTTCGTCTCCTCGTTGCCGAGGACCTTGCTCACGATGTTGGAGCGCGCCAGCGGACCGTCGGCAACGGCCTCGTAGCTGATCAGGGACCCGGCCATCCCGAACGCACCGACCATCTGCGCCGCCAACGCGGTGGCGTGCGCAAGGTCGGCGCCGGGTCCCGTGCCGGACTCGCCGAAGCACATCTCCTCGGCCACCAGACCGCCGAGGGCGATCGCGATCCCGGCCTCGATCTCGGAGCGCGTCCGCGTGAAGCGCTCCTCCTCGTCGCTGTGCGCCAGCAGGCCGAGCGACCCGCGACGCTTGATGATGGACAGGACCTCGAGACGGCGCCCCTTCCCGAGGAGGTAGGCCACCGTGGCGTGACCCGCCTCGTGCGTCGCCACCGCCTCGCGGTCCTGATCCGTGTAGACGACCGGTTGCTTCATCCCGATCTCTTCGGTGAACTTCGCCTCCATCACGTCGTTCACGTTCATCTGCCGCCGGCCGTCACGGAGCGCGACCAGCAGCGCCTCGTCGAGCAGGTGCTCGATCATCACCGGCGTGTACCCGAAGGTCTCGTGCGCGATCCGCTCGCGCGCCTGATCCTCGTCGAGCTGCTCGTGGTGCGCCTTCCGGTCGAGGAAGAAGTCGATCAGGTCGCGTCGATCCTGCTTCGTCGGCACGTCGAAGTACAGGCGCCGGTCGAACCGCCCCGGCCGCAGGAGCGCCGGATCGAGCGAGTCGCCCCGGTTCGTGGCCGCGATCAGCAGGATGTTGTGGTACTCGGGCTTGGGCCCGGAGAGTTGCCGGTCCGGCGGGAGGTAGCCGTTCAGCCAGCCCGCCAGCTTGTTGCGGATCCGGGTCCGCAGGGGCGGCTGGTCGAACGACTGCATCTGGATCAGCAGCTCGTTCACCATGCCGCCGGTCCCGGAGCTCACCATCGGGGTCAGGGTCCGGCCCAGGACGCCCTGGCCCGGCGCCGCGGGATCGATCGACGACGGCGCCATCGACTCGAACGAGCCTCGGGCCATCCCGATCGCGTCGATCTCCTCGATGAAGCCGATCGCACCGCCCTGCTTGCGCGCGACCTTCCGCAGCTGCTTGAAGAACGAGCGGATCCGGAACGCGGTCATCCCGAACCACATCGACTGGAACGACGGGGCGGAGATGAACAGGAACGGCACGCCGGCCTGCTTCGCCATCGCCTTGGCCAGGAACGTCTTGCCGGTGCCCGGCGGCCCCTCGAACAGGATCCCTCGCCGCGGCGTCCCGCCCAGCTCCTCGCGGAAGGTCGCGTAGCCCAGGAAGACGTCCAGGGTCCGCACGACCTCCTCGACCTGGGTATCGAGACCCTTCAGCTCGGTGAGGCCGATCTCCACCTGCTCGGGCGCGATCAGCATGTGGGGCGACCGCCCGTTCATCAGCGGCATCGCGGCCATCAGCACGATCACGACGAACAGCCCGATCACCGGCAGGAAGATGATGAAGTCCGGGCCGAGGCGCGGCCACCCGATCGAGTTGCCGGCCGCGTACCAGCGGTACAGCAGGAAGTCCAGGATCAAGACGATCGCGACCGCGCGCAGGACCTTCTTGAGTCGGGTCCGCTCCCGAGCCTTGAACACGTCTGCCCGTCCCTGGCGCACGAGGTGCGAGCCCTCGAGGATGGCGGCGGGGCTGTTGTGCTCCTTGTCGGTCACGGTCGGCTCTCCTCGCGGTCGTGCCGCTCCCCGGGTCCCCTCCCGTTCGCCCCATCGAAGCGTGTGCGACCCACCGTACATCGAACGGCCTCACCCGTGAATCAGACCTTCGGACCCACCCGGGGGACCCGTGGGCCTCGAACGGGCGACGGTCTCCTCCCCCATCCCAACGGCCGGGACCAGACGGACCCGAACCCCCTGTTCGCATCGGGGGCTACGCTCGCTGCGCTTCGCTCCTTGAGCCCCCGAACCCCCTGTTAGGGTCCGTGGCACCCATGGCCAGGACGAAGAAGCCGCCGATCAGCCGCGAGGATCGGGGGGTGGTGGGAGCGCTGCTGCGCGAGCTCCGCCGTGCGGCCGGCTACCGCTCCGTCGAGGCGGCGGCGGCCACGGCGGGGTCGCCGGCGAGCCGCCAGACGATCTACTCCTACGAGCGCGGAAGCCTGACGCCGTCGCTGCCGCAGTTCCTGGACCTGGTGGAGTTCTACGTGCTCGCCACGCCGCACCGCGACGGCGCCAAGCCTGAGGGCGACCTGCGCGCCCTGGGGGTCGCCTCCGTGACCCGGGCGCTCACACTGCCCGTGTACCACGTGGCTCGGGCGCACGAGCTGGCCGCCCGGATGCAGCCCGACCTGCCGGCCCCCCGCGGCCGCCGCTCGTGACGAGCACGGTCGCCGACCTCGACCGCGTGGGTGTCGCGGTCGCCGTCAGGGCAACCCGGTCAGTCCCGCCTGCGGCGCGCTGATCAGCACGCTCACGTTCCCCTCCGGGAGCTCGCCGTCGCCCATCAGCTGATGGACGCGTCCGGCGTCCTGGTAGGGGTAGACCTCGCCCAGCGTGGTCGTCACGGTCCCGTCGATCACGAGCTGGTTGAAGGCCGCGGCCTGGTCGTCGTTGAACAGGTGCGATCCCTGGTACCGCTTCTGCAGGTACCACAGGTACCGGACGTCGATCAACGTGTCGTAGCCGGTGGTGCCGGCGCAGATCACGATCATGCCGCCGCGATCGCACACGAAGTTCGAGGTGGGGATCGTGTCCTGCCCCGGGTGCTCGAACACGATCCGTGGGTTCGTCCGCTCCCCCAGCGCGTCCCAGATCGCCTTGCCGAAGGCCTTCGCGCCCTCGAACCACTGTTTCCACTCCGGGGCGTCCCACGCCGGCGGCACGCCCCAGTGCGAGAAGTCCTTGCGGTTCACGGAACCAACCGCGCCGAGGCTCCGGCAGTACTCGCCCTTCTCCTCGGAGCTCACGACCGCGACCGCGCGACCGCCCGCCTCGCGGACGAGCTGGATCGCGAGCGAGCCGAGCCCGCCCGCCCCACCCCAGACGAGCACCACGTCGCCCGGCTGCACGGTGTGCGGCGGCCAGCCGTGCAGCATGCGGTAGGCGGTGGCGCCGGTCAGCGTGGGCGCGGCCGCCTCCTCCCAGGTGAGCCGGTCCGCCTTCGGCAGGCACTGATGCGCCTGCACCTTGGTGAACTGCGCGAACGAGCCCCAGCACGTGTCGTAGCCCCACACGCGGAAGCTGGCCGCCAGGCCGGGGTCCCCGCCGCCGGCGACCCAGGGGTCGTCGGCGTCCCACTGGCCCGCGTGTACCACCACGTGGTCCCCCACCTCGAGGCCGGTCACGCCGTCGCCGAGCGCCCACACGATGCCCGAGGCGTCCGAGCCCACGATGTGGAGGTCCGTCGGCTCCCCCCATCGGGCCTGCGTCTTCGTGACGTCGATCGGGACGCCGCGGGCCGCCCAGACGTTGTTGAAGTTGACGCCGGCGGCCATCACGAGCACGAGTGCCTCGCCCGGACCCGGCATCGGCACGTCGATCACCTCGTCCTGGATCGCGTCGCGGGGCTCGCCGTACCGCTCGGGCCGGACCACCTGGGCGTGCATCCGCGGCGGCACCTCGCCCAGCGGCGGGAGCTCGCCGATCGCGTAGACGTCCTGGGTCACGGCGCGAACCCTAGCAAGCGACGTCGGGCCCTACGCTGGGGAGCGTGCGGATCGACGACGTGGCGGAGATCCTCGGGGACCCCTCGGAGGCCGGAGTGATCCTCGACGTCGACGGCACCCTCGCGCCGATCGTGCCGCACCCCGAGCTGTCGGCGGTGCCAGCGTCCACCCGTCGCGCGATCGAGGCGCTCGTGGGGCGGTACGCGCTGGTGGCGGTGGTGTCGGGGAGGACCACCGCCGAGGCCGCGGCGCTGGTCGATGTCCCGGGCGTCGCCGTGGCCGGCCTCTACGGCCTGGACGCGTCTCCCCTGCCGGAGCACGTGGTCGCCGAGGTGGAGGCCGTGGCCGAGGGCGCCGAAGGCGCGTGGGTGGAACGCAAAGGGGCGTCGGTGGGCGTCCACCTCCGGCAGAGCCCCGATCCCGACGCCGCCGAGGCCGCCCTGCGGCCGGCGCTGGAGCGGATCGCCGCCGCCGAGGGACTCGAGGTCCTGCCCGGCAAGCGCGTGCTCGAGCTGGTCCCGGCGGGCCGGCCCCGCAAGGGCGCCGCCGTGGAGCGGCTGGTGCGGGACGCGGGGATCCTCCGGGTCCTCTACGCCGGGGACGACCACGCCGACCTGGAGGCGTTCGCCGCCCTGGACGACCTGGACCGCCGAGGCGGGCGGGCCGTCCGCGTGGCCGTGCGCGGCGAGGAGACGCCCGCCACCGTCCTGGCCGCCGCCGACCTGATCGTGGACGGGCCGGAGGAGCTGTCCGAGCTGCTCCGCAGCCTGTAGCGGCGGCTCGCCTCGACCGGCCCTCAGACCTCGGCCACCGGGCACGTGGCGGCGCGAGGGCACCACGAGCACCACACGCCGGGGGTCAGCTCCGGCTCGCGACCGGCCTGGAGCGCCGCCGCCGACCGGGCGGTCTGGACCACGCGGTCGGCCGCGCGGAACAGGACGTCGTCGTTCACGTCCTCGTGCTGCCACGTGCCGCCCTCCAGGAAGAACGAGGCGACCCGGTAGGGCGGCACACCGAATCGCAGGGTCAGCAACAAGCCGTAGAAGCGGTTGTCCTCGACGTACTCGCCGTGCGCGCTGCCGGTCTTCAGGTCGATCGCCATGCGCGTCGCCCGTTGGGGCTCCAGGCGATCGGGCGTGCCGAGCAGCAGATCGACCTTGCCCGACAGGACCAGCGCGCCCCCCAGGAGCTCGGCACGAAGCGGGACCTCGGTGGCCGGCGCGAGCTCGCGACGGAGCTCGCGCAGCGACGGGAACGACCCCTCGAACAGGATCGTGCGGGTGACGACCTCCATCAGGATGTCGTCCTGGTCGCTGGGCGCCAGCCCGGCCCAGTACTCCTGGAACCGCTCCTCGCGCTCCAACGTCCGGGACGCCGCGACCTGCGCCGCCGTGTGCGGATCGACCTCGTCGCGCGATCCCACGATCACCTCGATCGCGCGGTGCTGGAGCACACCGGCGGCGCTGGCCCGCGAGTGCGCGAACGGCGGTGCCTCGCCGAGCAGCTTCGCGGCCAGCGTGCCCTCGCATCGTGCCCGGTCGTTGAGCTTCTCCTTGCCGAGCCACAGCGGCTCCGGCAGCTCCAGCTCGCGGACGGCACCCTCGATGCGATCGCGGAGCCGCTGCGCCAGCTCCCCCGGGAAGACCGGCCGCTCGCCGGTCCCGATCAGCTGCTCGAGCGTCCGGCGCTGCGGTTCGGTCAGCTGCATGCCAGCATGCTAGGTGGAGCGGCCGACATGCCCGAGACCCCCGACGCGATCCTCCGTGCCCTCGCCGACCCCGAGCGACTGGCGATCGCCGGCCTGCTCGCCGGCGGCGACGCCACGGCCGATCGGCTGGCAGAGGCCCTGGACCTCCCGTTGAAGCGCGTCCGCATGCACCTCAACCGGCTGACCGCCGCGGGGGTGGTGCGCGCGGACGCGGATCGTCGCTCGTACCGTCTGGACCCCGAGACGCTGCGGTGGGCCGCGGAACAGGTCGGGCCCCCACGGAGCGCCGGGCTGACGCTCGGTGCGGCGAACGACGACGAGGAGGCGGTGCTGCGATCGTTCTTCCGGGACGGCCGCCTCACCGAGATCCCGACGAAGCGCTCGAAGCGGCTGATCGTCCTCGAGCGCATCGCCCTCGAGTTCGAGCCCGGCGTGCGCTACCCGGAGCGCGAGGTGAACGGCATCGTCGGTCGCTTCTTCAACGACCACGCGGCGCTGCGGCGCAACCTCGTGGACGAGGGCTTCCTCGACCGGGACGGCGGGGAGTACTGGCGGACCGGGGGCCGCGTCGACGTCGGAGGCGGGTCCGAGAGCGGGCCCGGCGGCCGCTCCGAGGTCCAGGCAGCCGAGGTGGACGGAACGGCCACACCGAACTAGGGTCCCAGCCCGTGCGCGCCGCCGCCGGCAGGATCCTGCTCGTGGTCGCCCTCACCGGTTCCCTCCTGGTGACCCCCACCCCCGCGACCGCCGCCGACCACCGCCCCGGTCCCTGCGCGTTCCACCGCGGCGACGACGAGGACGTCACACACTTCTCGCGCCGGCTGATCCGCTGCGCCGTCGACGAGTTCGGGCCGGTCCCGGGCGGGGCTCGGCGAGCGATCTGCATCGCGAAGCGCGAGAGCGGCCTGCTCCCCACCGCGCGATCGGCGTCGAGCATGTACCTGGGGTTGTTCCAGCACTCCGCGGGGGCCTGGCCCGACCGGTACGAGACCTGGACCGATCCGACGTGGGAGCTTCCCAGGTCGGCGCTCAAGGGCAGGACGAACTCGATCGTGACGATCCTGATGGTCGCCGACGTCGGGCGGTGGCGCGTCGCGGGCTGGCCCGTGAAGGACTGCTGAGCACCCAGGGGACCCGTCGCTCGACGGCCGCCGGCGACCCCTAGACTCCTGCGCATGGCGAAGACCCAGAAGGACACCGGCGCCGAAGAGGTGCGGACGGTCGAGGACCGGATCGCCGAGCTGCGACGTCGTCGTCGCTCCGCGCTCACCCCCGGGGGGCGCGACGCCACCCAGCGCCAGCACGACCGGGGCAAGCTGACCGCCCGTGAGCGCCTGGACATCCTGATGGACCAGGGATCGTTCGTGGAGACCGATCCGTTCGCCGTGCACCGCGCCCACGACTTCGGCATGGATCGGAAGCGCCCGCCGGGCGACGGCGTCGTCACGGGGTACGGCACGGTCGACGGTCGCAAGGTCTTCGTGGCCTCGCAGGACTTCGGCGTGTTCGGCGGCTCGATGGGCGAGGTCCACGCCCAGAAGGTGTGCAAGGTGATGGACCTCGCGCTCCAGACCGGCGCGCCGTTCATCCAGATCAACGACTCGGGCGGCGCGCGGATCCAGGAGGGCGCGGCCAGCCTCGCCGGCTACGGCTACATCTTCGAGCGGAACGTGCGGTCCTCTGGGGTGATCCCGCAGATCAGCGTGATCATGGGTCCGTGCGCCGGCGGCGCGGTCTATTCCCCGGCGATCACCGACTTCACCTTCATGGTGAAGGAGACCTCCCACATGTTCATCACCGGCCCCGACGTGATCAAGACCGTGACGGGCGAGGACGTGACGATGGAGGAGCTGGGTGGCGCCTCCACGCACGCGACGGAATCGGGCGTCGCCGCGTTCGTCGGCGAGGACGACGAGGACGTGCTGCAGCGGGTCCGGTACCTCCTCAGCTTCCTGCCCTCCAACAACCTGGAGGATCCTCCCGCCTACGCGTCCACCGACGACCCCGAGCGCGTCTCCGACTCGCTCACCCACCTCGTGCCCGACCGCGTCAAGGAGCCCTACGACATGCACGAGGTGATCCGCTACGTCGTGGACGACGGCGAGTTCCTCGAGGTGTTCCCGCTGTGGGCGATGACGATCGTGATCGGGTTCGCCCGGCTCGACGGGCGCAGCGTGGGGGTCGTCGCGAACCAGCCCAAGGTGCTCTCGGGCACCCTGGACATCGATGCCAGCGAGAAGGCGTCGCGGTTCGTCCGGTTCTGCGACGCCTTCAACATCCCGATCGTCACCTTCGTCGACGTCCCGGGGTTCCTGCCCGGCACCCAGCAGGAGTACGGCGGGATCATCCGGCACGGCGCGAAGCTGCTGTACGCGTTCGCGGAGGCGACCGTGCCCCGGATGACCGTGATCACGCGCAAGGCGTACGGCGGCGCGTACCTGGTCATGAACTCGAAACACCTGCGGGCCGACGTCTCGTTCGCGTGGCCGACCGCGGAGATCGCCGTCATGGGCGCCGAGGGAGCCGTCAACGTCGTGTTCCGCAAGGAGATCGAGAAGGCGGCCGATCCGGAGGCCAAGCGCCAGCAGCTGATCAAGGAGTACCGGGACAAGTTCTCGACCCCGTACGCGGCGGCCGAGCGCGGGTTCATCGACGACGTGATCGAGCCCGCCGAGACACGCCCCCGGCTGATCCGTGCGCTGCGGATGCTCTCCACGAAGCGCGAGTCGATCCCGGCCCGCAAGCACGGCAACATCCCGTTGTGAGGCCGGAGGCGACGATGTTCGAGACGGACGGCGGCCGAAGGTTCGAGCTCCCGGAGGGCCTCACCCCCGAGGAGGAGCGGGCGATCCTGATGGCCCTGGAGCGGTACTTCGTGGCCGAGAACCCCAAGCCGGCGCCGTGGGTGCTCCAGGGCCGGATCGAGGCCACCGGCTTCGGCGCGCTGCAGGTGCGGCGGTTCGCCCGCGAACCGTGGCACGGTCAATGGGTGGAGTTCGCTCGCAAGGGTGTTCCTCCGATGCACGGGCGCGGGGACGTCCGCTGATGAGCGACGAGCAGGGCCCCGAGGCGGAGGCGCCCGAGGCGGAGGCGCCCGAGGCAGAGGCGCCCGAGGCGGAGGCGCCCGAGGCCGTCGGCCCGCCGCTCCCACCGGGGATGGCGGTCCTCGTGTCGGTGCCGTTCGAGATCGCCAAGCGGCTGGAGTCCTTCCTGCTCGCCCACGGCGTCGTCTGCGAGCTGCGCAAGCGGGAGCCGGACCAGCCGGCCGGACCCACCACCCCCGGACGCAAGCCCTCCACCCCCGAGCCCTACGACAGCGGCATGCGGCAGGCGGCGCGCAACCTGCTGAAGGTCCGTTCGACGCCACCGAAGCTCCCCGACCTCGCGATGGAGAAGGACCCCCGGCCGCTGTACGAGGTCCTGGTCCGCGAGGAAGACCTCGCGCTCGCCGGGACGGACACGGAAGGTGCGGTCCCCGAGCAGTTGGAGATGATCGAGGGCGTCGCCGGCGAGATGGTCGTCCTCTGCCGGCTGCCGTGGCACGAGGCCTGGGCCCTCGCCGGGCGTCTGACCGAGGGCGGCGTCCCGGCGGTGGCCGTGCCCGACACCGGTGAGGATCGCGAGGTCGCGCTGGAGCAACGCGTGATCCCCGTGGCGGTCCGGCCCGAGGATCTCGAGGCCGCCCGCGCCGCGATCGCGCCGTGAGCGCCCGCGTCCTGCGGGGGAACGCGACCCGCGAGGACGCCGTCGCCGGCCTCGCTGCCGAGGGAGCGTCCGAGCCGCGCTCGTGGAGCAACGCTCCCGGCGATCGCTACGGTCGCCACGACCACGCGTACCACAAGATCCTGTTCTGCCTCGAGGGGTCGATCGTGTTCCACACCGACGAAGGGGATCTGGAGCTATCGGCCGGCGACCGGCTCGACCTTGATCCGGGCACGCCCCACGGCGCCACCGTGGGGCCCGACGGCTGCCGGTGCGTGGAGGCGGCCCGCCCGTGAGTCGAACCGGCGCGCGTCAGGCGTACTCGTAGAAGCCTCGACCGCTCTTGCGACCGAGCATCCCGGCGGCAACCATCCTCCGCAGCCGCGGGGGCGGCGCGTAGCGCGGGTCCCGGAACTCCTCGTGGAGGACCTCGGCGGTCAGCAGCACGGTGTCGAGGCCGATGAAGTCCGCGAGCCGCAGCGGCCCCATCGGGTGGCGCATCCCCAGCGTCATCGCCGTATCCACGTCCTCCCGGGTCGCCCCCCCCTCGTCGACGAGGCGGATCGCGGCGCACAGGTACGGGATCAGGAGACGGTTCACGATGAACCCCGCCTGGTCGGGAGCCACCACCACCGTCTTGCCGAGCCGCTCCCCGACCCCGCGCGCGAACGTCAGGGTCTCGTCCGAGGTCGAGAGCGACGGTGTGATCTCGAGCAGCTCCATCACGGGCGGCGGGTTGAAGAAATGCATCCCCACCACACGGTCGGGACGCCCGGTCGCCGCCGCGAGCGTGGCGATCGGGATCGATGAGGTGTTCGTGGCCAGCACGACCTCGGGGCGCGTGGACTCATCGAGCTCGCGGAAGATCGCGACCTTCCCGGTGACGTCCTCGGTCGCCGCTTCGATCACCAGGTCGACGTCGCCCAGCCGCTGCACGTCGGTGACCCCCGCGATCCGGCCGACGATCGCGTCGCGATCGGCCTCCGACAGCTTCCCGCGGTCGACCGCGCGCCCCGTCGAGGCCTCGATCCGACCGCGGCCCGCCTCGAGCAGCTCCTGGGTCGGCTCCAGGACCGAGACGTCGATCCCGGCCCGGGCCACGACCTCGGCGATCCCGGAGCCCATGAGTCCGCACCCGATCACGCCGACGCGGCGGACGCTCCGCGGCTCCATCGATCCCTGCCCCTCGGTCCGTTCTCGGGCCGTTCGGCCCTCCCCACCGCCACGGTGGTCGCTCGTACCATAGACGACGTGTCCGGACGCACCGACTCCCGGCTCGCGGCCGTCGTGGGCCTCGCACTCGGCGGGGTCCTGGCCGGGCACGCGCTCACGTACCGTCTGCTCGAGCCCGCGATCTCGCTCCGCCGATCGACGTTGGCGGCGACCGGACACGGGTACCTGCCGGTGGCCAACCGGCTCGCCGTCACCGTCGCCGT
>DATBJQ010000008.1:0-5064 GCA_036556385.1 Actinomycetota bacterium | reverse complement strand
GAAGTCGGCCAGACCCTTCTCCGCCTGGCGCTTGGTGATCGCCGCGGTGAGGGTGGTCTTGCCGTGGTCGATGTGCCCGATCGTGCCGATGTTCACGTGGGGCTTGTTCCGCTCGAACTTCTGCTTGCCCATCTGTGTGCTCCTTGGTCCTTGGCTCGGGGAGGTCTCGTTCCGTAGCGGGGGCGGGAATCGAACCCGCGACACAGCGATTATGAGCCGCTTGCTCTACCTCTGAGCTACCCCGCCGCCGCGACGGAACAGTCTACCCACGCGGACGCGCGTTGGCGCGTCACCCACGCGGACGCGCGTTGAGCGCCAGGCTCATCATCCGGGGCCTATCATCCGGCCGACGTGCAGGACGTCATCGTGATCGGTGGGGGGTTCGCCGGCCTGATCGCCGCCCGCGAGCTGGGACGGCGGGGGCGTAGCGTCACCGTGCTCGAGGCGCGGGGACGACTCGGCGGGCGGACGTGGGTCGCGTCGTTCGCCGGCGTCGACGTGGAGCTCGGCGGCACCTTCATCCACTGGAGCCAGCCGCACGTCTGGGCGGAGATGACCCGCTACGGCCTCGGCGTCGCGAAGGTCCCCGAGCCGGAGCGCTCGTTCGCGCTCGCCGAGGGAGAGGCACGCGAGGTGCCGCCCGAGGCCTGGTTCCGGCAGATGGAGGCGCTCGACCGGCTGTGCGAGGACGCCGCGACCCTGGTGCCCGACCCGATGAGGGTGCCGGCGGGCCAGGAGGCAGAGGCTGCGGACCGCGCCTCGGTCCAGGACCGCATCGACGCGGTCGACCTCCTGCCGGAGGAACGGGTGATGATGGAGTCGCTCGGCGCCGGGCTCGCCAGCACCACCTGCGACCGGTGCGGGTACCTCTGGGGTTTCGCCAAGGCCTACGCGCTGGGCGGCTACTCGGCGGAGGGGGTGTTCGCGGCCAACGGCGCCCACGTGCTCGAGGGCGGCACGGGGCGACTGATCCAGGCGATCGCCGACGACACGCCGGCGACGATCCGGCTCGGCGAGACCGTGGCAGCGATCGGACAGGACGACGACCACGTCACGGTCGCGACGACGGGGGGCGAGGAGCTCGTTGGCCGCGCGGTCGTCGCCGCCCTCCCGGTCAACGCGCTGGCCGGGGTGGCGTTCTCGCCGCCGCTATCGCCGATCAAGCGGGAGGCCGTCGCCACGGGCCTCGCCGGAAGCGGGCTGAAGGCGATCGTCAAGCTCGCGCCGGGGAACGGATCGATCAGCGCCTCCGCGCCGGCATCCCATCCGATCTCCTTCGTCGAGAGCATCGCGGAGGCGCCGGACGGCGGGCAGATCGCGGTGGCCTTCGGCCCGTCGGCCGAGGACCTGCCGTTGACCGACCACGGGGCGGTCGCCGGCGCGGTCGAGGCGATGCTCCCCGGCGCCCGCGTCGAGGAGGTCGGCGGGCACGATTGGGCGCACGACCCGTTCTCACGGGAGACCTGGGCGACGTACGCCCCCGGCACGTACCTCCGATGGATGCCGGAGCTCGCTCGCAGAGAGGGTCGGGTCGCGTTCGCGGGGTCCGACGTCGCATTCGGATGGGGCGGGTACATCGACGGCGCGATCGAGACCGGGCTCCGGGCCGCTCACGAGGTCTCGTCCCTGCTCGGTGACGACCTGCACGCCGCGGTTCGACCCCTGTAGGCTGCGCGGCGTGCGTCGACCTGCCTCCGGCCGAGCGTAGCGGGACACCGTGGCGATCATCGCGGCCTCGATCCTCGACGCCGACCAGACCCGGCTCCGCGACGAGGTGACCCGCGTCGCCGAGGCGGGGGTGGACGCCTTCTCCCTCGACCTGATGGATGGGCGATTCGTGCCCCGCACGACCTTCGGCGACGAGACCGTGGAACAGGTGCGGAGCTGGGTCGACCTCCCGATCGAGGTCCACCTCATGGTCGAGCAGCCCGAGACGTGGGCACGCCGGATGACCGACGCCGGGGCCGACATGGTCCTGTTCCACCTCGAGGCGACCGAGCACCCGCTCGTCTTCGTGGACCTCGTCCGCGAAGCGGGTCGGGTTCCCGGCATGGCCGTCCGGCACGACACGCCGCTCGATGCGATCCCCGACGATCTGCTCGCCGCGGTCGGTCTGGTGAACCTCGTCGCGGTCCCCGTCGGATGGGGAGGGAGCCCGTCGGCCGCCGACACGTTCGAGCGGATCGCTCAGCTCCGCCGCCGGATCGACGACGCGGGCCTGGCGACGGGGATCGAGGTGGACGGGGGTATCAAGCCCGAGACGGCGACCCGCTACGCCGAGGCCGGGGCCGACATGCTCACCGTCGGGACCGGGATCTACCGAGCCGACGACGTCGAGGAGGCCGTGCTGACCCTGCGGGGTTCGACGCAGGGTCCCGGCGACGCCGCGGCGCGCGAGCGGCTCCACGGGTTCCTGTCGCGACCCAGCTCGAACCGAACCGCGAACGAGCGCGCGTGAGCCGCCGGTCACGTGCCGTCGCGAACCGAGCGGGTGAGCCACGCCACGCGGACCACGAATAGGCGGGGTTCACCGATCCCGATCCCAGAACCTGACCACCCCGCGCGCGACCGCCACGAGCAGCGAGACGATCGCCCCTCCGATGATCAGGCCCCAGATCGAGCCGGCGGGCAGCGCGAGCAGTCCCACCGTCATCTCGGCTCGGGCCGGCGGTCATCGGAACGGGCTACCGGGTCGCTCGCATCCCGGTCACTGCCCTCGTGGTGCTTGGCTCCCACGATCCGCACGATGAACAGGCAGAACACCGCCGCGTACAGTCCCAGCAACACGAGGAGGAAGAGGTCCTCCATCACGGACCCGTCTGCTTCCGAGGAGGACGACCCACGTCGAGGGTGCCGTCGCCTGGCGGTCCGGACGCGGTTCCCTCCAGCGCACCGGCGTCCCGCAGCTGGCGGAGGTACGCGGCGACCGCGCTCGTGCGATTCGGGACCCGCAGGCGCCTGCGGGCCTCCCACACGTGCGATCTCACCGTCGACACCTTGGTTCCAACCTCCATCGCGATCTGCTCGTTCGTGAGCCCGTCGGCAGCGAGGAGCACCACCCGTGCTTGTGCTTTCGTGAGCGTCATCCCGACCCTCCTGACTCGACCCGGACGCTCGTCTGGAGCACCACATCCGGTCGGAGCCGCTGTCCGGACACCCGGCAGGACTCGAGCCCTCCCGATCGAGGAAGGAGACCGGCTGGGCTCTAGGAGGAGGGAGGTGGAGGGATGCCGCAGTCGGCGTCGCGAACCACCGCCGCGAGCCGGAGCACCGGGAGCATGGAACGGTCGACGAGGGCGTGCGATCCCACGATCGACGCCTCGCAGGAGGGATGGAGTGGCGGGCTCAGCGGCTCGGGAAGGTCCGGCCACCTCGACTCGGACAGTGGCACGAGGAGAGACTCGAGCGAGGTGACGACACGTTCGCGCCTCGACGTCTCCGGCGATGCCGGCAGCAGGACGAGGCTGTAGAGGGCCACGGCGGCGGCCAGCAACGTCACCCCACCGATCCTCCGAGCGCGCATCGTCCAGAGCGATGCTAGGAGGGGGCTCGGTCCGCCGCGTAGTCCCCCGAAAGGTGGAGAGGCTCGGCCGATCGGGCTCATCCTTCCAGCAGCGCGATCTCGTCGGCGAGCGCGATCACCAGGTGACCCCTCGCGTTCGGGTGCAGGGGCGCTGCCTCGTCGGGACCCTGGACGTACGGCTGATCGGTGCACAGCTCGTGACCATCGAACCGTGGCGAGGCGGTGCGGTACCCGAACGTCTCGGCTCCGTTCGCGATGACCTCGTTGAGGATCGCGAGCCTGTCGAGGAGGACCTCGACCTTCTCACTCGTCAGTCCCGTTCCCGCGAGGCAATCGACGGCATCCGGCGAGAACGGGGCGTAGTACTGATTCATCACCACGACGGGATCGCCGGGAAGGGACGCCAGTTGTCGGAGCAGCTCGTAATAGGCCTCCGTGAAGGCGTTCAGCGACCGCTGGAAGTACGCGGTGAGCGCGCGATCGTCGCAGGTGTCCGCCGCGGCACACAGCGCCACCAGCGCACTCCAGTGCAGATCGTTCGCGCCGACACTGACGAAGACCGCCTGGGTACCCACCGCCTGCTTCGCGGTCGCGAGCTGAGCCGGGATCCATCCTCCGCCCGCGAATTGACGATGCAGGATGCCACGCTCGATCGTCGCGCCTCCGCACCCGAGGTTGTCGACCTCCCAGCCGTTCACGTCGGCGAGGGTCCGCGCGAACGCGGAGGCGCTCCGCCCACACGCTTCGTCGGTCGGGCCCGGCGAGGCGAGCGGCGCTCCCCCCTGGCCCGCCGCGGTCGAGTCACCCATGACAACGGCATCGACCGTCGGCCGCGAGGGTCCCTCGGCGGGAGGGATGGGCCGTGGCGCGTCCCGCCCGACGAGCTCCCCGACGCTCGACACACGCGCAAGGATGTCCGGCGCCGTGTACGCCGTGACCATGATCGACCCGAGGTTCACCACTTCTGCGACCACGAGCCCGCCGAGGATCGTGGCCAACGTCTTCTTCCACCCGAAGCGGCGCCATCCGGCGATCGCGCCCAGGAGGAGGACCGCCACCACCGCGACCACCGCGATCTCCCACGCGAAGTACCGCCGCCAACCCTGGCCGAGGCTCTCGCCCAGCTCCGTGACCGCCCGCCCACGCCGATCGGGCTCGAGGAGACCGCTCACCTGGGCGTCGAGACTGATGTCGGTGAGCACGACACGAGGCCGAACCGGACCGACGAACACCACGCTCGTCGGCAGGGTCCGGCCGAACAGCACCGCCTCGCCCGGCCCCTCGGTGCTCAGCGACGGAGAGGTCGTGCCGACGGTGACCGTCTGACCGAGCGCGGACACCGTTTGCGGCGGCGTGACGATCAGCGCGGTCATGATCGCGGCCGCCGTGACCGCGAGCAGCGTGAGAGCCAGGAGTGCGGCTCCCAGGATCCGGCGCGAGGGCCGCACGACCCCGGGAGGCCGTTCCTTCGATCGGTTCGATCCTGCCGCGGGCATGCTTCCGTTCGACGATGGCGCTCCCCTAGCCTACGTCGCCGGACG
>DATBJQ010000007.1:0-47339 GCA_036556385.1 Actinomycetota bacterium | reverse complement strand
AAGTTGGACACCTGGATCACCGACGTCGACGGCTCCAGGACCTTGTAGTACATGATGAAGTCGATCGCGATCGCGGCGTTGTCGCGCGTGATCGAGTCCTGGCGCGGGATCTCCAGGAAGAACTCGCGCAGGTCGACCTTGATGCCGCGGTCCACGAACGGGATCAGGAAGACGAGGCCGGGTCCCTTGGTTGCCTTCAGCTTGCCCAATCGAAACACGACCAGGCGCTGATACTCGGGGACGATCCTGATCGCGTTGAACAGGATCAGAACGCCGATGATCACGAGGATGCCGAGAACGATCAGCAAGATCGGCATCAGCGGGAACCTCCTTCCGTCGAGGGAGTTGCCGGAACCTCTTCACCCTGGCGCACAGGCTCGACGGTGAGGGTCAGGCCGTCGAGCCGTGTCACGCGGACGCCGTGCCCGGGGGCGATCACGCCCGTGGGTGAGACGGCCTGCCATTCCTCCGCGTTGACCCGCACCATGCCGCCGCGGGGATCGACCCCGGTGGCGATCGCGACGCCCTCCTGGCCGATGATCCTCTCAGGACCCTGGACCGGCGGGGTCTTGACCATCTCGAGTGCCTTCACCACCACGAATCCGAAGAACAGGACGATGAAGCCCGCCACCAGGAGCAGGACGGCGGGAGAGACCTCCGCCCCGCCGGCGCGGTCGTAGAGGAACCACCCGCCCAGCAGGAGGGCAACCACGCCGACGGCGCCCCAGATCCCCAGCCCGGGCGCCTTGAGCTCCAGCACGAACGCGACCACGGACAGGACGAGCAGGGCGATGCCGATGATGCGAACGGGGAGGACCCCGAACGAGAACAGCGCGAGCAGGAACAGGATCGTCCCGATCGTCCCCGAGAAGATGTGCCCCGGGACGATCAGCTCCAGCACGATCAGTGCCAGGCCGAGCCAGAAGAAGATGAACGCGAGGTTCGGGTCCAGCAGCGTGTGGATGAACCCCCAGAACCCGCCCATGTCCTGCTCGACGACGGGCGCGCCCGCCAGGTCGAGGGTCGCTTCGTCACCGGTCCCGAGCCGGACGGTCTCGCCATCCAGGTCCTGCAGGAGCTGGCCGCGCGAGGAGGCGATCACGTCGATCACCTGGTCGGCCAGCGCCTCCTGGGCGCTGATGCTGGCGCCCTCCGTCACGAACGACTCGGCAACCTCGACGTTGCGACCGTAGGTCTGTGCGATCGACCTGATCGACGCCGCTGCGTCGTTCGTGACCTTCTGGGACAGATCGCCACCGGACAATCCCACCGGGGTGGAGGCGCCGACGTTGGTGCCGGGCGCCATCGCGGCGACCGGGCAGGACAGCAGGATGAAGGCGCCGGCCGAGGCGGCGCGGGCGCCGCTCGGCGCCACGTATCCGATCACCGGGACCGTCGCGTTCAGGATCGCTCCCGTGATCTGGTCCATCGACGACCCGAGCCCACCGGGGGTGTCGATCTCGAGCAGGACGGCCTCGGCCCCCGCGTCCTGCGCCCGTTCGATCTCGCCGGTCAGGTAGTCGGCGACGAGCGGGTCGACGGTGCCGTCGAGCGTGAGCACGACCACCTCGCCCGCGTCGGGCGTCTGGGCGGCCGCGGCCGGCACGAGCACGCCGATCAGGATGGCCACCGAACCGACCGAGAACGTCACGAGGCGTCTGCCCCTGTCGCGCAACACGTACCAGGTTCGCCGGGCGTGCTCGATCGGTTCTCGGCTCATGGCGTTTCCGTTGCGAGCGTACGCGGAAGCGAGCGGCCGCGCGACACTCGTGCTCAGTCGGAGGTGGCGGCCGGTGGACGGTCGTGCGACCATCGACGCCGGCGGCGCCCGCAAGCCCGCCGCCGCGGCGGAGCCGTATACCGGAAGGACACCCGTGCACGCAGGTCACGACGGGCCCCTCCTCCCTCGGGAGGAGCAACAGCTGATGGAAGGGCTGCTCTCCGGTGACGACGACGCGATCCACGCGCTCTACGCGCGGTTCGGACGCCCCGTGTACACGATGGGGCTGCGCCTGCTGGGCTCCCGCGAGGCCGCGGAGGAGCTGACGCAGGACGTGTTCACCACGGCGTGGCGCAAGGCGGCGAGCTTCGACCCCGCGCGGGGACGGCTGTCGACGTGGCTCATGACGATCGCGCACAACCTGGCGGTGGACCGCCTGCGTCGAGAGACCGGCGTCACGCGGCCGACCCTGGTCCTGGTCGACGAGGTCCCCGACGCCCCCGGGCTGGACGAGGAGGGCCTGATCATGGAGCGCGACGCCGCGCTCCGGGCGATCGCGTGCCTGTCGGAGGCGGAGAAGCGTCTGCTGGCGCGCACGTACTTCCGTGGGATGACCGCCCGCGAGATCGCCGAGACCGACGGGATCCCGCTGGGCACCGTCAAGACGCGTCTGCGCTCGGCGCTGATCAAGGTCCGCAAGGCGAACGAGGCGAAAGAGCCATGGTGACCTGCGCCACCGTCCGCGACCTGTTGCCCGAGCACGCGCTGGGGGTCGCCGCGTCGCTGGAGGCCGCCGCGGTGGACCGTCACCTCGCCTGGTGCGCCGCGTGCCGGAAGGAGTCCCGCGACCTGGGTCGGGCGGCGGCGACGTTCGCGTTCGCGCTGCCCCCCGCCGACCCGGAGCCGGGGCTCGAGGACCAGGTCCGGCGTCGCGTCGGCGACCTGGCCCGACCCACGCGCCGGCCGCATCACGGTCGCCGGATGGGGACGGTCCTGCTGGCCGCGGCGCTCGTGTCCGCCAGCCTGCTGGGGGTGGCGATCGCCGACCGGGAGCCCGCGCGCGACCAGGTGCCCGCCACGAACGATCGCACCAGCATGTCGCTCGAGGACTTCAGTGACCTGATCCGGCAGGCCGAGTTCGACGACTCGGAGGCCTTCCTGGGCACGCTCGCCCCCACCGCGAAGGGCGGCAGGGCGGGTGGCTCGGCGCTCACGATCGCGTCGCCGTCGGTGGACGACCAGGTGATCGTGATCGCGGCCGGACTCTCTCCCCGCGAACGTCGCCTCCCGTACCGCGTGACCCTGCGCGACGCCCAGGGCCACCGGATGCGCGTCGGCATGATCAGGTCGGTCGATGCCGGGGGCGGCGCCACGGTGGGCCGCATCGTCCGCGGGAGCCTGATCGGCTTCATGTACGTCGTGGTCCGCGACGCGAACGGGGTGATCGTGCTGGAGGGGACGCTCGGCGCCCCGACGGCCCTCCTGTCCCCGTCGCCGACGGTCCTGCGGGGCGTCCCCCGGCAACCGTGAACGACGCCGTGCGTCCGCGCCGCGCATGCGCTTCGGGCTGAGCCTGCCGCACTACGGCTTCTCGCTCGCCGACGAGCCGATCACGTTCCCGGCGATGGCGTCCTGGGCGCGTCGCGCCGAAGCGCTGGGCTTCGACTCCGTCTGGGTGTCCGACCACTTCTCCTACTCGTTCGGGCGGTACGGCGGCGATCCGTCGCCGATCGCGTCGCTGGAGCCCCTGACGTCCCTCGCCGCCCTGGCCGCCGTCACGGAACGGGCCCGGCTGGGCGTGCTGGTCCTGGGCGCGCCGTTCCGCCACCCCGTGACGGTCGGGAAGATGGCCGCCACGATCGATCAGGTCTCCGGCGGGCGGCTCGAGCTGGGGCTGGGCGCCGGCTGGCTGGAGCAGGAGTTCGATACGTTCGGCTACCGATTCGGCTCGGTCGACGATCGGTTCCGAGCCCTCGAGGACTCCCTCGTGGTGCTCTCCGGCCTCCTGCGGGAGGCGGGGCCGGTGACCTACGAAGGGTCCGTCTGGTCGGCGCACGAGGCGCGCCTCCTCCCGGCGCCCGTCCAGCGACCGGTGCCCCTGTGGGTCGGCGGCAAGGGCGGTCCCCGCCTGTTGCGGCTGGCCGCCCGCCACGCCACCGGGTGGAACACCGTCTGGCGGTTCACCGACGCCTGGTACGAGGAGCGCGTTGCCGCGGCGCGGGCGATCTGCGAGCAGGAGGGCCGCGATCCGGCGACCTTCCGGCTCACGGTGGGGCTGTCCACGCTCCTCGGCGATGACGAGGCGGAGGCCCGCGCCGTGTTCGAGCGCGGTCGTGCCTCGATGCCGGGCGGTGCGATGGATCGCGACACGTACGAGGGCTGGTGCGCGGAGACCCTCTCCGGCACACCCGACCGCGCGGTCGACCGGATCGGCTGGCTGGCATCGGTCGGGGTGGAGGAGATCGTGGTCTCACCGTGGGTGCTGCCGTTCGCCGTGCCCGATCCCGAGCTCGTGGAGCGCTTCGCCGAGCGGGTGATCGCGCCCCTGCGTGCGGCCCGTTGATGGACACCCGCGCTGCGGTGGTGCGAGTGCTGCGCGAGGCGGACGAGCCCCTGCACTGGACCGTGATCCAGGACCGAGCGCTCCGCGCCGGCTACCTCGACCCCTTCGAGATCGCGGACATCCGGCGTGCCGTGCTGACGGCCCTCGGCGAGCTCGTGCGTGAGGGAGCGGTCGCGAAGGCCGGGACCGGCGTCTACCGACCGATCGCGGAGGGCCGGGCCGAGGGTCGGGCCGGTGGTCGGGGTGGTAACCCGACCGATGGTTGATTGACAGAACGGACGACCTGTCCGACAGTCGGGGAGCGACTCCGCGCAACGTGGCGACAGGGTGACCACAGGGGGGTGTGTCGACACGCGCGAGCCGCGCAGGTCGAGCGTGAGGGAGGGTGACGTGACGGCGGACGTGTCCGGCAAGCTCCGGCGTTTCATCGACGAGCAGGTGCTGGACGGCGATACCTCGCGCGCAGTGAGCGACGACACGGACCTCTACGGTGGCATCCTCGACTCGATCGCGCTCCTGCAGCTCGTGACCTACCTCGAGGAGGAGTTCGGGGTCGTCGTGACCGACGACGAGATGGTGCCCGCGAACTTCCGCGACGTGACATCGATCGAGGCCCTGATCGCGCGTCGCACGAGCACGGTGGATGTCGGCCGGGATGTCTGAGCACGCGTCGGGATCGGCCGTGGACACGGGGGAGCCGCGACCCGGCGAACGGCCGGCGGCACCGCGTGACGGCGTCGCCGAACCCTCCGGCACCCGGGTCGCGTGGATCTCGTCGTTCGGAGACGAGCGCGAGCCCGGGACGGCCGCGGACGACCTCCGGATCGCCGGGTTCGACATCGTCTCGGTGCCGTCCGGTGGCTCCCGGCCAGGAGCGATCCTCGACCTCACCCGCCGGCTGCGGCGGGGCGGCTTCCGGATCGCCCACGTGCGCGCGGCGACCTCGGCGGGAGCGCTCGAGGGCGTCCTGGGAGCGCGGATGGCCGGCGTGCCGGCCGTCGTCACGACCGCCGCGCCCGACGCGAGCGGGTACGACGGCCTCGCCAGGTGGTCCCGCCGGCTGAGCCACCTCGCGCTCCCCTCATCCGAGACCGACGCTCAGGGAGGGTCGCTCGTCGATGCCTACCAGGAGGTCCTGCTCCGCCGCGGACTCGCGCGGCGGCGGGTCGACCTGGTCGGGCTCCGCTCGGTGACGCTCCGCCGGGCGCGAACGGCGGACGTTCCCGCGATCGCGCGGATGCACGTCGAGGTGCTGAGCAGCGGTTCGCTCCAGCTGCTGGGCGAGCCGTTCCTCCGCGAGCTCTTCCGGGCGCAGGTGCTCGATCCCGACGCCGTGGTCGTCGTCGCCGACCGTGAGGGCGAGGTGATCGGGTACTCGTCGGGCGTGGTGTCGACGTCGGCGTTCCGGCGGCGCTTCGCGACGCGGCACGGGATCCGGGCGGGGATCGTCGCGCTCCCGAGGCTGCTGGATCGCGACGTCGCCCGCAAGCTGTTCGAGACGGCCCGCTACCCGGACACCACGCGCGATCTCCCCGACGCGGAGCACCTGTTCCTCGGCGTGCGCCGCGGCACCGCGCCCGGGCTCGGCGCCGTGCTGACCCGCGAGGTGATCGACGTCCTCGGACGACGCGGGGCCGAGGAAGTGAAGGGGTTCGTCTCGGCCGAGAACGGACCGATGCTGCTGATGCTCCGGAGGGTCGGGTTCGAGGTGCGCGGCGAGCTGTCGCTGCACGACGGCCACCCGAGCTACGTCGTGGTGATCAGATGCCCTACGCCATCGCCTTCCTCCTCGGCTGCCTCCTGATGCCGCTGGGCCGGCGCGCCGGCCACGCGGTGGGCGCCGTCGACCGCCCGGAAGCCGACAGCGCCCTCAAGATCCATCGGGAGCCGATCTCGCTGCTCGGGGGCACGGCCGTGACGCTCGCCGCGCTCGCGTCGATCGTCGTGGTGGGCCGGGGCTCTCCGGCCCTCGTGGCGGCGACGGGGGTGGCCCTGGTCACCGGGCTGGTCGACGACGTGCGGTTGCTCTCGCCCCGCACGCGATTGGTCCTGATCGCCGTCGCTGGGATCGTCGCCGCGGGGGCGCTCGCCGACCCCGAGTCGTTCCTCCTGCGGGTGGCGCTCACGCTCCCGCTGGCGCTCGCGTGCACGAACGCGGTGAACCTGGTGGATGGGCAGGATCTGCTGGCCGGGTCGCTGGCCGCCCTCGGGACGCTCGGGATGGCCGGTGCCGCGGCGCTCCTGAGCACCGGCGATCCCCTCGTCGCGATCGGGCTCGGACTGTCCGGTGCGCTCACCGCGTTCCTGATCTGGAACCGTCCTCCGGCCCGTGTCTACCTGGGCAGCGCCGGCGCCTACGGGGTGGGGCTGTTGCTCTCCCTCCAGGCCGCCGCGCTGATCGCCGGGGAGGGGTGGACGGGTCTGGTGGTCGCCACGTGCTGCCTGGCGGTCCCCGCCTTCGAGGTCGTGTCCACGATCGCCCGCCGCGCGGCCGCGCGGACACCGCTGGCCGCCGGCGATCGCGGGCACACGTACGACCTCCTGACCATGGCCACGGGCTCCCGGACCCGCTCGACGCTCGTCCTGATCGCGATCCAGGCCGTCCTCGCTGCGCTCGCCCTGGTCGTCGCGGCGCGACCGGAGCTCGCGACGGGCGCCATGATCGTCCTCCTCGTGCTGGCGGGCGCGGGGGGTGCGGCGATGGCGCGAGCGCTCGGATCGGCGGGCAGGGTCGCCGGTGGAGGTTCGTCGGGATGACGAGTCACGATGGGGTCCTGGCTCGGTTCGACGACCTCACCTGCGGCACCGGCGGCTCCTTCCGGCTGGAGGGTCCGCAGGGGGAGATCGTCGCACGGACGCACGAGGAGGTGCTCCCGGCCCTGCGATCGGTCCAGGAGGCCTCGGAGGCCGGGCTCTGGGCGGCGGGCTGGGTGTCGTACGAGGCATCGCCGGGACTCGATCCCCACCTGCAGGTGCGCGCGCACCCGCCCGGCGACCCGTTCGCGGAGCTGCCGCTGGTCTGGTTCGGACTGTTCGACCGCCGCGTCGACGACGAGCTCCTCGAGCCGGTCCGCACGAGCGCGATCGCTCCGCCCGACACGTGGGAGCCCTCGATCTCCCGCGACGCCTATGACGCCGCGATCGGGCGGATCCACGACTTCATCGCCGCGGGCGACACCTACCAGGTCAACTTCACGATGCGGCTGCGCTCGGACCTGGACCTGGACGACCTCGCGTTCTACGGCGACCTCTGTCGGGCGCAGCGCGCCGCCTACACCTGCTACCTGAACGCCGGCCGGTACCGGATCCTGTCGGCCTCGCCGGAGCTGTTCTTCCGCATCGACGGCCGGCGTATCCTGATGCGCCCGATGAAGGGCACGATCAAGCGCGGTCGGTGGGTCGAGGAGGACCTGGCGCTCGTGGACCGTCTGCAGGGCTCGATCAAGGACCGCGCCGAGAACGCGATGATCGTCGACCTCCTGCGCAACGATCTGGGGAGGATCGCCGACGCCGGCTCTGTGCGCTGGCCGCGCGTGTTCACGGCCGAGCGGTACGAGACGGTCTGGCAGCTCACCTCGAGCATCGTTGCGCGTCTCCCCGAGGGGATCGGGTTCGGCGACACGTTCGCCGCGCTGTTCCCGTCGGGATCGATCACCGGTGCACCCAAGGTGCGGACGATGGAGATCATCTCCGAGCTCGAGACCACTCCCCGTGGCGTGTACTGCGGCTCCGCGGGGTGGGTCGCTCCCGCGGGCCACCCCGGGCCCCGCAGCATGTTCAACGTGGCGATCAGGACGGTCACCCTCGACGCCGAGACCTCGACCGCGGAGTACGGCGTGGGTGGGGGCATCACCTGGGACTCGCGGGCCGGGGCCGAGTACGACGAGTGCCTGGCGAAGGCGCAGGTGCTGACCGCTCGCCGACCCGTGTTCGAGCTCCTGGAGACGATGCCCTGGTACGCGACCGAGGGGTTCCTCTGGCTCGACCGGCACCTCGACCGGATGACGGCGTCCGCCGAGTTCTTCAAGTTCTGCTTCGACCGCGAGCAGGTGCGCCGGTCGATGGAGCAGGCGGCCGTCGAGCGGGGCTCCGAGGTCCCGTCGCGGGTCCGTGTGATGGTCTCGAGGTCGGGGCAGGTCTCGATCGAGTGGCTGCCGCTGCCGGCCCCCGCGACCGAGCCGGTCCGCGTGGCGCTCGACGACCAGCCGGTCCACACCTCGCAGGTGTTCCTGTACCACAAGACCACGGATCGCCGGAGCTACCAGGAGCGGGCGGCCCGGCGCCCCGACGTGGACGACGTGCTCATGGTGAACGAACGCGGTGAGGTGACCGAGGCCACGATCGCGAACGTGGCCGTGAAGCTCGACGACGCATGGTGGACACCGCCGATCGGATCGGGGTGCATGCCGGGCGTCTACCGGGCGTTGATGCTCCAGGAGGGCCGGATCTCGGAGCGGCCGATCACGGTCGAGGACGTCCGGCAGGCGCAGGGGCTCGCGCTCCTGAACTCGGTCCGTCTGTGGCGGCCAGCGGTGCTGGTCTCCGACCCGCTGCCGTCCGGCGGCCCCCGATCCACGGCCCAGGTGTTCCGATGAGCGGCGACGGCCACGATCCGTACAACGCGACCGTCGACCTCCTCGAGCGCAACCTCGCCAAGGGCAAGGCGGAGCGCCCCTACCTGCGGACGGCCGACCGGGTCTTCAGCTACGGGGAGGTCGTGGCCCGCGCCGACGCCGCCGGGGCGGGCCTGCTCGGGCTCGGGCTCGGGCCCGGCGACCGCGTGATCCTGGCCACGCGCGACCGCCCCGAGTTCGTCATGACCTTCTGGGGGGCGATCAAGGCGGGCCTCGTGCCCGTCCCGATCTCCGACGCCCTGTCGTCGATCGAGATCGGCTTCATCCTGCGGGACAGCGAGGCCGACGTGATCGTGTGCGATGCCGCGACGGCCCCGGCCGTCGTTCCGGCGGCGGAGGGCACGGACGCCACGGCGCTGCTCGTCGACCCCGCTCCGGGCGGCGACGTCCTGTCCTGGAACGAGGTCTGCGGCGCCCCGGCCACGCTCGACGTGGCCGCGACGACGCGCGAGGACGTTGCGCTGTGGCTCTACACGTCGGGGACGACGGGGGAGCCGAAGGGGGCGATCCACCGTCACGGGCACCTCGAGCGCACGCCCGGGCCCTACTCGGTCGAGATCGCCGGGATGTCCGAGGACGACACGATCCTGTCGATGTCGAAGATGTTCTTCGCCTACGGGCTCGGGAACTCGGTCTACCTCCCGGCGGCCGCCGGCGCGTCGGTCGTCCTGAACGACGCGCCGTCGATCCCGGGCTTCGTCAACGACCTGATCGGTCGCACCCAGCCCACGATGCTCTTCGGGGTGCCGGCCTTCCACGCCGGGTTCCTGCGCCTGGCGGACGCCAAGCTCCCCTCCACCGTGCGATGGGTCCAGAGCGCCGGGGAGACGCTCTCCTCCGAGCTCTTCACCGCGTACCAGGATCGGTTCGACCTCCCGCTGATCGACGGTCTCGGCGCCACGGAGGCCCTGCACTTCATCACGTCCAACCGGCCCGACGACGTCGTCGCGGGCAGCGCGGGCGCTCCGGTGCGCGGCTGGGACGTCAAGGTGCTCTCCGAGGACGGGGAGCCGGTGGCCGACGACGCCCCCGGCGAGCTCTGGTGCACGGGGCCGTCCACGTTCGCCGGGTACTGGCGCCGACCGGAGCTCACGGAGCGCGCCTATCGGGACGGCTGGATGCGGACCGGCGACGTCGTCCGGCTCCGCGACGGCCATGTGTTCCACGAGGGTCGCTTCGACGACCTGATGAAGGTGGGCGGGATCTGGGTGGCGCCGACCGAGGTCGAGGCCGTCCTGACGAGCCATCCCGACGTCGAGGACGCCGCCGTCGTCTCCGTGGACGAGGGGACGGGGGTCCCGGTCGTGAAGGCGTACCTGATCGCGACGCGGGAGGACGGTCCGCTGCGTCAAGAGCTGATCCGGCTGTGCCGGAGCCGGCTCGCGTCGTACAAGGTCCCGATCCGGTACGAGGTGGTGGACGAGCTCCCGCGGACGACGACCGGCAAGCTCCGGCGCTTCATCCTCCGCACCCCGGAGGGTCAGACCGGCGGCGAGGACGGACGATGATCGAAGACGACCTCACGAACTTCATCCTGGACGAGCTCGGCTGGCGGGGCAGGATCGAGATCGCCGCCGATTCGTCGCTGATCGAGGGCGGCGTCCTCGACTCGATCGGTCTGTTCCACGTCGTCGCGTTCGTGGAGAGCACGTACGGCGTCGAGATCGACGACCAGGAGGTCGACGCCGAGCACTTCGACTCGGTCGCCGCGATCGCCCGTCTCGTGGCGGAGAAGCGCGGACCGGTCGCCGAGGCGACGACCGACGCGGGCTGAGCTCAGGGCCGGTAGGCGATCGAGGAGAACTTCTCGAGCTTCTCGAAGCGGTGATGCGACTCCACGTAGCGGACCGTGCCCGAGCGTGATCGCATCACCATCGAGTACGTCGTGGCACCGTCCGGGAAGTACTTGACGCCGTTCAAGAGATAGCCGTCCGTGACCCCGGTGGCGGCGAAGAAACAGTCGTCGCCCGACACCAGATCGTCGGTGGTGAGCACGCGGTCGAGGTCGAAGCCCTGCTCGACCAGCGCGGCCCGCTCCTGATCGTCGCGCGGGTACAGGCGTCCCTGCATCGCGCCGCCGAGGCATTTCAGAGCCGCGGCGGCAACGACGCCTTCGGGCGTGCCGCCGATCCCCAGCAGCAGGTCGACCTCGGTGCGCGGCGTGGCGGCGACGATCGCACCGGCCACGTCGCCGTCGGTGATCAGGTAGACGCGCGCCCCGACCTCGCGGATCTCGCGGATCATGTCCGCGTGCCGGTCGCGATCGAGGATCGTGACGGACACCTCTTCGGGCCGCTTCTCCTTCGCCTTCGCGACGCGTCGGATGTTCTCCGCCACCGGCGCCTCGATATCGATCGCGTCGGCGGCCTCCGGCCCGGTCGCGATCTTCTCCATGTAGAGCGCCGCCCCGGGGAAGAGCATCGATCCCTGGGGACCGAGGGCGATCACCGACAGGGCGTTCGGTTGGCCGACGGCGGTGAGTCGCGTGCCGTCGATCGGGTCGACCGCCACGTCCGTCTTGGGTCCCTGTCCGATGCCCACCCGCTCGCCGTTGAACAGCATCGGGGCCTCGTCCTTCTCGCCCTCGCCGATCACGACCACGCCGTCCATCGAGACCGAATCGATCATCAGCCGCATCGCATCCACGGCTGCCTGGTCGGCGGCGTTCTTGTCGCCGTGACCGACCCACCGACCGGCTGCCAGGGCGGCGGCCTCGGTCACGCGGACCAGCTCCATCGCCAGGTTCCGATCGGGGAGCTGTCTCATCGGCTGCACCTCCAGGTCTCGGCGTCGCCCTCGAGCAGCACCATAATCGGCCGCATGTCGCGTCGGCACCTGGTGCTACTCCTGGTCGGCATCGCCGCGATCTCGTCCTCCGCCGTGCTGGTCCGCGTTGCCGCCGACGAGGACGCGCCCGCGTTCGCGATCGCCTTCTACCGCTGTGCGATGGCCGCCGCGATCCTCGTGCCGTTGGGACTGCTCAGGCATCGCGACGAGTACCGCTCCCTCTCGCCGGCCCGCTGGCGGCTGGCCCTGCTGTCGGGCGTGTTCCTCGGGGCGCATTTCTCGACCTGGATCCCATCGATCACGTTCACCACCGTCGCGGCGAGCGCCGTGCTGGTCCAGACGACGCCGATCTGGGTCGCCCTGATGGGCCGTGTGATCGGCGAGCGGCCGACACGACGGGGGATGGTGGGGATCCTGATCGCGCTCGGCGGGACGGTCGTGATCGCGGGGGGCGGTTTCCAAGGGGGGACCCGGGCCCTGTTCGGCGACCTCCTGGCGCTCGCGGGCGCGGTCCTGGGCGCCGCCTACGTGCTGTGCGGTCGGAGCCTCCGTCGCGAGATCTCGGTCGTGACCTACACGGGCATCGTCTACACCACCGCCGCGGCGCTGCTCGCCGTCATCATGCTCGTCTCGGGGACCCCGTTCTTCGGCTACTCGAGCGAGGTCTGGGCGTTGTTCGCCGCGATGACGCTCGGGCCACAGCTCGGCGGCCACACCGTCTTCAACTACCTGCTCGGATCGCTGAGCGCCACGATCGTCTCGATCGCCCTGCTCGCGGAGCCCGTCGGAGCCACGATCCTGGCGGTCCTCGTGCTGGGCGAGCGACCCGGCGCGGCGACCCTGGTGGGTGGATGCATCGTGCTGGCGGGGGTCTTCATCGCGATCCGAGCCGAGGCGGAGCGGACCCCCGAGATGCTGGAGACGGTGGAGTAGGGTGCGGCCGTGAGCGACCCGACGCGGTTCGTCACGGTCGACGACTACGAGCCCGTGGCCCGGGAGCTGTTGCCGCCCGGGGTCTACGACTACTACGCGGGTGGAGCCGGCGATGAGGCGACCGTGGCGGAGAACCGTCGCGCGTTCGACCGATGGATCCTCCGCCCACGTGTCCTCCGTGGCCTGGCCGAGCCGCCCGACCTGCGGATCGAGCTCCTCGGTCACGAGCTGGCGTTCCCGGTCCTGATCGCGCCGTGGGCCTTCCGGCACCTGGCCCACGCGGACGGCGACGTCGCGATGGCCCGGGCAGCCGCCGCGGCCGGCACGGTCATGACCCTGTCCGCGACCGCGTACCGCGAGCTCGAGGCGGTGGCGGAGGCGAGCGGGGGCGCAGCGTGGTTCCAGCTGTACCTGATGACGGATCGCGGGCACTCGGCCGAGGTGCTCGGCCGCGTGGTGGAGGCCGGCTTCCGCGCGATCGTCTGGACCGTCGACGTCCCGGTGCTCGGCCTGCGCCATCGCGACACCCGGTCGGGCTTCGAGCTCCCGATCGGGCCGCGGGACACCGAGCTGGAGTTCGATCCCGCGATCTCCTGGGAGGACCTCGCCTGGATCCGCGAGCGTGCACCCGGGCTGCCGGTGCTCCTGAAGGGGATCCTGACCCGTGAGGATGCGGCGCTGGCCGTCGAGGCCGGCGCCGACGGGATCGTGGTGTCGAACCACGGCGGTCGGCAGCTCGACGGCGTCGCGGCGGGGCTGGGTGCGCTCCCGGAAGTGGTCGAGGCCGTGGATGGCAGGATCCCCGTGCTCGTCGACGGCGGCATCCGCCGTGGGACCGACGTCCTGAAGTGCCTCGCCCTCGGCGCCGACGCCGTGCAGGTGGCCCGACCCACGTGTTGGGGGCTGACCGTGGACGGGGAGCACGGCGTCCGCAACGTCCTGCGGATCCTCCGCGACGAGCTCGAGAACGCGATGTGGATCGCTGGGTGCCCCTCCGCGGCGTCGATCGGCTCCGACCTGGTCGCGCCGGCACCCTGACGCGCGCGACCCGGGTCTGGGAGCCTGTGGCGCGATGAGCGGCTACGACCTCCACACCCATTCGACGCACTCCGACGGCACGAACACGATCGCCGAGAACGTCCGGCTCGCCCTCGAGCGTGGCCTCGAGGGGATCGCCGTGACCGACCACGACACGACGGCGGGGCTGGATGAGGCCGCGGCCGCCGCCGACGGGACGGGCCTCGACATCGTTCCCGGCCTCGAGTTCTCGGCCGAGTACGAGGGAACGTCGCTCCACGTGCTGGCCTACTGGATCGATCCGACCTCCCCACCGCTGGTCGAGGAGCTGCGGCGGCTGACCGACACGCGGTTCCGTCGCGGTGAGCTGATGGTCGAGAAGCTCCAGGCGCTGGGCTACGACATCGACTTCGACCGGGTCCGCGCGATCGCCGGCGACGACCTGATCGCACGCCCGCACGTCGCCCAGGCCATGGTCGAGGCCGGGATCGTGCCGACCGAGCAGGAGGCGTTCGACCGGTACATCTCCGACGACGGCATCGCGTACATCCCGAAGCACGCCCTGGATCCGCTGGATGCGCTGACGCTGATCCGCGGGTCCGGTGGCGCATGCGTCCTCGCCCACCCCGCGATGTGGAAGGGACAGGGCAGCGTTCCGGAGGAGCTGATCGAGCGGATGGCCGACCACGGGATGGCCGGGCTGGAGGTGGATCACCCCGACCACGCGCCGGAGCAACGGGTGGCCTACCGGCGGCTCGCAGAGGCGCTCGACCTGGTGCCCACGGGGTCGAGCGATTGCCACGGCGCCCGCTACGACACGCGGTTGGGGTGCGACACGACGCCCCGCGCGGCGGTCGAGGAGCTGCGGGCCCGTGCGGGCTGACGAGCTCCGGCCCCGGCGGCCCCGCGGCTAGGCTACGCCGGTGCCCGGAGCGATCGACCTCGTGTTCCTGGACATCGGCGGCGTCCTCTACGACGACCGGATCTACGCCGAGGCGTGGCGTTCCGCCCTGCGGGATGCCGGCGCCGTGTTCGAGGACGATGCGTTCGACGAGGAATACGCGGCGGCGCGCGCCGAGCAGAGCCGGTCGTTCCGCGTGCGGTTGGCCGAGCGCTTCGCCGGACCCGACGCAGACCTCCCGGCGCTCGAGCGCTTGGCGGCCCGCTCGTGGCGGTACCCGCCGGACGCCCTCCACGCGGACGCGATCCCCTGCCTCGAGATGCTCCGCGGCGAGGGGTTCCGCCTGGGGGTGATCGCGAACCAGCCGACGTCGGTTCGGGACGCGATGCAGCGCGACGGCCTCGTGCCGTTCTTCGAGGTCTGGGGGGTGTCCGACGACCTCGGTCTGCAGAAGCCGGACCCGGCGTTGTTCCTCCACGCGCTGGCGACCGCCGACGTCGCGCCCGAGCGGACGGTCATGGCGGGCGATCGGCTCGACTACGACGTGCGGCCGGCCCACGCGGCCGGCATGCGGACGATCTGGGTGCTGCGGGGGGAGGCCCCGGACGAGCCGACCGACGCCCAGCTCGCCGAGCCGGACCGGGTGGTCCGGGACCTGACCGGGCTGCCGGGGGCCGTGGCCGAGCTCGCGGGTGTGACGTGGCCGCCGAGGGCGAGCGTCGGCGTATGAGCCGGATCCTCGTCGTCGGCGGCGGGTACATCGGGATGTACGCCGCGCGGCACCTGGAACGCCTCCTCCGGGGCACGGAGCACACGATCGCCCTGGTCAGCCCGGAGAACCACATGACGTACCAGCCCTTCCTGCCCGAGGTGGCGAGCGGCCTCATCGACCCGCGTGCCGTGGTCGTGCCGCTCCGCAAGGCGCTCAAGCGCACCGATCTGATCCTCGGCGAGGTCCAGCGGATCGATCACGAGGCGCGGCGCGTCTCGATCCAGCTGGCCGGGGGGGAGGAGCGGCAGGAGCCGTACGACGTGCTGATCCTGGGGGCGGGCTCGTGGTCGCGGACGCTGCCGATCCCGGGGCTCGCCGAGCACGCGATCGGGTTCAAGCACCTGACCGAGGCGATCTGGCTCCGCAACCGGGTCCTCACCGCCCTCGACGAAGCCGACGAGATGCAGGACGAGGTGTCCCGCCGCGCGTCGCTCGGCTTCGTGTTCGTCGGGGCCGGGTTCGCGGGGGTCGAGGCCCTCGGGGAGCTCGAGGACCTGGCGCGCGCCGCGCTCGCGAACTACCCGGGGCTCAGCCGCGACGAGATGCGATGGGTGATGGTCGAGGCGGGGGATCGGATCCTGCCCGAGCTCGATCCGGGCCTCGCCGCCTACGCGGCTCGACGGCTGCGCGAGCGGGGCATCGAGCTCCGGGTGCGGACCCGCCTGGAGGCGATCGAGGGCGACACCGTCCGGCTCTCGGACGGCGAGACCCTCCCCGCGCGGACGATCGTGTGGACCGCGGGGGTCCGGCCGGCGCCCCTGCCGGCGGAGAGCGGTCTGCCGGTCGACGCCGGCGGCCGGGTCACGGTGGACCCGTTCCTCCGCGTCGTGGGCGTCCCCGGGATCTGGGCCGCGGGCGACGTCGCGGCAGTCCCGGACCCGGACGCGCCGACGGGTCTGTCACCGCCGACGGCACAGCACGCGCTCCGGCAGGCGAAGCGGCTGGCGGCCAACGTGGCGGCGTCGCTCGTCGGGAGGGCTCCCGAGCCGTACCGCTATCGCAACAAGGGCATGCTGTGCTCCCTGGGCCACTACGAGGGCGTGGCGGACCCGCTGGGCATCAAGGTGAAGGGGTTCGCGGCCTGGTTCCTGCACCGGAGCTATCACCTGCTGTACATGCCCACGATCGGTCGCAAGGTGCGCGTCGCCCTGGACTGGACCGTGGCCCTGCTCTTCCCGCGCGACATCGCCCAGCTCGGCTCGCTGGAGCACCCGCGCGAGGCGTTCCGCCGCGCCGCCGGCGACGACGGCGACGCGCGGACCTAGGCGTTCAGCCGGCGCTGCTTCTGGAGCTCGGTGGCGGCGCGCAGCGCCCGCTCCGAGCGGGCGATGTCGGGCATCTCATGGCCACCGGTGAGCTCCTCGGCCGCCCAGCGCGTGAGGTCCCGGATCGACACGATCCCGACGACCTTGCCGCGGTCGACGATCGGCAGGTGACGGATGTTGAGCGAGACCATCTTGTCGGCCGCCTCGGCGACGTCGGTCTTGGGGCCGACCGTCTCGAGCCCTCGTCTGGTCATCCCGTGGGCGACCTTGACCGAGTGCGGGTCGCCACCAGCGGCGACCAGGTTCACGATGTCGCGCTCGGTCACGATGCCGGCCAGCTTGTTCCCCTTCTCGAGGACCACGACCGACGAGATCCCGTTGGACCGCATCACCTTCGCGACGTCGGCGAACGTGTCCTCGGCTGCGGCCGTCTTCACGTCGGTGTGCATGATGTCGCCGATCTGCATCGATGACCTCCCCGCGGCGTCGTTCCCGCAGCCTACCCGGAAGCGCCGGCCGACGGCTCAGAGCCGGACCACGTTGGCCCGGCGGTCCACGCCGAACGCGTTGCGCGTGTCGAAGATGCGGCGAGCGCGGTCGGCGATCGCCTCGAGGTCGTACTGGCTGTGCGGCGTCAGGAAGACCACCAGGTCGCTGTCGCGCAGCTCGCCCATCAGGTCGGTCACGCACGTCGCGCTGCCACCGTTCAAAGGCACCTCGTGGACGTAGAAGTCGTGGAAGCGGACGTCGGCGCCACGGCGGTACAGGAGCTCCATCGTCTGGACGGCGGGTGACTCGCGGATGTCGCCCACGTCCGGCTTGTAGGTGACACCGAGGATCAGGATCCTCGCGCCCCGCACGGCTCGTCCGTCGTCGTTCAGCATCTCCGCGACCCGGCTCGCCACGTAGTTCGGCATGCGCTCGTTCACGTCCTTCGCCTGCTCCACCACGCCGAACCGCCGTCCGGTGTCGCGACGGATCTGCCACGTGAGGTAGGTGGGGTCCAGCGGGATGCAGTGCCCTCCGACGCCGGGTCCCGGGTAGAAGGGCATGTACCCGAACGGCTTCGTCGCGGCGGCGTCGATCACTTCCCAGACGTCGATGCCGAGCTCGTGGGTGAGCATCGCCAGCTCGTTCACCAGCGCGATGTTGATGTGGCGGAAGGTGTTCTCCAGGAGCTTGGAGGTCTCGGCGGCGCGAGCAGAGCTGACCGGCACCACCTTGTCGGCCAGCTGCGTGTAGAAGGCGACCGCCGCCTCGGTCGCCTCCGGAGAGGTCCCACCCACGATCCGCGGGGTGTTGGACATCCCGAACTGATCGCTGCCGGGGTCGATGCGCTCCGGGGCCGACGCCAGGAGCAGGTCGGTCCCGACGGAGAGACCGGAGTCCTCTTCCAGGATCGCCCGGACGACGCCTTCCGTGGTGCCGGGGGAGACGGTGGATTCCACCACGATGAGGGTCCCGGGCGAGACGTTGGCCGCGACGTCGCGCGACGCGCGCTCGACGAAGCTGAGATCGGGGATGCCGTCGTGCAGCGGGGTGGGCACACAGATGAACACCGACGCAACCGTGGCGATCGAGGTTGCGGAGGAGGAGAACGTGAGCCGGCCGGTCCGCAGGGCCGCGCGGAAGAGGTTCTCGTCGACCCCGGGCGTCACCAGCTCGCCGCGGGCCAGCAGCTCGACCCTGCCCGCGTCGATATCGATGCCGACGACCTCGAACCCGGCGTCGGCGGCCGCACAGGCGAGCGTGAGCCCGACGTACCCTTGGCCGACAACGGCGATCTTCGAGGCGTGCGGGATCGACGATCCCGTGATGCCTACGTCTCGGGGGGAAGGCTCCGCCACCCTGGAGCTCTCTCTCTTCTTCGACATGGGGCCTGCAGTAGCCCAAGCATCGTAGGGTGCCTGGGCGCTCCTCCACAAGGGGTACGAACGGGGCCGATGGTCGGTTTCTTTCCGCGACCCTGGTCGGTGCTTCCGGCCAGTGCGGGTAGCGTGGTCGGATGGCCGAGGATGCCGCCGGACCCACGCGTCGTGATCGAGATCGCTCGATCGACATCGCCCTGTGGGTCCTCACGCTGGGCTGTGCGACCGCCACGTTCTGGTTCAGCTTCGTGGCCCCGCCCCCGGGCGTGCGCCTGTTCTCGTGGGCCGACAAGCTCCAGCATGCCGTTGCCTACTTCGCGACGACCCTGAGCTTCCTGTTCGCCGGCGTGTGGCGCCCCGGGCGCGGCAACGGTCCGTTCGTCCACCTCCGGAGGTGGATCCTGGTCGCCGTCGTGGGCGTGGGGGTCCTGATCGAGCTGATCCAGGACCTGACCCCGGACCGGAGCGCCGAGCTGGGCGATGTGGTGGCCGAGGCGATCGGCGCGGGCGCGGCGCTGGCCGTGCACGCGCTGGTGCGCTGGATCGTGCTCCGCCGCGCCGCGGCGTCGCAGGACGCCGGCTGATCAGCCGGCCGCCGCGTCCGCCATCCCGTCTCCGTCCTCGTAGGACTCGTCGGCCGGCCGCAGCACTCCGGTGTCCCGGGTGCGGGCGGCGTTCGCACGGGCGGGGGCTCTGGCTGCTCCGCCACGGTGCCACCGGCTGGGCCGCTCCTTGAGGATCCCGCCGGCGATCTGCCCGCCGACCCCTTCGACGAGCGCGCGAAGACGTGCGACGTCGTCGCGGAGCGTGCGCCCCGAGACCGCCGTGACGATCACGCCGTCCGTGAGCGGCACGAGCGAGAGCGTGTCCGCCGCCCACGGCTGCGGCGCCGTGTCGAGCAGCAGGAAGTCGAACGAGGACCTGAGCTCCTTCACGACGGCCCGCATCTGGTCCGTATCCAGGAGCTCCGGCGGGAGGTCCGAAGTCAGGCCGCTCGCGATCACCGACAGGCCCGGCGTGGACGTCTGGATCAGGGCCTCGTCCAGGTCGGCCTCGCCGGTCAGCACGCTTGCGAGTCCGATGCTGCTCCCGACCCCGAGCAGGCGGTTCAGGGCCGGCTTCCGCAGGTTGGCGGAGACCGCAGCGACCGTGCGGCCGCCCTGGGCCAGCGCGATCGCGAGCTCGGCCGTCGTCTTGGTCGCATCGGCTCCGCCGTCGAGCCCGGCGACCGCGAAGACCTTCATCCGGCCGCTCGAGGCGACGTGCTGGAGCGTCGTCCGCGCGATCCGGTACGCCTCCGACGGGGTGCTCCCCGGCCTCGACAACGAGACCGCCGCGGGCTGCTCGATCCGGCGGGACGCGTCCGGCACCACCGCGAGCACGGGCGCCACCAGCGCGTCGGCGAACGTCTCCCGGTCCGTGACGGGCTCGGCGAGCCGCTCGCGCAGCAGGGCGATGCCGATCCCCAGCAGCAGGCCGATGAGCCCCGCGATCACGACGACGAGCGGATAGCTCTTGTTGGAGTCGGTGGGCAGGGACGCCGGTGTGACGAGCACGGCAGCTTCAGGGTTCGGCGTGAGAGACGTACCATCGCTGGACTCCACTCCCGCGGTTTGCTGAGCCGCTTGCTTCCTGAACACGGTGTACGAGGCGGCGAAGGCTCTGGCACAAGCTCGGGCCGCCTCCGGATCCGAATGCGTGCAATGGATGTTCATGAACGGCGTTCCCACGTCCGAGGACACCGAGACACGATCGATCAGTCGGTCGAGGCTCTCGGCCGTCGTCGCGAGATGGAGAGATTCGGCGGCGCCGGTTGCGATCGTCTCCTGCGTGATGAGACCGACCTGCTCATCCATGTTCACGGTCGTTGCCGCGTTCGGTCCGAGTTCCTGCTTCGTCAGCGGTTGCACCCAGACCACGGCGGTGGACGTGTAGGTCGAAGGAGAGAGCGTGATCAGGGCGACAGCCATCAGGACGAGCACGGCCGTCACGCCGACGATCTGCCACGCGCGCCGGCGCATGATGTCGAGGAACAGGCGAAGGTCCATCGTGCGGACCTCGTCGTCGCGCCGCTGACTCACGACGCCTCCCCGAACATGGGTGGCGGCCGATGGTTCGGACCGGGACGGTCGGGGCTCTCCGGGTGGAACCCGGGGATCAGGTCGCCGAGGCACCGCTGGAGGACCTCCCAGTCCCGCTTCTCCGCCGCGGCCAGGAGATCGTCGATCCGTTGGCCCGCGTCGGCATCGAGCCCGGGGCCGCGCCGCGCCACCACGATCTGGTCCACCGTCGTGGCTCGGAGCTGCTCCGCGTCGGTGAACAGCTCCTCGTGGAGCTTCTCGCCCGCCCGCCGCCCGGTGAACACGATCTCGATGTCGTCCTCATCGGCGCCGGCGAGCCTGATCATGTCGCGCGCGAGGTCGACGATCCGCACCGGAGTTCCCATGTCGAGAACGTACAACGCACCGTTCTCCTGGAGGGAGCCCGCCTGGATCACGAGCCGGCTCGCCTCCGGGATCGTCATGAAGTACCGCGTCATCTCCGGGTCGGTGACCGTGATCGGGCCACCACGGCGGATCTGCTCCTGGAACATCGGCACGACGGACCCGCGGCTCCCGAGGACGTTGCCGAACCGGACCGAGACGAAGCTCTGTCCCGCGTCGGCGTCCTCGGCGACCTTCCCCACGACCCGTTCGGCGAGGAACTTCGTGGCCCCGAGGACCGACACGGGACGCACGGCCTTGTCGGTGGAGACGTTGACGAACCGCTCGACGCCCGCAAGCAGGGCCGCCTCCGCCAGGTTCTTCGTCCCGCCCACGTTGTTCAGGACCGCTTCGTCCGGGTCGGCCTCCAACATCGGGACGTGCTTGTGGGCGGCGGCGTGGAAGACCACCGTGGGCTCGTACTCGTACATCACGTGGTCGATCTTGGCGCGGTCTCGGACGTCGCCGATCACGGGGATCGCCTTCAGGCCCGGGAGCGTCGTCGCCAGCTCCTTGCCGATGTCGTAGAGCGAGTTCTCGCCGTGTCCGAACAGGATCACGCGCGCGGGCTCGAGCAGGGCGACCTGCCGGACGAGCTCCGATCCGATCGAACCGCCGGCCCCCGTGACGAGGACCGAGCGGCCACGGATGTACGACGAGGCGAGCTCCAGGTCGACCGGCTCCCGCCGGAGGAGGTCCTCGACCTGCACCGAGCGGACGCCGGCGAGGGTGACGTCGCCGAACAGGACCTGGGTGATCCCGGGGAGGATCCGGCACGGCACGTCGACCTGCCGAGCGAGCTCCACGACGCGGCGGGTCGCCCGCCCGCCCGCGGACGGCATCGTGATCAGGACCTGCTCGACCTCGTAGTCCGTCACCACCTCTGCCAGGTCGTCGATGCGGCCCAGGACGCGCAACCCGGCGATCTCCAGGGGGGCGTGCGCCGGGTTGTCGTCGAGGAACCCGACGGCCTGCATGCCCGACCGGGGGCTCCGTCGGATCTCGTGGGCGATCCTCGTGCCGGCGTCGCCCGCGCCCACCAGGAGGACGCGCTGAGCTCGCGCGGAGGACGGGCCCATCTGCCGGCGCCATCTGCGTTCCTTCCGCCACCGCACCGCTCCCCGGAGCGCTCCCATGGCGAGGAGCGCCAGCGCGCCCTGGATCAGGGCCGCCGAACGGGGGAGCGGAACCTCGAAGACGTAGTACGCCACCAGCCCGAGCAGGAACAGCACCGCCGTCCCGGTGATCACGGCGAGCTCGAGCTGCGGGAGGTCGTCGAACCCGAACCGGCGCCACGTTCGCCGATGCAGCCGGAAGCCGAGGATGCACCCGAGCTCGATCGGGAGCCCGATCAGGGTGTAGACGCCGACGATCGTCCACGAGGCGTCGTTCCAGCCGTCGAGGGCGATGAACAGGAACGCGACGAGGCCCGCCACCGACCAGACCGCCAGGTCGGCGGCGATCTTCACGCGCAGCCGGGCACGTCCCCCGGCATCACCCTCCGCTTGCATCTCGAGGCCCTCCACCCTCGTCGGCCGGCGGGCTCGAGCGTGTCGACCCAGCCGGACCCTCAGAGGATACGGACGTCGGGACCAGGAGGGAACCCGGCCGAAAGGCGGGAGGGGGAGCCATTCGTCCGTCGACACACCGAACGCACCGGGGATATCCTCGGCGCGGAGGGTGTGAGGGGCCTCCCCGCTCGCTCGGCCGGTTCGGGCATCACTGTGCTCGGTCCGTTGTGCGGGGGCGCGTCTCATGGGTGGAGGGACGAGTGATGGCTTCCCCGGGTGACGTGAGGGTCGGTGTCGTCGGCGCGGGCCGATGGGGCCGCAACCTCGTGCGCAACCTGCACGAGATGGGATCGTTGGCGGCCGTCGCCGATCCGAGCCCCGCGATCCGCGCGGCGACGAGCGAGTCCTTCCCCGACGTCACGATCAGCGACACGCACCGCGCCGTCCTCGACGCGCCCGACATCGACGCCGTCGTGATCGCGACGCCGGCCGCGACCCACGCCGAGCTCGCCCTCGAAGCGCTCGCCGCGGGCAAGCACGTCTTCGTCGAGAAGCCGTTCACCTTGACGGTCGACGACGCGGAGCGCGTCACGAAGGAAGCGGAGAACGAGGGGCTGACCTTGATGGTCGGTCACCTGCTGCTGTACCAGCCCGCGGTCGTCTGGTTGCGGCACTACCTGTCGAGCGGGCGGATCGGGTGGGTCGCGAGCCTGTACCAGGACCGCCTGGGACTGGGGACGGTCCGGACGGTGGAGAACTCGTTGTGGAGCCTCGGCGTGCACGACGTGGCCGCGCTCCTGTACCTGATCGGCCAGGAGCCCGTCCGCACGACGACCTGGGGCCAAGCGATCGTGCAGCCCGGGATCCAGGACGACATGCACCTCCACATGCAGTTCCGCAACGGCGAGGAGGCGCACATCCACAACTCCTGGCTCTGGCCCGAGCGGCGGCACCGCCTCACCGTGGTGGGGACCGAGGCGATGGTCACCTACGACGAGGACACGCAGACGGTGACGCTGCACCGACGGCGGGTGAACGCCGACCTCTCGACCCAGGACGACGGGTCCGAGGTCGTGTTCGAGGGCGACCCGCAGCCCCTCCGCCACGAGCTGCTCCACTTCGTGGGATGCATCCTCGAGGGGACCACCCCGCGCTCCGACGGACGCAGCGCGATCCCGGTGATCCGCGTGTTGAGCAACGCCGACGCGCAGATGAAGGAACTGAACGGGTCGTGAGCGACGTGTTCGTGCACCCGACGGCCGTCGTGGACGAAGGCGCGTCGATCGGCGCCGGGACGCGGATCTGGCACTTCGCGCACGTCATGAGCGGTGCCGTGATCGGGGCCGACGTGAGCATCGGGCAGAACGTCTTCGTGGCCGACGGCGTGCGGATCGGGGATGGCTGCAAGATCCAGAACAACGTGTCGGTGTACGAGGGCGTCGAGCTGGACGAGGGTGTGTTCTGTGGCCCGGGCATGGTCTTCACGAACGTCCGGTTCCCACGAGCCCTGTACCCGACCGCGAACGACGAGTACGCGAAGACGTTCGTCGAGCGCGGGGCGACGATCGGCGCCCACGCGACGATCGTCTGCGGCACCCGACTGGGGGCGTGGTCGTTCGTCGCCGCCGGGGCCGTGGTGGTCGCGGACATCCCCGCGTTCGCGCTGGTCGCCGGGGTCCCGGCGCGACGGATCGGATGGGTCTGCGAATGCGGCCGCCCGGTCAAGCTCCACGGGGGCTACGGGGTCTGCACGGTGTGTGGTCGCGCGGTCCGCCTGATCGACGAGGACACCCTCGAGCAGGTGTCGCCATGACCGACGAGGTGCTGGACCGGGTCCCGATCCTCGACCTTCGACCCGACATCGACCGGCAGTGGGACGAGCTCACCGAAGCGATCAACGAGGTGCTCCGCTCCGGCCGCTTCATCCTGGGGCCGAACGTGTCCGCCTTCGAGGAGGAGATGGCGGCGTACCTCGGCGTGGACCACGCGATCGGGGTCAATTCGGGAACCGACGCCGTGACGATCGGCCTGCGGGCCCTCGGCGTCCGTCCGGGCGATGAGGTGATCACGACACCGTTCACCTTCTTCGCGACCCCCGAATCGATCAGCTCGGTCGGGGCCACCCCGGTGTTCGTGGACATCGATCCCGACACCTTCAACCTCGACGTCGCCGCCGTGGCCGCGGCGATCGGCGAGCGGACGAAGGCGATCGTGCCCGTGCACCTGTTCGGGCTCGCCTGCGACATGGAGGCGATCGAGCGGATCGCGACGGAGCACGACCTGTTGGTCGTCGAGGACGTCGCCCAGGCGATGGGAGGCGAGTACCACGGTGCCCGTCTGGGGTCCCTCGGCGACGTCGGCGCGTTCTCCTTCTTCCCGAGCAAGAACCTCGGCGGGTTCGGCGACGGCGGCCTGATCGCCACGGACGACGGACGGGTCGCGGAGCTCGCGAGGGCGCTGCGGGCCCACGGCGGGAAGGCCACCTACGCGAACGAGATGCTCGGGTACAACTCGCGGCTCGACGAGCTCCAGGCCGCCGTGCTGCGGGTCCGGCTGCGCCACCTCGACGATGCGAACCGCCGACGCCGCGCCGCCGCGGCCCGGTACTCCGAGCTCCTGCGGGACGTTCCGGGCGTACGGATCCCGATCGAGCCCCCCGGAGCCCGGCACGTGTATCACCAGTACACGGTTCGCGTCCCGCCCGAGGAACGGGATGGGCTGCGCGCCCGCCTCGCGGCCGGAGGCATCGACACGATGGTCTACTACCCGACCCCCTGCCATCGCCTGCCCGTCTACGCGGCCTCCTCGCCGACGTTGCCGGCCGCCGAGGAGGCGGCCCGGAGCGTGCTCTCCCTGCCGATGGGACCGTCGATCGACGACGAGACGATCGGCCGGGTGGTCCGAGGGTTGCGATGAGCGTCGCGATCGGCCGCCGGACGCGGACGCGGCCCCGCCGTCGGTGGGCCAGGACGGCCGTGTTCTGGGTGTTCGCGTTCTTCCTGCTCGCCGGGAACTTCAAGGACCTCTCGTTCTTCGCGGGACTCCCGGACCTCACGATGGTCCTGGCGTCGATCACGCTGGGGATCGTCCTCTACAACGTCCTGAAGACCGGGTCGATCCCGATGGCCGCGGTCACGAACGGCGTGCTGTTCCTGCTGATCGTGCTCCCCGGCGCACTGCAGGCTCCGGCGACCGTCTACGCCTCGAGCAAGGTGCTGTACGTCCTCACGCTCGGCACCCTCGCGCTGCTGACCCCGATCGTCGTCTGTCGGGGGCGGGACGACCTCGACGAGTTGATCTGGGTGCTGTGCGGGGCCTGCTCGTTGATCGCGCTCTCCGCCGTGGTCGACCCCCAGCCGACGGCGACGTACGAGGGGGCGCCGATCGCGGGGGTCGCGAGCTCCACGATCGAGCTCGGCCGCACCGCGGGTCTCGTCCTGATCGTCGCCGTGATCGCCCTCGCGACCCGCCGGATCGGGTGGCTGACGGGGGTGCTCCTGGCGGCCTTGGGCGGTTGGGCCCTCCTCGCATCCGGCTCTCGAGGACCGCTCGCGGCGGCGATCGCGGCCGTCCTGCTGGGGCTGGTCCTGGCCCCGGGGTCGCGCTCCAAGCTCACGGTGGGCGCCGCCGTGCTCGTGGCGGCCGGGGTGCTCTGGTTCGGCCTGGTCAACGCGCCGGAGTTCGCGCGGGAACGGATCGCGACGGTGACCGAGGGGACCTCCGACAGCTCGATCGGGGCCAGAGCGGCGCTCTTCCAGGCCGCCGCACACGCCGGCGTGCAGGATCCGACCGGCCTCGGGTGGGGAGGGTTCGTGACGGTGAGCCCGAACCCGGCGATCACGTACCCGCACGACATCGTGCTCGAGTTCTTCGCGGAGGCTGGGGTGCTGCCGACGATCGGGTTCCTGGTGTGGGTCTCGATCACCTGGTGGCGTGCCCGGGGGGCCGCCCGCGACTTCCCGGGGCTGGCGACGTTCGTGCTGATGACGTTCCTGCTGATCAACGCGCTCGTGAGCGGCGACCTGAACGACAACCGCGCGTTCTTCGCCGCGATGGGGCTGGCGATCGTGGCGGCGAGCACCCAGCCGATCCGGCGGACCGACGGCGCCGTCGAGCTCGCTCCGGTCCCCGCCGCAAGCGCCAGGGTGCGGACGTGATCTCGGGGTGGACGGCATGACGACCTCGGAAGATGGCTCCGTCGGCTCCCTCGGGGCGTTGTGGAAGACGGTCGGTCGCGGCTCCACCACGCTCGCGGTGGCGACGCTGGTCGGAGGGGCGATCGTCTACGTCGCCACCCCGATCGTCACGCGCGTGTTCGATCCGGCCGCGCTCGGTTCGTACGGCGTCTATCTGGCGGCGGTCGCGCTGCTGATGCCGCTCGCCACGCTCGGCTACCCGCAGGCCGTCGGTGTGGTTCCTTCCGACGACGACGCGTGGTCGCTCGTCGAGTCGGTGCTGGCGATCGCGCTCCGTCTCGGCGTCGTCGTCCTGGTCGCGCTGGCGATCGGGTTCGCGCTGACGGCGTCCGGCGTGTGGGAGCAGGATCTGCCGGTCGCGCTCTGGGTGGTGCCGTTCGGGATCCTGTTCGCGACCGGCCAAGTGGTGCTCCTCCAATGGCTGGTCCGGATCGAGCGGTACTCGCCGGCGGTCCGGGCCCGGCTCGCCCAGGGAGGCTCGATGGCCGTCGGGCAGCCCGCCCTGGGCGTGCTCACGGGGCTCCGCACAGGTGCGACCGGGGCCATCCCCCTCGCGATCGGCGACGCCCTCTCGACGGCCGTGGGGCTGGGGGTGATGGCGCGCCGCTCCGGACGCCGGATCGACCGTCAGGCGGTCATGCGGATGCGCCGCGACCGGAGGCTCCTGCGCCGGTACCGCCACTTCATGCTTGCGGGGGTCCCCGCGTCGGAGCTGAACGCGTTCACCTTGCAGATCCCCTTCCTGGTGATCGTGACGGTCTACGGCGCGACCTCCGCGGGCCAGTACGCGTTGATCGAGCGGCTGTTCCTGACCCCGGTCGGCATCATCACGAGCGCGGTCACCATGGTGCTCACCCGTCAGGCGGCGCTCCGCTCCGACGATCCCGCGGCGGTCCGCAGCATGTTCCGCAGGATCACGCTCTCCCTCGCGGTGCTCGGCGCACCCTTGATCCTGCTCGCGTTCCTCGACACGCGGGCGATCGTCGCGCAGCTGCTCGGTCCCGCGTGGGAGCCGGCTGCGCAGATGCTCCGCCCGTTGTCGCTGTTGTTCTTCGTCAACCTCGTGGCGACGCCGTGGGGGGCGACCCTGGCACCCACGGAGCGCCAGGACGTCTTCCTCGTCCGTGAGGTCGTGAGGATGTTGATGATCGGCGGAGCCGCGTTGTGGATCGTGGTCAGGGAGCCGGCCCTGCTGACCGGCGTCACGGTCCTCGCGTGGGTGAGCATCGCGTCCTACGTGTGGTACTTCGCGGTTTGCTCGTGGGCGTTGCGCCACCCACGCGCCTGGCCCGAGGGCCACGAGCTCCCCGCGATGGGGGGTGGAGGCCCGTGACGACGACCGAGGTGTTTGGCGGCGCCGTCGCCCAGTCCGGGTGGAGGGAGTTCCTGGCCTCGTGGCAGCACCTCACGCCGGACGACCTGAGCGCCGCCGACACCACGACCGGTGTCAGCGTGACGCTCGGTCTCTATCGGTCGTCACGGGGGCGGCTCGTGGTCCCGCATGATTCCCCCTTCGTCCCGGTCACGATCGAGCACGGGGACACCGTCGGCGCCCGACGGCTGGAGCGCCGATGGCTCTCGCTCACCGAACGGATCGGTCAGGAGCTCCTCCACGAGCGGGTCGCCCGCCCCTGGAACCTGCCGCCGGGCATCGTCGACGTTCGCGGATTCCAACAGGCGGGCTTCCGCCTGGAGTCTAGGTTCACCTCCGTGGTCGACCTTCCGTGGCAGGAGACGTCGGCGGTCAAGAAGGTTCGCCAGCGGGCTCGGAGAGCCGTGACGGAGGGTTTCACGGCCGCTCGCGGAACGGATCCGGGAGAGGTGCTCCGGTGTCTCACCGAGACGGAGGAGCGCAAGCACTTCCGGTACCGGATCGATGAAGCCACGCTGAGGCTGGGGGTCGAGATCCTGGGTTCGGATCGCTTCCGGTTCTATCTTGCCCGGGCCTCCTCGGGCGAGGTCGCCAGCGCACGCGTCGTCATCTGCTCGGACGACGGCGATGCGCTGGGTTGGGTGTCCGGTACGCGCACGCGGTTCCTCGCATCGGGCGTCCAGCAGCTGATGACGCGCGCCACCCTCGAAGACCTGTCGAACGACGGGTTCGCGACGTTCGACTGGGCGGGTGTCAACATCCCGAGCATCGCCAGCGCGAAGGAGGACTGGGGCGGGCGTCTGACCCCGTTCACGGCGGCGTTCCCCCGCAACGGCTGGGACATCGCCCAGGGCGCGTGGCACGCGATGGGGTACGGACGCCACAAGATCCGGAAGGCGGCGTTGTGATCCAGGTGCACCATCCCGCGAGCTGGCTCCCGGAGCGCGGCTACGTGCTGCGAACGTTGCTCGACGGATGGGTGGGGGAGGAGCTGGACCTCGTCGCGGAGCAGCGGGCCGACACGTGCATCGAGCGGCTGGGCGGAGCGGGGCACGTGGTGATCGCGGACGGCCTGTTCGCCGGTCCCGAGCCCGACGCGGCGGGCGCGGAGCCGGCATCGGCTCCCCCGCCCCTCGCGTGGCGCGTCGGCGAGCCCGACCTCCGCCGGACGGTGACGGCCGACGTGCTGCCGCTGCTGCATCCGACCGACGGCGACCGGCCGGTCCACGTGGTCGACCGGGAGGTCACGATGCGGTTCGACCTGTTGGGCACCGCGTTCACACTCCTCACGGCGCGCGACGAGGCCGTGGACCCGTCCACCGATCGCCACGGCAGGTTCCCCCTCGAGTCCTCGCTCGCCTGGCAGGCGGGCGTTCACGAGCGGCCGCTCGTGGACGAGTACCGCTCGCTGCTCCTGTGGGCGCTGCGCCGAGCGGGGGTCGCCGACCCGCCGCCCCGCCGACCCGGCACCCTCCGCCTGACCCACGACGTGGATCGACCGGTCGCGGCGAACGAGGGCGGTGTGGGGGCGCTCGTGCGCCGGACGGGCGCCGACGTGCTGCTCCGGCGGGACCCGGCGCTCGCGGGGAGCCGCCTCGCGACCTACCCGCGCGCCCGGCGCGGGGACGTGATCCGCGACCCCTCGTACGCCTTCGAGTTCCTGATGGACGTGGCCGAGGGCGCCGGGAGGACGGCGACCTTCAATCTGCTCGCTCGCGGTCGCGACGAGGAGGGGGCGGTGCCGCCCTCCCGATACGACGCGAGCTACCGGCTCACGGATCCGTTCATGGATGCCCTGATCCGACGGATCGTGGAACGAGGGCACGCGATCGGGCTGCACGGCAGCTACAACACGATCGACAGCGGCGAACAGCTCGCACTCGAGGTCGAGGCGCTGCGCGCCGCGATGGAGCGAGCCGGCCACGACCTCCCGGCGGTGAGCGGACGCCAGCACTACCTCCGCTGGCGCCCCGAGACCTGGTGCCACCTGGCGGCGGCAGGGGTCAGCGCCGACTCGAGCGTCGGCTTCGCCGAAGGTCCGGGGTTCCGATCGGGGACCTGCCACCCGTTCCCCGTCTTCGATCTCACGACCCGGAGCACGCTCCCGCTGACCGAGCATCCCTTGCTGATCATGGACGCCACCCTCGACCCGGTCGCCCTGCGACGGGGTGCATTCGAGCAGATCGCGTCGCGGATCGGAGCCACGGTCGACGCGTGCCGGACGATGCGCGGTGAGCTCGTGATCCTCTGGCACAACACGAGCGTGGTCGGACGGCGGGCGCGGGGGCTCTATCGGGAGCTCGTCGAGCACGTGGGAGGCACCGCCCGTGCCTAGCCGGGAGCGCGCGACGCAGATCGACCGGGCGGCGGACGGGGAGGCGGGGAGCGTCCCACCTCGCTCGGCGATCCCCGTGCTGCACCTCACCTCGGTGCACGGTTCGAACGACACGCGCATCTACCATCGCGAGTGCCGGGCGCTCACCGAGGCCGGGTACCGCACGCTCCTGCTGACCGCCGACCCGGGGCCGGGTCCCGAGCCGCCCGGCTACGCCACGGTGCGGTCGATCGAGCTCCCCGGCGTGCGGCTCGGCAGGGCCGTCCTGGGCGCGTGGCGGCTCCGCGGCCAGGCGATCGCGAGCCGGGCGCGGCTGATCCACCTCCACGACCCCGAGCTCCTCGCGCTCACCCCCGGACTCCGGCGTCGAGGGATCCGCGTGGTCTACGACGCCCACGAGGATCTGGTGGAGCAGATCCAGGAGAAGCCGTGGATCCCCGGATGGCTCCGAGGGGCCGTCGCGGCGGTCACGGCCTGGCTCCTTCCCCGCTTGACGCGTCGTCTCGACGGCGTGGTCGCGGCCACGCCCGACATCGCCGAACGACACGCGGGCTCGCGCGTGGTCGTCGTCCGGAACTTCCCGGTCCTCTCGGAGCTCGCGCCGCCCGAGGGAGCGAGCGGTCTGGCGGACCGGCCGCCGCGCGCGATCTACATGGGGGCGGTGCTCACCGTGACGCGCGGCGCGCTCGAGATGGCCGACGCCGCGGCGCTCGTGGCCTCCGAGATGCCGTTCGAGCTTGCCCTCGCCGGGCGGTTCCTTCCCTCGGAGCTGGAGGACGCGGTCCGTTCGCGGGCCGGCGACGCCACGCTCACCGTGCTGCCCGAGCTCGGCCGAGAGGGCGTCCGCGCCGCGCTGGCGTCCAGTCGCGTGGGGTTGGTGATCGAGCACCCGACGACCGCGTACCTCCGCTCCCTGCCGGTGAAGATGTTCGAGTACATGGCGGCCGGGCTCCCGATCGTCGCGTCGGACTTCCCGCTGTGGCGGGGGATCGTCGAGGGCGCCGGCTGCGGCATCCTCGTCGATCCCCGCGATCCCTCCGCCGTCGCGGAGGCGATCCGCGGCCTGCTGCGCGATCCGGCGGATGCCGAGGCGATGGGCGCTCGTGGCCGGACGGCGGCGGTCGAGCGCTACGACTGGGCCCATGAGGCGCGGACGCTGACCGGGCTCTACGAGGAGCTCCTGCGATGAAGCTGCCATCGGACGCACCGGTCCTCGTCGTGGCCGCGCACACCGATGACGCGGAGTTGGGGTGCGGCGGCACGATCGCGCGCGCTGTCGAGGAGGGGTCGCAGGTCCACGTCGCGGTCTTCTCCACGGTCGAAGAGTCCGTCCCCGCCGGTGCGTCGCCGACGCTGCTGCGCGACGAGTTCTTCGCGGCGATGGACGTCCTCGGCATCCCCGAGGAGCGGCTCACGGTCGAGGCCTTCCCGGTGCGGCACCTCTCGTCGCATCGCCAGGAGATCCTTGACGTCCTGATCCGTCTCGGACGGTCGATCCAGCCCGGGATGGTCTTCTCTGCTGCCAGCACGGACGTGCACCAGGACCATCAGGTCGTGCACGCCGAATGCCTGCGCGCGTTCAAGGACCGCACGTTCTTCGGCTACGAGGCTCCGTGGAACCACGTGACGTTCACGGCGAACGCGTTCGTGGCCCTCGAGGAACGTCACGTCGAGGCGAAGTGGTCTGCGCTGCAGGCGTACCGATCCCAGTTCGAGCTGGAGCGGCCCTACTTCAGTCGCGACTTCATCTGGGGGCTCGCGAAGGTCCGCGGCGTGCAGGTGAAGGCCCCGTACGCCGAGGCGTTCGAGGCGATCAGGGTGCGGATCTGACGTGCGCCGGGTGGCGATCCACCAGCCGAACCTGTTCCCGTGGCTCGGGTTCTTCCACAAGATGAGCGTGGTCGACGCGTTCGTCCTGCTCGACAACGTTCCGTTCAACCGGCGCGGCTACCAGCACCGGGTGCAGATCGCGGACCCGCCGGGGAGCCGGTGGCTGACGCTGCCCGTGCGGAAGAAGGGCCGGTACGGCGAGCGGACCGACCAGGTCCAGCTCGACGAGACGCGGGACTGGCGCCGGGAGCACGAGGGCTCGCTCCGGCACGCCTACGCGAAGACGCCAGGGTTCGACCGCTGGTTCCCCGACGTCGTCGAGCTGTATCGGGCCCCGGCGGAGCGGCTCGTCGAGTTCACGGTCCCCGGGATCCGCTGGCTGATGGGCGGGCTCGGGATCGGGACGGAGATCCTCATCGCCTCCGACCTGGTGACCGGGGACCTACGGAGCTCCGAGCTCTTGGCCGCGTTGACCCTCGCCGCGGAAGGTGACGTCTACGTGTCGGGGCCGAGCGGCCGGGACTACCTCGACGACGAGGTGTTCGCTCGGCAGGGCGTCGGCCTGGAGTTCACGAGCTTCGACCCCGAGCCCTACCCGCAGACGCGTCAGACGGAGTTCGTGCCGAGCCTGAGCTCGGTCGATCTGTTGTTCAACGCTCCGGACGGATCGCCCGGATGGCCCCCTCGGGGGTCGCGGTGAGGGTCTGGTTCCTCAACCAGTACACGGAGGTGGCCAGCCCCACCAGCGGCAACCGGCCGATCATGCTGGCTCACGCCCTGGCGGATCTCGGTCACGAGGTCCTGGTGATCGCCGGCACCTTCGACCACCTTGGTCGGGTGGAGCGCTACCCGGGCCGGACGTGGACCTACGGCCGGCAGCGTCTGAGCGATCGCGTCGAGGTCCTGTGGGTGGGCGTGCCGCCCCACATCGGGAACGATCGCCACCGCGTGGCGAACATGCTCACGTTCACCTCACGGGTCGCCCGGCTCGGCCACGAACCTCGGTTGGCGCCGCCCGACGTGCTCGTCGGCTCTTCGCCGCACCTGTTGGTCCCCCTCGCCGCCGATCGCCTCGCCCGAGTAGCCGGCGTTCCCTTCGTGCTCGAGATCCGCGACATCTGGCCCGCGAGCATCGTGGACCTCGCCGGCCTCTCGCCCCGGCACCCCGTCGTGCTCGCCCTCAACGCGCTCGAGCGCTACGTCTGCCGCCGTGCCGACGCGATCGTGTCCCTCCTGCCCGGCGGTGTCGACCACCTGGTCGGACTGGGCGTTGACCCGGCCCGCGTCACGTGGATCCCGAACGGGGTCGACCTGGGGGAGGTTCCTCGGTCGGACCCACCTGCCGACGGTCCGCTCACGCTGATGTACGCGGGCTCGCACGGGGTGTCCGACGGGCTGGGGACGCTCGTCGACGCCGCCACGCGCCTGGAGGCGGGGGCCGCGAAGGGGCGGGTTCGCTGGCGGTTCGTCGGCGACGGGCCCGAGAAGCCGGCGCTCCGAGCGATGGTCGATCGCGCCGGACTCCGGAACGTGGCGTTCGAGGAGCGCGTCCCGAAGACGGAGATCTACGCACGGCTCGCCGAGGCCGACGCGTTCGTGGTCAACGTCCGTGACGAGCCGATCTATCGGTTCGGCATCAGCTTCAACAAGTTCTACGACTACCTGGCGAGCGGACGGCCGACCGTCGTGGGGCTCGAGACGCCGTGGAACCCCTTCGAGGAGAGCGGCGCGGGGATCACGGTCCGGCCGGACGATCCGGCCGGGTTCTCCGAGGCGGTGGAGGGGCTGCTCGCGATGTCGCCGGACGACCGCAGGTCGATGGGAGACCGCGGCCGGGCGTTCGTGGAGCGCTCCCACGACATCCGGGTCCTGGGCCGGGCGTTCGAGCGGGTGCTGGACGGGGTGGTCCGGGGACGGTGAGCCGAGCCTTCACCTTTCGCGGAGGTCTCCGGTACCGTCGTAGCGTGCGGACGTTCTCGATCCTGCTCGTGGCGATCCTCCTGTCCGCGTGCGGGTTCGAGGCCGGCTCGGCGGAGCTCGTGACGACCACCGACGGCCCCGACACCGTGGCGACCCCCCAGGCCCCGGAGCTGGACCTCGCGCGTGCGCCTCGCCGGACGTTCTACGTCGCGAGGAGCGGGAGCGACCGCAGCGCCGGGACCCGTCGCCGGCCGTTCGCGACGATCCAGAAGGGTCTCCGTCGAGCCCGTCCCGGTGACCAGGTGGTGGTTCGGCCCGGTCGGTACGCGTCGGCCCGGTTCGTCCGCAGCGGGACGGCTGCGGCGCCGATCCGGCTGACCGCCCACGGCAAGGTCGTGCTCCGCGGCGGGGGCTCCGGCGACGGCATCGCCGTGCACGGGAAGCGGCACATCGTGATCTCCGGGTTCACGGTGACGCGGTTCTCGGTCGGGATCTCGCTGGCAGGCGCCCACGACGTCGTCGTGCGGGGCAACGTCCTACGCAGCAACACGAGCACCGGGATCATGAACTGGGAGGTCTCCCGCGTCCTGATCATCGGGAATCGGCTCCTGGACCCCGGACCTCCGTACCCGATGCAGCCCGAAGCGGTCCAGGACTACGGCGTGAACGTGTATTACTCGGAGTCGGTCTCGATCACCGACAACTACTTCTTCGGGAAGCACAATCAGGCGCTCTCCTTCAAGCGCCACGTGCTGACCAGCTCGGCCACGGGCAACGACTTCGAGGGATGCATGTACACGTGCATCTATGTGGGACAGAACGACGACGACGGCGAGGGTGACATGACCTCCCGGCAGATCACGGTCCGCGGGAACCGCTTCCGTCCCGGTCGGGATCCGCGGACCGACGTGCGGTACCGGGTCTCGATCCCGATCCGCGTGCGCAACGTCCGGCACGCGGTGGTCGAACGCAACGTGATCCATCCCGCCTGCCTCGATCGGATCGACGTCGAGCGGTCGCCGCAGGGGTCCGGGCTCACCGCGGGCGACAACACCGTGCGTCGCAACCACGTCCGCGCCTGGGCATGACCCCGGTCCCGGCGCCTCACCGGGGTGGGTGGGTCATCGCGGCCGAGGGCGCGTCGCGATCCACCAGCGCTTCGCGCTGACGGCGACCGACCGTGCTCCGAACAGGCTGACCGTGGGGTAGGGGACCAACGTCCCACCCCATTCGCTCTTCTCGTTCGCGACGGACCGGATGTTGGCTCCGCAGAAGTCGAGTCCCGCAGATCCGCGCGCCTCGAGGTCGGTCAGCACGTGCTGGAGCAGGAACTTGCTGGCGCCGCTCGCGAGGCCCGGCTCGGTCGTTCCGGCGACCCAGTCCAGGGCGAGGGCGCCGGGGCGGTGCAGGACGATGCGGGCGCTCAGCACGTCGCCGTTCGGGAGTGCCGCCGTGTACATCAACAGATGGTCGTCGCCGATCAACCCTCGAGCCAGGGCCAGATCCTGCTCGCTCAGCCCGTAGGCGAAGCCCTGCCGCTGCTCGGTGGCCCGTAGGCAGGCCAGGATCGGGTCGTTGTCGGTCTCCGATCGGCACGTCACGCCGAGATCCTGCGCCTGCCGGATCCGCCTGCGGATGATCCGGCCCTGCTCGTCGAGACGGAGCGGGAAGCGCAGGATGAACGTGTAGCGGAGCTGCGCTTCGAAGCCGCGCCATTGCCACGGCCGAACATCGACGATCGTCGGATGCAGCGGCAGCAGGCCGGCCACGCCGCGGGAGCGCATCCCCTCGGCGAGCTGATCGGCGAGCTCCAGCCACAGCGCCGCCCTGCGCCGCGCCTTCGACCCCTCGGGCGCGACGAACTCGATCGGGGTGTAGGGCGTGTTGGGTGGCTGGACCAGGCGACCGCGCCGGCCGGCGTACACGGTCGCCGTGAGGCTCGACGAGCCCGACGACCCCACCTCGATCACCTCCGATCGGAGTCCCCACCGGGTCGCGTTGAACTCGACGACGCCGGGGAGGGAGAGCGCCAGGGGCGGCTCGCCGCGGTCGGTCGGCCGGGGGTCGTCAGCCGCGGATCCGGCCGGCCCGTCCGGCAGGCGCGTTTCCATCCGCGGAGTCTCGGATGAAACGGTCCACGACCGCAAGCCGGACATCGGGGACCGCCCGGGGACGCGGGCCCCCGCCCGTCAGGCATCATGGAGCGCGTGGACATCCCGATGTCGTCGCCCGAGCTCGATGAGCGGGACGAAGCAGCCGTCCTGGACGTGCTGCGGTCCGGGGTCCTCGCGCTCGGCCCGTCCGCGGAGCGGTTGGAGGCGCTCGCGGCCGGGCTCGCAGGGGTCGGACACGGCGTCGCGGTGAGCTCGGGGACGGCGGGGCTCCACCTGCTGGTCCGCGCGCTCGGGATCGGTCCGGGAGACGAGGTGCTCGTTCCTTCGTTCACGTTCGCCGCCAGCGTCAACGCGCTGCTCTACGAGGGCGCGACGCCGGTGTTCGTCGACATCGAGGCCGACACGTACAACCTCGATCCCGCGCGGTTGCGGGCGCATCGGACCGACGCCACGAGGGCGGTGATGGTGGTCGACGTCTTCGGTCACCCGGCCGACTGGGATGCGATCGAGCGCGAGGTCGGCGACCTGGTCCTGATCGACGACTGCTGCGAGGCGATCGGCGCTGCCTACCGCGGACGCCCGATCGGCAGCTTCGGCGCGGCCGGATGCTTCGCGTTCTACCCCAACAAGCAGATGACCACCGGTGAAGGCGGCATGATCGTCACCGACGACGCCGAGCTCGCCGACCTCTGCCGGAGCCTGCGCAACCAGGGGCGTGGAGCGATGGGATCGTGGCTGGAGCACGAACGGCTCGGGTTCAACAACCGGATGGACGAGCTGTCGGCAGCGCTCGGCGTCTCGCAGATGTCGAGGCTGTCGCGGTTCCTCGAGGCCCGGGCGCGGGTCGCCGCGCTCTACACGGACCGGCTGACGGGCCTCGACGGGATCCGGCCGCCGATCGTCCGCGATGACGTCACGATGAGCTGGTTCGTCTACGTGGTCACGCTCGCCGCGGGGATCGATCGTTCCGCCGTGGTCGATGCCCTGGCCACGGAGGGGATCCCGAGCAGGGCCTACTTCCCGCCCCTCCACCTCCAGCCGTACATCCGGGAGCGGTTCGGCACCGGCGAAGGGATGCTCCCGGTCACCGAGGACGTCGCGGCCCGAACGCTCGCGCTGCCGTTCCACAACACGCTCTCGGAGGAGCAGGTCGGGTGGGTCGTCGACGTGCTCGGGCGTGCCGTGGAGGGGCGGTAGCGTCGGTCGGCCTCCCGGCGCGTGGCATGATGCGCCGGCCACCGAACAGAGGAGCCCCGAGCATGTCGGTCGAACGAGCCGCCGATCACCCCACGTTCGAGATCGCCGGGAACACGGTGACGAGCTTCGCCGCTCCCGCCCGCGGCTCCACCGAGACGGCCCTGTTCCGCACGGATCTCCCCGCGGGCGGGTCGCTGCCGCCGCATCGGCACGACCACTTCGACGTCTTCGTCCTGCTGGAGGGCGGCGCCACGATGCACATCGGCGACACGGCGACCCAGGTCGAAGCCGGGGACGCGGTCGTGGTGCCGACCGGGGAGCTCCATTGGCTCGAGGCGGGATCGTCCGGCGCCTCACTGGTGGTGACGATGGTGGCGGGGACGCGGTTCATCCGGGAGGACGACGGCACCGAGACGGTGCTGCCGTGGCTGAGCTGATGGCCCCGTTCTACGTCGCGAACGTGACGCTCTTCGACGGCCGGCGTGTCCGGCGTCGCAGCGGCGTGCTGGTCGAGGGCGAGCGGGTCGCGTGGGTCGGCGGCCACGCGCGGGCGCCGAAGGCGGCGGCGCGCGCTCGCGAGGTGGACGGGACCGACCGGGCGCTCGCCCCCGGCCTGATCGATGCCCACGTGCATCTGTCGTTCGACGGTTCGGCCGACTTCGCTGCCGAAGCCGCGGCGATGAACGCGCCGACCGCCGCGATCAAGGGCACGGTGAACCTCCGCAAACAGCTGGCGGCAGGGGTGACCTCGGTGCGCGACCTGGGCGGCTCGGGCACCTGCGAGCTGGCGCGAGCCGTCGATGCCGGCGTGATCCCCGGGCCCCGTGTCGTCGCGAGCGGTCGAGCGCTGACGGTCACCGGGGGTCACGGCCACAGCGTGGCGCTCGCCCGGGAGGTCGACGGGCCCGACGGCGTTCGTGCGGCCGTCCGCGAGGAGATCAAGGGAGGGGCCACCGCGATCAAGGTCGTCGCCACCGGCGGGGTCCTCACGCCCGGGATCGGGGCGACCTTCACCGCGTTCACGCGGGAGGAGCTGGTCGCCGCCGTCGACGAGGCCCACGCCTGGGGGCGGGGTGTCGCGGCCCACGCGATCGGTGCGGAGGGGATCCTGCGGGCCGTCCGCGCCGGCGTCGACTCGGTGGAGCATTGCGTCCAGCTCTCGGCCGCGGCCGCGCGCGAGATGGCAGAGCGTGGCACTTTCCGAGGCCCGACGATCGTGGCCCTGCGGGGCATGATCGACAACGCCGACCGCGTGCCCGCGTACGCCGTGGCGAAGGCCGAAGCGCTGCTGGACGAGGCGAGGATCGGCCACCGTCGCGCGCTCCGGGCGGGTGTCCGGCACGTGTGCTCCACCGACGCCGGGACACCCTTCAACCCACATGGCAACGCTCCGAACGAGGTCATCACGATGGTCGAGTGGGGGATGCGTCCACTCGACGCCCTGGTGGCCGCCACCGCGAACGGCGCCGAACTGCTGAGGACCCCGGAGGTCGGGTCGGTCGAGGAAGGGAAGCTGGCCGATCTCGTGCTCTTCGACGCAGATCCCGTCGAGGACATCACGACGCTGCGGAGACCGCGCTCGGTGTGGAAGGGCGGGGAGCTGGTCGCCTCTGCCGGTCGGCTCCGCGTCTAGCGTCGACGATCGTTCCGCTTCGGTGCGCGCCCGCTCTCGCGGGTGACGCGTTCGATCAGCTCGGCGCCACGCCGGATCTGCGTCAGCTCGTCGCGTGAGAGGCCTTCGAGGCCCAGCGCGAGCGCCGCCAACCGCTGACGTCGGCCGGTCAACAGGATCCGGCGGCCCTTCGGCGTCGCGCGGACGAGGACGCCGCGCGCGTCCTCGGGATCCGGACCCCGACGGACGAGCCCGTCGCGCTCCAGCGCGTCCACGAGGCGGGACATCGTCGGCGCCGCCACGCCCTCGGTGGCCGCCAGGACGCCGATCCCGATCGGGCCCGCGAACACGACCACCGAGAGCGCGGACAGCCGGGGAGGGGAGACGCCCAGGACGTCGTCCTCCGTGCGCAGGCGACGTAAGAGGTGCAGCGCCGCCGAGTGCAGCCGGTCGGCGACGACCTCCACCTCTCGCGTTGGGGAAGTTCGCCTTGACGCGCTCACCGCATCGTGCTTGGCTATAGATGCATAGCCTAAGCAACTAAGAACGTAGCCGGAGGCGGGCGTCGTGACAAGTACCTCCCGGGATCTGTTCGCGGCGATCGAGGCCGGCGACGTCGACGCCGTCCGGACGATCCTGACCGTCGACCCGGCGGCCGCGACCTCGCGGGACGACGACGGGGTGTCGGCCCTGATGCTGGCCCGCTATCGCTTCGACCGCCCCCTGGCGGAGGCGGTGCGGTCCCACGTCCCGGAGCTGGATGTGTTCGAAGCGACCACGTTCGGCGACCTGGACCGGCTCGTCCGGCTCCTCGACGAGGAGCCGGGGCGCGCGACGTCGTGGAGCGGCGACGGGTTCACGCCGCTGCACTTCGCGGCGTTCTTCGGTCAGGACGAGGCCGTGCGCCTGCTCCTGGGCCGTGGCGCCGACGTCGAGGCACACGGGACGGGCTGGATGACCGGCACGGCGCTCAACAGCGCGGCGGGCCGGGGGCGCGTGGGCATCGTCGAGTCGTTGCTCGATGCCGGGGCCGACGTCGACGCGACGCAGGCACAGGGCTACACCGCCCTGCACGGTGCGGCGCACAACGGGGACGCGGCCACGGTCCGCGTGCTGCTGGCCCGCGGCGCGGATCCCGCGCGGACCACAGAGGACGGTCGCGACGCGCTCGCGCTGGCACGGGAGGCGGGTGACGGGGAGACGATCGAGCTGCTGCGCGCGGCCGGCGGGTGATCGCCCGTCAGCCCGTCAAGGCTCGCAGCAGGTCGGCGTACGCTTCGAGGTAGCGATCCACGTCGCCCTCCACGGCAGGGATCGGCACCGTGGGGCCCGCACCGGGGAGCGCTTCCCACACCCCCCGGTTCGCCATCCAGACCCGCACCAGGAGCGTCAGCTCCCGATCCGTCAGGGCGTGGGCGTGCGCGCCGGTCACCGGCTCCGGCCCGTACCACTGACCGGCCCGGGGGCCGAAGCGGTACGGGGTCCAGGGGAGGCCCACCGCGGAGATCGACGCCGTGATGCCGTCGGCCAGGCGCGCACCCAGTGCGGCCGTGTGCGCGTAGGCCTCGGGGACCAGGACCTCGCCCAGCGCCGCCCGCGCCGCGGCGGCCGAGAGGGCGTTCCCGAACAGCGTCCCGCCCGTCGCGATCTCGCCGCTCGGTCCCGAGGGGTCGAACTCGGCACGGAAGCGCTCGGCCACGCCGTAGGCCCCGAGCGGGATCCCCCCGGCGACGGCCTTGCCGATCGTGACGACGTCCGGGTCCAGCTGCCACAGCCCCGTAGCCCCCCGAGGCCCGACGACGTGCGTGTGGGTCTCGTCGATCGCGAGCAGTGCCCCGTGCTCCCGCGTGCGGCTCCGCAGCTCGTCGTGCCATCCCGCGGCCGGCGGCAGGAAGTGGATCCCGTTCGTCATCGCGGGCTCGGTCAGGACGATGGCCACATCGCCGGGGGCGAGCGCCGCCGCCAGGGAGTCGGGGTCGTTGAACTGGGCGATCCGCACCCGGCCGGCGATCCCCGTCGAGAGCCCTCGCTGCATCGGGCCGACCCGCCCGTCGAGCATGTCCACCACGCCCTCCTCGAAGTGGCCGTGGTAGTGGCCCTCGAAGAGCACGACGACCTCTCGGCCCGTGACCGCGCGCGCGAGCCGGATCACCTCGACGTTGGCCTGGGTCGCGGACAGGGTGAACTGCCACAGGGGAACGGGGAACCGGCGCGCGAGCTCCTCGGCCACCCACACCGAGTCTTCAGTGGGCAGCAGGAACTGGGTGGAGCGTTCCACGCGATCCGCGACGGCGCGCACGATCGACGGGTTCGCATGGCCGCAGAACATCGACAGGTCGGACGCGTTGAAGTCGACATAGGTGAAGCCGTCCACGTCGGTGAATCCGGCGCCGTGCCCGCGATCGATGAACACGGGCTGCTCGTTGTCCGAGACCATCCAGGACATCGGCGTGCCGTTCGGCAGGTGGGCGCGGCCGCGCTCCTGCAGGGCCAGGCTCGTCGGACGGTCGCCCCGGAACCGCTCGAGCTCGGCGTCGTGGAGCCGTCGGATCCGCTCCCGGTCCAGGTTCCCGTGGGCTGGCATCCGCGCAGCCTACGCTGCCGTCGGCCCGCCCGGGACGTGCGTGTCAGAGGGTCGGCGTACCGTGCCCGGCATGGCAACCGGGGTGTCTGCGATGACGGGTGAGCCGTGGCGGCAGAGCCATGACTGGTGAGCCATGACTGGTGAGCCATGACTGGTGAGACGGTGGCGATCGCGCTGGCGGCGGCGCTGCTCGGTCTGCTGGGCGGACTGGCGATCGCCGTCGCGAGGCGGCCGCAGGGGCGAGCTCCTTCCATCACCGCGCAGCTGGCGGTGCAGACCGCCGAGCTTCGGCGGATCGCCGACCAGGGGTCGCAGCGCGATCTCTCCGCCGAACAGCTGCGCGCCGGGCTCGACGGCGCCCGCCGCACGCTCGACGAGCTCCGCGCCCACGACCGGGACCGCCGCATCGCGGACGCGGAGCACCGCGAGGTGGTGCGACGGCTGGCGACCGTGCTCGCGGGCGGCGCGTCGAAGGGTCGCCCCGGCGAGCTGCTGCTCCGCGACCACCTCGCCGAGCTGCCGCCCAGCCTGCTGGTCTCGGACTTCCGCGTCGGCGGCAGGGTCGTCGAGTACGGGTTGGTCCTGCCCGACGGCCGCCGGCTCCCGATCGATTCCAAGTGGGCCGCGGTGGCCGAGCTCGAAGCCCTCGAGTCCGCGAGGGACGCCGTGACGCGCGACGCGTGCGTCCGGGCCGTCGAACGCGCGGTGGCCGTGCGGGTCAAGGAGGTCGCGCGGTACGTCGACCCGACCGTGACCGCTCCCGTCGCGGTGGCCGCCGTGCCCGACGCGGTCTACGGGGTGCTCGGCCGCGCGCACGCCGACGCGTTCGCCAACGGCGTCCTGATCGTGCCGTACTCGTCGGCGCTGCCGATCGTGCTGTTCCTGTTCACCCTGGTCCAGCGGTTCGGGGACGTGGCCGACGTCCAGGCCGTCCTCGTCGAGCTCGCTGCGGCGCTCGAGGTCATGGGCTCGGTCGTCGAGAACAAGGTGGTCCGGGCGGGCACCATGCTGACGAACGCCGCCGACGAGCTCCGCTCCCAGCTCGGGAAGGCCCGCGGCGGACTCGCACGGGCACACGCGTCAGGGTCCCCGTCCCACGACGACGGCCCGTCGCTCCAGCTGCTCGACCGCGCGATCGAACGCTCGCGCTGAGGAGCGACCCGGTCCGTGGCCGGACCTCGATAGGGTGCCCGTGATGCGGCGCCTGATCGGTCTGCTCGTGGCGATGAGCGTGGCGACGACCGTGCCGGCACCGGCGGCGGGCGGGTCGGCGACGGACGGGTCGCGATCGGCCGGGGTTCGGGCGGCCGAGCGGCGCGTCGTCCTCCCCGCGCCGGTCCCGTGCCGAGGCTGCTGGCACCCGGTGCTGCGGGTCTCGTGGCAGTGGCAGCTCCAGGAACCTCCCCGGATCGGCGATCTCCTCGACGTGCGCATGTACGACGTCGATGGCTCCGACGCGTCACGAGGCCTGGTGCGAGCGATGCACCGGCGAGGCATCGTGGCGGTTTGTTACCTGGATGCCGGGTCGTGGGAGCGGTGGCGCGCTGATGCGGATCGGTTCCCCCGGGCGATCCTGGGCAAGCCCAACGGCTGGCCGGGCGAACGATGGCTGGACATCCGCCGCCTCACCGTCCTGCGCCCGATCATGCGCGCGCGCATCGATCGCTGCCAGGCGAAGGGGTTCGACGCGGTCGAGTTCGATCTCGTCGACGGCTACCAGGCCGACACCGGGTTCCCCCTCACCGCCAACGACCAGCTCCGGTACAACGTCTTCCTCGCGAACGTCGCGCACCGGGCGGGGATGAGCGCGTTGCTCAAGAACGACCTGGCGCAGATCCCGCGACTCCTGCCGTACTTCGACGCGGCGCTGAACGAGCAGTGCCACCAGTACCGGGAGTGCCACCGCCTGACGCCGTTCATCGACGCCGGCAAGCCCGTGTTCGGCGTCGAGTACGCGCTGGGCGCGACCGACTTCTGTCCGGCGGCTAACGCCCGCAACTTCAACTTCCTGCAGAAGCATCGGTCGCTCGGCCCGTGGCGCCGGGCCTGTCGCGGTCGGGAGAGCCACGCTCGCAGCTGACAGTTCTATCCGGATACTGCATACTTATCCGCATGGCGCGGGTCGCGGTCCTGGGTGCGTCGGGAACGACGGGCGGTGAGCTCGTGCGCCTGCTCGCCGCCCATCCGTTCTTCGAGCTGACGTTCCTCGGGGCCGGGGGATCCGCGGGCTCGACGATGGCGGAGGTGCACCCGTACCTCGCCGGGCTGGCGCTCGCGGATCGAGCGCTCCGCGGTCTCGACACGGCGGACATCGTCGAGGCGTCCGATCTCGTGTTCTCCGCGCTGCCGCACGGCGCGGGGGTCGCCACGATCCTCGCGCTCGTGGACGCGGGGGTCCCCGTGGTGGACCTCTCCGGGGACTTCCGGTTGGACGCGGACGGCTATCCCTCGTGGTACGGCTTCGTGCACCCGGCGCCCGAGCGTCTGCCCGGCGCCGTGTACGGCCTCCCGGAGCTGTTCTGCGACGCCGTCGCCGGCGCGTCGCTCGTGGCGAACCCCGGCTGCTTCCCCACGCCCGTGGTCCTCGGGTGCGCGCCGCTGCTGTCGGCCGGCCTCCTCGGCCCGGGGCCGATCCGGGTGGACGGGAAGACGGGTATGTCCGGGGCGGGGAAGGCCGTCAGCGAGGCGACCTCGTACACGACGACCGAGGGTTCGATCCGCCCGTATCGGCTGCCGACGCACCAGCACACGCCCGAGATGGAGCGCGGACTCCGCCTGGCGACGGGCCTCGACGTGCCCGTGCTGTTCGCCCCGCACCTGATCCCGGCCGTGCGCGGGGTGCTCACGACGTCGTACGCGCCCCTCGCGGCGGGCGTCACGACCGACATGCTGACCGATGTGCTCGCGGACGCCTACGCGGGCCAGCCGTTCGTGCGGGTGCTGCCGCCGGACACGATGGCCGACGTCAAGCGAACCACGGGCACCAACGTGGTCGAGCTCCAAGCGGTCGCCGACCCGAGGACCGACACGGCGATCGTGATCGGCGCGATCGACAACCTGGGCAAGGGGGCCGCGGGGCAGGCGATCCAGAACGCCAACCTGATGACCGGGCTGTCCCAGGAGGCCGGCCTCCCGACCGTGGCGGTGTACCCGTGAGCGAGGGGGTCACCTTCCCGCTCGGCTTCCGGGCCGCCGGTGTCTCGGCCGGGCTCAAGCCGAGCGGCCGGCCCGACCTCGCGCTGCTCGGCGGGGGGCCGGACACCACCGCCGCCGGTCTGTTCACGACGAACAGGGCGGCCGCGGCGCCCGTCCGGCTGTCCGCCGCCAGGCTGGCGGCGGGTCGTGGGTTCGGCGTCGTGGTGAACAGCGGACAGGCGAACGCCGGGACCGGGCCGCGGGGAGACGCCGATGCGGTGGCCTCGGCGGCGGCGGTCGCGGCACGGCTCGACCGTGAGCCGGAGGACGTGCTCGTGTGCTCGACCGGCGTGATCGGGGAGCCGATCCCGATGGCCGCGTTCACGGCGGCGGTGCCGGACCTGGTGGCGTCGCTGGGGGCCGATGGTGGCGGGTCCTTCGCGACCGCGATCATGACGACGGACACCGTCGCGAAGACCGCCGAGGCCGTCGGGGGCCCGTACCGCGTGGGGGGCGCGGCGAAGGGCGTCGGGATGCTCGCCCCCGCGCTGGCCGGCCCGCCGCACGCGACGATGCTCGCGTTCCTCACGACCGACGCGCCGGTGGGCCGATCGGACCTGCAGCGTTTGGCCGAGGAGCACGTGCAGCCGGCGTTCGAGGCCGTCTCGGTCGACGGATGCACCAGCACGAACGACACCGTGCTCCTGTTGGCGAGCGGAGGCGCGGGCGGCGACGTCCTCGGTCCGGAGGACGCCGTCTGGGCCGACCTGTCCACGGCGATCGCGGCGACCGCGGACGGATTGGCGCGGCAGCTGATCGCGGACGCCGAGGGCGCCACCCACGTCCTGGTCGTGCGGGTCGAGGGGGCGGCGAGCGGCGTCGACGCGCGGCGGGTCGCGAAGGCCGTCGCGGACTCACCGCTCGTGAAAGCCGCCGGGTTCGGGGGCGACCCCAACCCGGGGAGGATCCTGCAGGCCGTCGGCTCGGCAGGCGTCGAGACGCACCCCGCGCTCATCGACGTCTGGCTGGGGGGTGCGCACCTGGTGGAGGGCGGCGCGATCCCTCCCGCCTACTTCGAGACCGACGGCCTGCGGGCATCCGCGGCCACGGCGATGCGGGAGCCCGAGTTCGAGATCAGGATCCGCGTGGGGGAGGGTCCTGGGGCGGCGCACGCCTACGGCTGCGACCTGACCTACGGCTACGTCCGGATCAACGGGGAGTACACGACGTGAGCCAGGTCGACCTCCCGCCCCAGATCCGTCAGCGCACGGTCGCGAAGGCGCGCACGCTGCTGGAGGCCCTGCCGTTCATGCGCGAGCACCACGGGAAGGTGATCGTCGTGAAGCACGGCGGCGCCGCGATGGACGCGGCGGACCTCGCCTCGTCGTTCGCGGAGGACGTCGCGCTCCTCGAATCGGTCGGGATCCGGCCCGTGATCGTCCACGGCGGCGGGCCCGCCGTGACCCGGATGTCGGCACGGCTCGGGATCGAGACCCGGTTCGTCGACGGCCTGCGGGTGACCGACGCCGAGACGCTCGACGTCGCGACGATGGTGCTGGCAGGCAAGCTGAACACCGAGGTCGTGGCCGCGCTGGTGGCCGGCGGCGTCAACGCGGTCGGGCTCTCCGGTGTCGACGGCCGGATGCTGCTGGCGCGCAAGCAGGGTGCCGAGGACGGCGCTCCGGACCTGGGCTTCGTCGGGGAGGTCGTCCACGTGCGCTCGCAGGTCCTCGAGGCCCTGCTGGCGGATCGGTTCGTGCCGGTGGTCGCCTCGATCGCCGTCGACGAGGCCGGTCAGGCCTACAACGTGAACGCCGACGTCGTGGCCAGCGAGCTGGCGATCGCGCTGGGCGCCGAGAAGCTCGTGTACCTGAACGACGTCCCCGGACTGATCGGGCCGGGCGGCGATCTCCTCTCGGAGCTCTCGGCCCAGCAATGCCTCGATCTCCTGGCGGCCGGCGACGTGGTCGACGGAGGCATGATCCCGAAGCTCGAGAGCTCGGTGCGGGCCCTCAAGGCTGGGGTCTCCCGCGTCCACCTGGTGGACGGTCGTGTCGAGCACTCCCTCGTCCTGGAGCTGTTCACCCCCGAGGGCGTGGGAACGATGGTCACGCCCGATGCTGCGGGGGGAGCGCCGTGAGCCGGAACGGTCACGCCAAGGCGAAACGGCAGCACGCGATCCTCGGGCTGGTCGCGAACGAGCGGCTCGGGACCCAGGAGGAGATCCGGTCGCGCCTCGCGTCGCTCGGGATCGACGCCACCCAATCGACGATCAGCCGCGACATCGACGAGCTCGGGTTGGCGCGTGCGCACGACCCCCGCGGGCTGCGCTACGTCGCGCCGGGTGAGGCCGGTTCGTACGGACCGATGGCCCTGTTGCGGCACCTGCTCGACGAGTTCGCGCTCCAGTACGTCCGAGCGGACGCGGGGCTCGTGATCAGGACGTCGCCGGGCGCCGCGGCAGCGCTGGCCGAGGGGCTGGACCGTGCGGGCCTCCCCGAGGTCGCCGGCACGATCGCCGGCGACAACACGATCCTGGTGCTGGGCCGCGAGGGGGTCGGTCCGGCAGCCCTCGAACGGTCCTTGCAGA
>DATBJQ010000006.1:0-25126 GCA_036556385.1 Actinomycetota bacterium | reverse complement strand
ACGGCAGGCAGATCGATCGCTTGTCGTCCGTTGTTCACAGGGAGTGATCTCGGCGATCGCGCGTTCGACGGCGATGCTACGCCGATTCGTCAAGCAGGTACCATCGGCGCTCGGTTGCGATCCGGTTGCGATCGGCCGCCGCGTCGTGCGTGTCGCACGTTCGACCTGACCACGTTGTTACACTCGACCGCACGATTGCGGACGCGGATTGCGGTCCCTCACACGCGAGAGGTCGCTGGTTCGATCCCAGCCGCGCCCACGTCCGTCGTCCCGAACCGTAGCTCACTCCCGCCCGTCGCACTGGAATGATGAGGAAGATGCACGTGCGCGGACCGTTCGTCCTGACAGCTCTCGTGGCGGCGCTCATCTCGTGCAGCGACGCCTCCCCTTCGGGTTCCCCCGCGCCGGTCGATCCCCCGGATGTTGCCCGGATCCGATGCGGCGCCGACGCGGCGACGGACGTCGAGACGCCCGTCGTGCAAGCGCAGGCGGACGGCGTCCACATCCGGGTGCGTGTCCCCCCCGGGGCCGATCTCGCCTTCATCGTAGGAGGTGTGGGGGGCGACGATGCCGAAGCCGGCCCCTTCGTGTTCGCCGTTCCGCCGGGAGAGATGAAGGTGGCGTGTCTCGACCCATACCGCCAGGACCCGGGCGATGACTCGTTGTATCGGACGGTCGAGATCGTCGATCAGGAGGGTGTCTATGTCGACGCGTCGATGAGTTGCGCGGCCGAAGGCGTCAGCATCTCGCACGCGGGCGGTTCGCGGGGGCAGGAGCCGGTCGAGGCGGCGCGGAACAGCCTGAGGGGACTCAGGCCCGGGGACGACCTCGCGAGCGTGGGCTACGTGGCGCGACAGACGGAAGCGAGTGTCGCCGTGCTTCGGGATGACGTGGTCATCGCGGTCGTGGAATTGGAGCCGGTCCAGGGTGGATGGGCGTGGAAAGGGTTCTCCGGTTGCCCCGGATCTGGCGTCTCCTCCTCGTAGCAGGACTGACACCCAAGCGAGGGTCTGTCCGGCCCACATCGAGGACCCCCCACGTCACGTGGAACGACCTGCGGGCTCCGCGGCCGGGGGGTCCCCGTACACTGACCGAACCGTAGGAGCAGGGGTCTGTTCGCGATGCCCGAAGACCTCAACGCAGAGATCGCGGTGGGGCTCACCGAGACCGGTGAGGAACGCGACGGGCCCTCCCGACGACGACGAGACGTGATCATCGAAACGCTGGAGGCATTGCTGCTCGCGGTCGTGGCGGTCGCGACGGCGTGGAGCGGCTACCAGGCAGCGCGCTGGGACGGGCGCCAGGCCGAGCTGTACGGCGAGGACTCGGCGATCAGGATCCGGGCCGATCAGCTGCTGACGCTGGGCGGGCAGCAGAAGCTCCTGGACGTCTCCACGTTCAACACCTGGATCGAGGCTCAGGCCCAGGGGCAAACGGAGCTCGCGGAGCTCTTCGAGCGCCGGTTCAGCCCCGAGTTCAAGGTCGCGTTCGACGCATGGATCGCCCTGGACCCCCTGTCGAACCCGAACGCTCCGCCGGGGCCGAGCTTCATGCCCGAGTACGTGAACCACCAGATCGAACGAGGCCTAGAGCTGAACGAAGAGGCCAACCGGCTGTTCGCGGAGGGCACGGCCGCGCAGAAACGCTCCCACGAGTACATCCGGACCACGGTGATCCTCGCGACGGTCCTGTTCCTGCTCGCCCTCTCGCAGCGGTTCACGATGTCGCGTGTCCGCATCGGTGTCCTCGTCGTCGCCGGCGGCCTGCTGCTCTTCGGGGTGATCTCGATCCTGGCGTTCCCGCGGCTGTAGCGGGGTCGGCGACGCTCCGACCCTATGCCGGTCCGAGGGTGAGGTAGGCGAACCCCAGGACGTCGCCGTAGCCGCGGAGCCATTCCGCCCGGTGCTCGTCGGAGCCGGCACGGATCTCGGCCGCGCGAGGGTCGTCGGGGTGGTCCACGAGCCATTCCTCGGCATCGGCAAGGTAGCCGGTCTCGAACGCCATCCACTCGTCGCGGTTCGCCGCCTCGATGCCGAGGGGACGGAAGCCGCTCGCGATGGCGAGGTCGACCAGGTCCGCGAGACCGCGGATCGACGCCGGTGTCATGCCGACCGCGGCGGCCTGCTCGTCGGTCGGATGCCGTTCCCAGAAGCCGGTCCCGAACAACACGCGGCCGCCTGTCTGCACCCGGCCACGCAGGGCTCCCAACGCGTCGGCCTGGTCGCCGAACGCGTGGTCGGCCCCGACGCAGACCACGACCTCGGCCGTCGCATCCGACCCGCGCACGTCGCCGACGAGGAACTCGACGCGCGCGGCGAGACCTCGCTCGCTCGCGGTCCTCGCCGTACGGTCGATCAACCGTTCGTCCCGGTCGATCCCGACGCCCCGGGCTCCTGCTGAGGCCTCGACGACGCGCAGCAGGAGCTCGCCCCATCCGCACCCGAGATCGAGGACCGTCGCCGGGTCCTTCCGGACCAGCGACCGAGCGAGCGCGTCGGCACGCCCCGAGGACAGCGGGGCGTTGAACGCGAGGAAGTCGTAGGAGCCCGGACCCGACATCGTGGGGCAGTGAGGCACGGCGTGCCGGAGCGGTCAAGCGCCGCGCTCCTTCGCATCTCGTTCACACCTATCCGGTAAGGTGCCGACCTCGCCGGCACGCTCGCGGGGGCACGAGGTCGCCGGGGGGTCTGCACGGACGACGAGGGGATGGGTCACAGATGTCCACGAACGGCTACGCCGCCTCGGCGGTGGAACTCCGGAAGGTCTACGGCACAGGCGATGCCGCGGTGATCGCGCTCGACGGTGTCTCCGTCGGGTTCGCCGCGGGCGAGTACACGGCGATCATGGGACCGTCGGGGTCGGGGAAGTCCACGTTGCTGCACACGATGGCCGGTCTGGACCGCGCCAGCTCGGGTCAGGTCTTCATCGGCGACGTCGAGCTCGGCTCCCTCTCCGAGCGCGATCTCACGCAACTTCGCCGCGACAAGGTGGGGTTCGTCTTCCAGGCCTTCAACCTGGTCCCCACGTTGACGGCCGGCGAGAACATCACGCTCCCGATGGACATCGCGGGCCGCGACGTCGACCGGTCCTGGTTCGAGCAGGTCGTGACGGCGGTCGGGTTGGAGGACCGTCTCGACCACAAGCCCACGGAGCTCTCGGGCGGCCAGCAGCAGCGGGTCGCCGGAGCGCGCGCGCTGGTGAGTCGCCCGGCGATCGTGTTCGCCGACGAGCCGACGGGGAACCTCGACTCGAAGAGCGGCGCCGAGCTGCTGCAGCTCCTGCGGGACGCGGTGGATCGGTACGGGCAGACGATCGTGATGGTCACCCACGACGCCCACGCCGCCAGCTTCGCGGACCGGGTGGTGTTCCTGGGCGACGGCAAGGTGGTCGACGAGATGCGCGGCCCGACGGTCGACTCGGTCCTGGACCGGCTCAAGGCCATGGAGGGCTGAGCCAGCGTGTTCCGCGCCACGATCAAGGGCCTCCTGGCCAAGAAGTTCCGCCTGATCCTGACCGCGATCTCCGTCGTCCTCGGGGTCGGGTTCGTCGCGGGCACCTACGTGCTGACCGACACGATGAACGCCGCCTTCGACGACCTGTTCAGCACGACCGCGCAGGCGAGCGACGTCACGGTCCGCGCGCAGAACGCGTTCGACGCGGAGGGTGGCCCCGGCGGCAGCGGCAACGAAGGCCGGGAACCGATCCCCGAGGACATCCTCCCCACGGTCGAGTCGGTACCAGCCGTGGCCTCCGCGAGCGGCGACGTCACCGGATACGCGCAGATCATCAACCCCAATACCGGCGAGGCGATCGGTGGCTTCGGACCGCCCACGATCGGGTTGAACTGGACGGACACGAGCTCCGACGTGCTCTCGATCCGCGACGGGGAGGCGCCGGCGGGTCCCAGCGACGTGCTGATCGACGCGGGCACCGCTGCGAGCAACGACATCGCGGTGGGGGACACCTTGGAGATCCTGCTCGTCGGGGGGCCGCGCGAGTTCACCGTGTCAGGGATCGCGGGGTTCGGTGACGCCGACAACCTGGCGGGCGCCACCCTCGCCGTCTTCGACACCCCCACGGCGCAGGAGGTGCTCGACAAGGAGGGCGTCTACGACGCGATCAGCGTGATCGGCGTCGAAGGCGTGAGCGCGACCGAGCTCCGGGACGACGTGGGCGCGGTCCTCCCCGACGGGGTCGAGGCGGTGACGACCGCGACGGTCGGCGAGGAGAACGCCGAACAGCTCCAGGAGGGCCTCGGGTTCTTCCAGACCTTCCTCCTCGTGTTCGCCGGCGTCTCCCTGTTCGTCGGCTCCTTCATCATCTTCAACACGTTCTCGATCATCGTCGCGCAGCGCACGCGCGAGCTCGCGCTGTTCCGTGCGCTCGGGGCGAGCCGGCGGCAGGTCATGACGTCGGTGATCGTCGAGGCGGGGGTGGTCGGCCTGGTGGCCTCGGTGATCGGCCTGGCGTTCGGGGTGGTCGTGGCGATCCTGCTGCGGGGGCTCCTCGGGTTGATCGGCATCGACCTCCCGAGCACCTCGCTCCAGATCCTGCCCCGGACGATCGTGGTCTCGGTGATCGTCGGTGTGATCGTGACCCTGATCGCCGCCATCATCCCCGCGAGGCGCGCCGCCCGCGTCGCGCCCGTGGAAGCGCTCCGCGAGGCCGACCCCTCCGCGGTCCGCGAGCGTGGGCTCGGGCGGCGTCTCGCGCTCGGTCTCGTCGTCACGGGCCTGGGGGTGGCCGCGCTCGCGTACGGCCTGTTCGGCCAGCCGTCGAACGCGGCCACCCTGGTGGGCCTCGGCGCCGCGGTCACGTTCCTGGGCGTGACGATGCTGTCCCCCTTGTTCGCGGGCCCCGTGTCGTCCGCGATCGGGGCCCCGCTCGCCCGTCTCGGGCTCGCGAGCAAGATCGGGCGTCGCAACGCGATCCGGAACCCACGGCGGACCGCCCGGACCTCGGCGGCGCTCATGATCGGGCTCGGCCTCGTGGCGATGGTCGCGATCCTCGGGGCGTCGCTGAAGGGATCGTTCACGGCGGCCCTCGAGGAGACGCTGCGGGCCGACTTCACCGTGAGCACTCAGAGCTTCCTTCCCTTCAGCCCCGACGTGGCTGCTCGGATCGAGCAGATCCCCGACGCCGAGGCCGTCTCGCGCTTCCGGACCGCCGGGTTCCGCGTCAACGACCAGACCTCGTTCCTGACGGCCGTACAGCCCGACACGCTGGACGCCGTCGCCGAGATCGACCTGGTGCAGGGCGACCTCGCGGATCTGGGGACCGAGCAGATCCTCGTGCACGAGGATCTCGCCACGAGCAAGGGCTGGGCGCTGGGCGACGAGGTCCCGGCCGCCTTCGCGAGCGTGGGCGACCGCCCGCTGACGATCGCGGGGATCTACGCACGCAACGAGATGCTCGGGGACTACGCGATCAACCGCGAGCTCTACGATGAGCTCTACACGGAGAACCTCGACGACTTCGTCCTGGTGAAGCTGCGCGAGGGCGCCGACCCGGCCACGGCCCAGTCGGAGATCGAGGACGCCGTCGCGCCCTTCCGGAACATCGAGGTCCTCGACCAGACAGGGTTCCGCGAGAAGCAGGCCGGGTTCCTCGATCAGCTGCTCGGCCTGGTCACGGTCCTGCTGTTCTTCGCGATCATGATCGCCTGGTTCGGCATCGTGAACACCCTCAGCCTCTCGATCCACGAACGGACGCGTGAGCTCGGGCTCCTGCGGGCCGTGGGTCTGAGTCGGAAGCAGGTCAAGCGGATGATCCGGATCGAGGCCGCGATCATCGCGCTGTTCGGCGCCGTGCTCGGGCTCGTGATCGGCATCGTCTTCGGCTGGGCGCTCCAGCAGGCGCTCGAGCCCGAAGGGGTCTCGGAGCTGGTGATCCCGGGCGGGTCGCTGGTGATCTACCTGATCTTCGCCGGGGTCGCTGGCGTCCTGGCCGCGATCGGGCCCGCCCGGCGGGCATCGAAGCTCGACGTGCTGCAGTCGATCGCGTACGAGTAGCGAGGGGCGCGGGAGCGCCTGGCTATCATGGCGCGCATGCCGCGCCTGCGCCTGTCCGACGGTACCCAGCTGGAGCTTCCCGAGGGGGAGCCGATCGGCAGCGTGCTGCCGGACGGTCCCGTCGCTGCTCTCGTGGACGGAGAGCTGCGCGACCTCTCGTTCGTCCCGGCGGCCGACGTCGCCGTCGAGCCGGTCGACCTGCGGACGGACGACGGCCTGCACGTCTTGCGCCATTCCACGAGCCACGTGCTCGCGCAGGCCGTGACACGTCTGTGGCCCGGCACCAAGCTCGGCGTCGGCCCCGCGATCGCCGACGGCTTCTATTACGACCTCGACATCCCGGCGCACGTGTCGGTCGACGACCTTGCCCGCATCGAGGAGGAGATGCGCGCGATCGTGGCCGCGGACCAGCCGTTCGTGCGCGAGGACGTCGCCCGCGACGACGCGGTGGGTCGCCTCGACGATCAGCCGTACAAGCGCGAGATCGTGGAGGGGCTCGCCGCGGACGACGAGGTGGCGGGCGAAGCCGCCGCGGGGGATACCGTAACCTTCTACCGCAACGACGGCTGGGAGGATCTGTGCCTCGGCCCCCACGTCCCTTCGACCGGCCGGCTCGGCGCCTTCAAGCTCACCGGCGTCTCGGGCGCGTACTGGCGCGGGGACGAGAAGAACCCGCAGCTGACGCGGATCTACGGCACCGCGTGGGCGACCGAGGCCGACCTGGAGGCGTACCTGGAGCGGCTGGCCGAGGCCGAGCGGCGCGACCATCGCAAGCTCGGGGCCGACTTGGATCTGTTCTCGTTCCCCGAGGAGATCGGGTCGGGCCTGGCCGTGTTCCATCCACGCGGCGGCGTGATCCGCCGGATCATGGAGGACTACTCGCGCCGGCGGCACGAGGAGAGCGGCTACGAGTTCGTCTACTCGCCGCACATCACGAAGCGCACCCTCTTCGAGACCAGCGGGCACCTCGACTGGTACGCGGACGGGATGTTCCCGCCGATGGAGCTCGACGGGGGAACCGAGTACTACCTCAAGCCCATGAACTGCCCGTTCCACATCCTGATCTACCGCAGCAGGGTGCGGAGCTACCGCGAGCTGCCGCTGCGCTACTTCGAGTTCGGCACGGTCTATCGCTACGAGAAGTCGGGTGTGGTCCACGGCCTGACGCGGGTGCGCGGGCTGACGATGGACGATGCGCACATCTTCACGACGAAGGAGCAGATGACGACGGAGCTCGGCTCACTGCTCACCTTCACGCTCTCCCTCCTGCGCGACTACGGCCTGGAGGACTTCTACCTGGAGCTCTCCACGAAGCCCGAGGAGAAGGCGGTGGGGTCGGACGAGGAGTGGGACGAGGCCACCGAGGCCCTCCGGACCACCGCGGAGGCGATGGATCTGGAGCTCGTCCTCGACGTCGGCGGCGGCGCGTTCTACGGACCCAAGATCAGCGTGCAGGCCCGCGACGCGATCGGGCGGACGTGGCAGATGTCCACGATCCAGCTGGACTTCCAGGAGCCGCAACGCTTCGACCTCCACTACACCGGGAACGACAACCAGCGGCACCGACCGATCATGATCCACCGCGCGTTGTTCGGGTCGATCGAGCGCTTCTTCGGGATCCTCACCGAGCACTACGCCGGCGCGTTCCCCGTGTGGCTCTCGCCGGAGCAGCTGCGGCTGGTGCCGGTCGCGGACCGCCACGTCGACGCGTGCGCCGAGCTGGCCGCGCGGGCGAGCGCGGCCGGCCTGCGCGTAACGGTCGACGATGCGAAGGACTCCGTGGGGAAGAAGGTCCGTGCCGCCGAGCTCCTCAAGGTGCCGTACGTCGTGGTCGTGGGGGATCGCGACCTGGGGGCCGGCACGTTCACGATCCGCGACCGCACGGGGGAGCAGACCGCCGGCGTGTCCTTCGACCGGATCGTCGAGGCGCTCGTCGAGGAGGACCGGGAGCGGCGACTGACTGCGTCCTCGTTCGCGGCGGGCTGAGCGGTGGAACGGCTCTGGAGCCCGTGGCGCATGGAGTACATCCAGGCGAACAAGGACAGCGTCTCCGACGGGTGCGTGTTCTGCGCCCTGCTCGCGGGCGAGGGCTCCGAGGACGAGCGGATCCTGCGCCGTGGCGAGCGCGCGTTCGTGACGCTGGCGAAGTTCCCGTACAACCCGGGGCACCTGCTGGTGCTGCCCACCCGCCACGTCGGCGAGCTGGAGGAGCTGACGCCCGAGGAGAACGCCGATGTCGCGACGTTGCTGCAACGTTCCGTGGGTGCGCTCCGCGGGGCGTCCGACCCGCACGGGTTCAACGTCGGTCTGAACCTGGGCCGCGTGGCGGGCGCAGGGATCCCCGAGCACCTGCATTGGCACGTCGTCCCCCGGTGGGGGGGCGACACGAACTTCATGCCGGTCGTCGGTCAGACCCGCGTGCTCCCAGAGCTGCTGGTCGAGACGTACGAGAAGCTGGCGCCGTTCTTCGCCGGAGAGGCCTGAGCGTGGGGTCGGCGACGGTCGCGCTCGACGACGGGGGCACGCTCGCCTACGACGAGGCCGGCGCCGGCCCCGCCGTCATCCTGATCCACCCCGGACTGTGGGACCGCCGCACGTGGGACGACCAGATGGCGTCGTTCCCCGCCGCCGGGTACCGCACGATCCGCTACGACGTGCGTGGGTACGGGGGCTCCAGCCGCCCCACCGGGGCTCCCTATTCCCACGTCCGCGATCTCCTCGCGCTCCTGGACGCTCTCGGCGTCGAGGAGGCGGCGCTGGTCGGCTGCTCGATGGGGGGCAGCATCGCGATCGACGCCACGATCATCCACCCGGACCGCGTCTGGTCGCTCGTGCCCGTGGCCGCGGGTCTGGGTGGGTTCGAACCCACCCAGGAGGAGGAGGACTGGTGGGGCGATGTCGACGAGCCGATCGAGGCCGCGATCGAGGCCGGCGACCTGCAGACGGCCCAGCTCCTGCGTCTGCGGATCTGGGCTCCGCTCGGTCTGGACGACGAGGCGGGCCGGCGGATCCGCGACATCGCGTTCGACAACCTCCATGAGCTGGAGATGGACGAGAGCGCGGCGGAAGAGCTCGACCCGCCGGCCGCCCTCCGGCTCCGGGAGATCGACGTGCCCTCGCTCGTGATCAAGGCGGAACACGACCCGGCGGACATGCGACGGATCAGCGATCTGGTGGCCGCGAGCGTGCAGGGAGCCCGGATCACGATGCTCGACGCCGACCACGTCGTGAACGTCCGCCGCCCCGAGGCGTTCGACGCCGTCGTGCTCCCGTTCCTGGACGAACACCGTCCGTGACGCGGACGCTGCTCCTGGTCGCCGGCGTCTACGGGGTCGTCGGGGTCGCCCTCGGCGCGTTCGGCGCCCACGCGCTCCGGGGCCGGATCGGCCCCGACCGCGCGGATCGCCTGGAGACGGGTGTCCGGTACCTGTTCTTCTCCCTGCCCGGGCTGCTCGCGGTCGCGTGGCTGAGCACGGACTGCGAGGGCGGCCTGTTCGAGGCGGTCGGGGGATGGGCCTTCGGACTCGGCATCCTGCTGTTCTCGGGGAGCCTGGTCGCGCTGGCGCTCACCGGGCGCCGAGGGTGGGGAGCCGTGACGCCGATCGGAGGAGTGCTGCTGATCGTCGGCTGGCTGAGCGTGGTCGCGATCGCGATCCTGCTGCCTACCGGTGGGGTGCTTTCCGAGTCGGGGCTCTACCCGGCGTGTTGAGCACTACTTCTTGTGGGCCTCTTCCCGCGCGGCCTGGTACTCCTGGATCACCTTCGACGCGAGATGCGAAGGCATCTCCTCGTAGTGCGAGAAGGTCATCGTGAACGCCCCGCGCCCACCCGTCATCGAGCGCAGGTCGATCACGTAGCGCGCGACCTCGCCCTGCGGCACCAGCGCGTTGATCCGCTGCTTGCCGCCGCCGATCTGGTCCATCCCCTGGATCTTGCCCCGCTTCGCGTTCAGATCGCCCATCACGTCGCCCGTGTACGACTCGGGGACGATCACCGAGAGCTGGACGATCGGCTCGAGGAGCGCCACGCCCGCCTGCTCGGCGGCCTCCTTCAGCGCCAGGGAACCCGCGATCTGGAAGGCCATGTCCGAGGAGTCCACCGTGTGGAACTTCCCGTCGACCAGCGTGACCTTGACGTCCACCATGGGGTTCCCGCTGATCACGCCGTCGGCCATCGTCTTGACGATGCCCTTCTCGACCGAGGGGATGAACTGCTGCGGGATCGCGCCCCCGAAGATCTTGTCCTCGTAGACGAACCCCTCACCGCGGGGGAGCGGCTCGACCTCGACCGTGCACACGGCGTACTGGCCGTGGCCGCCGGTCTGCTTCACGTGACGCCCCTGCGCGGTCACCCTGCCCCGGATCGTCTCGCGGTAGGCGATCTTGGCCGGCGTCGTGGTGACCTCGACGCCGAACTTGTCCTTGAGGCGGTTCATCTGGACGTCGAGGTGGGCCTCGCCCATCCCGTAGACCACCGTCTCGTGCGTCTCGTCGTTGCGCGCGACCCGGAAGGAGGGGTCCTCCTCGCGCAGGCGCGCCAGCCCCGTCGCCAGCTTGTCCTCATCACCCTTCGTCTTGGGCGAGATCGCGTAGGCGAGCAGCGGCTCGGGGAGCTCGACCGGCGGCAGCTGCACCGGTGCGTCCTTCGTCGACCAGGTGTCACCCGTGTGCGATGCCTGGAGCTTGGCGACCGCGCCGATGTCGCCGGCCAGGACCTCGGGGAGCGAGTCGTGCTCCTTGCCGCGCTGCGTGAACAGCTGGCCGATCCGCTCTTCGGTGTTCTGGGTGACGTTGAAGATCGTGGAGTCCGGCCGCACCTTGCCGCTGAACACGCGGAACATCGTGATGTGCCCGACGAACGGGTCGGAGACCGTCTTGAACACGAGCGCGGTGAGCGGCCCGCTGGGATCGCTCTCGCGCTCGAGGTCCTCGCCCTTCGCCTGGACCGTGATCGCGCCGCGGTCGGTCGGCGACGGGAACTCCTCGACGATGAAGTCGAGCAGCCGATCGACGCCCATCGCTCTCGTGGCCGATCCCACGAGCACGGGCGCCAGGCGCGCTCGCGCGAAGCCGTCCTTGGCCCCGGACACGATGTGCTCCTCCGGGAGCGACCCGGTCTCCAGGTACTCCTCGATCAACGCGTCGTCCGACTCCGCCACCGCCTCGATCAACTTCTCGCGAGCCGGATCGGCCAGCTCGTGGAGCTCGTCGGGCCAGTCGGACTCCTCGGCCAGCGGACCGCTCGGATACAGGTCCGACTTCTCGTGCAGCAGGTCGGCCACGCCCGTGAAGTCGTGCTCCTGGCCGATCGGCAGCTCGAAGGGGGCGACCTGGTTGCCGAACGACGACACGAGCTGGTCCAGCGTCGCCTGGAAGTCGGCGCGCTCGCGGTCCAGCTTGTTGACGAAGATCGCCCGGGGGAGGCCCTCCTCGACGGCCAGCTCCCACGCGTACTCGGTCTGGACCTCGACGCCGTCGACCGCGCTGACCACGATGATCACCGCATCGGCGGCGCGGATCGCCGACCGGAGATCGCCCACGAAATCGGCCGTGCCGGGAGCGTCCAGGACGTTGATCTTCGTGTCCTTCCACTCCACCGGGGCCATCGACAGGGACACGGAGATGCCGCGGCGCTGCTCGTCGGGGTCGTGATCCGAGACCGTGTTGCCGTCCTCGACGGTCCCCATCCGCGTGAGTGCGCCCGACGTGAAGAGCATCGCCTCGAGGAGACTCGTCTTCCCCGAGCCACCGTGACCCACCAGCAAGACGTTGCGGATGTCCTTCGCGTCGTAGGTCTTCAACGGGCGCTCCTTCTCGCAGCGAGGATGGAGATGCGAACCGTGGACACGGTCCCGGCATCCTACCGACTGGACCGCAGACCCCCATCGCGGGCGGTCCGTGGGTCCTGGCTATCCTCGCGAGCGTGACCCAGGGCTCGGCTCCGCAGCCGCCGCGCCCGCCGCACGTGCCCGAACGCGAGACCCGGCGGGCGTTGGCGGCGGTGGGCGGCGCGTTCGCGGCGCACGCGATCCAGGCCGGCTCGCTCGGCCCGTGGATCCCCACCCTCACGGATCGCGCGGGGATCGGGGCCGGGGGACTCGGGCTGGCCCTCACCGCCCTGGCCGCGGGGCTGCTCGTCGGGACGCGACTCGCCGCTCCCGCGATCCGCCGAGCCGGCTCCCGACGCGTCGTGCGTGTCGCCGTTCCCGTCCTGGCGGCGATCTTCGCCGTGGTCCCGGCGGCCTCCAGCCTCCCGCAGCTCAGCGCCGTCTTCCTGGGCCTCGGGATCGCCAGCGGCGTGGTCGACGTGGCGATGAACGACGCCGCGGTCCTCGTGGAGGGCCGGGCCCGCCGCCGCGTGATGTCCGCGATCCACGGCACCTGGAGCGTCGCCACGCTGGTCGGCGCCGCCCTCGCCACCCTGGCGCTCGTCCTGGACGTCCCGGTCGGTATCAGCTTCGCGTCCGTCGCGCTGCTGGTCGGGGCGGTGACGCTGCCGCTGCTGCGATGGCTCCCCGCGCCCGGGGGCCCGCCCGTCGCCCACCCGGTCGGATCGTCTGCCGCCGGCGACGAAGCACCTCGCAACGGCGTGGTCCTGGCTCTGTGTGCGATCGCCGCCGCCGCGTTCATGGCGGAGGGCACGGCGCTCGAGTGGAGCGCGGTCTACCTCCGGGACGACCTGGGCGCGACCGCGGGCGCGGCCGGTGCGGGCGTGGTCGCCTTCACGGCGGGGATGGCGGCGTCGCGGTTCGTCGGGGACCGGCTGGCGACCCGGTTCGGAGCGTCGGGCGTGGTGCGCGCGGGGGCCGGCGCCGGCGCGCTGGTGCTGGCGGGTGCGCTCGCGGTCGGCGGGGTCCCCGGGACGCTCGTGGCGTTCGCCCTCCTCGGGGCCTGCCTCGGGCCGATCGTGCCCCTCGTGTTCAGCACCGCCGGACGTCTGGCTCGGGGACGGGGTCGCAGCGCGTTGCCGGTGGTCGTGACCAGCGCGTACACCGGGTCGGTGGTCGGCCCGGTGGTGTTGGGCATCACGGCCGAGCTCGTCGGCCTGCGCGTGGCGCTCCTGCTCCCCGTGGTCGCCGCCGTCGTGATCGCCGTGCTCGCCCGGCGGGTGGACGTGGCTGCGCCGCCGCCGGGCTGACCGCCGGCCGGCCCTCGCTTGCTACGCTCGCGGCGAGCGCCGATGGTCCGCTTCCAACGCCAGCCGCCGGGCACCGCGATCACTCGATCCTGCCTGTTCCTCGGGGTCCTCCTGGCCGTCGCCGCGGGATGGGCGGTGATCGTCCTGCGACCGGAGGTGGCGGGGATGCTCGCGTTCGCGGCCGGGGGCCTGCTGCTGGTGGGGGGCCACCGCGCGAACCACGGGGAGGGCGGCCCGGTCGACCGCATGCTCACCGAGCTCTTCGACCGAGCTTGGGACGCCGCGGTCCTGGGATCGATCGCCTGGGTGGAGCGCGACGAGTCCGCGGTCGCCCTCGGAGCGCTGGTCGCCCTGTGCGCCAGCTTCCTCTCGTCCTACGTCCGGGCTCGCGGCGCGGCGCTCGGGTACTCGGTCGAGGAGAGCCACGTCGCGAGGGGGGTCCGGTACGTGCTCCTCGCCTCCGGGCTGCTGTTCGGGTGGCTCGGGTGGACGGTCTGGGCCGCGGCGGTCGTCTCGCTGGTGGCCGCCGGCGTCCGGACGGGTCAGGTCGCGCGGGAGGAGTGGACGTGAGCGCGGACCCGACCGCCGGCCGGGCCGGAGCGATCCCGGAGGCTCCGCGGGAGGCACGGACGGTCGGACCGCGCGACGCGGCCACCCAGGCGGAGACACGTGCGGAGCGGCTCACCTACCTGGCGTTCGCGGGTGTGCGGTGGGCGGGACTGACGCTGCCCACGCACACCGGCAGGATGCTCTTCCGCTGGGCCGGCACGCTCGCGTACCACGTGGCCCCGAAGGTGCGCGCCACCGTCGCGGCGAACCAGGCGCAGGTGCTCGGACGGCCCGCCGACGATCCGATGGTCCTGGCCTCCACGAGGGAGGCGTTCCGCCTCTACGCGCGCTACTGGTTCGACGCGTTCCACGTGATCGGGTGGAGCGACGAGCAGATCCACGCGACGTTCCGGTTCGAGGGTCTCGAGCACATGCAGGCCGCGATCGACCGGGGAGGCGGCGCGATCGCCGTGCTGCCGCACCTGGGCAACTGGGATGCGGCGGGCAGGGCGATGGTGGAGCGCGGGTTCACGGTGGTCGCGGTGGCCGAGCGCCTCCGTCCGGAACGGCTCTTCCGGCTGTTCGTCGAGCAGCGGGAGGCGCTCGGCATGCGGGTGATCGGCCTGTCCGGCGATGGGGTGGGGAAGCAGGTCGCCGCCGCCCTCGCCCAGAACGCGGTGCTCGCGCTCGTCGCGGACCGCGACCTCACGGGGCGGGGGGTCTGGGTCGAGATGTTCGGGGCGCGGCGCCGGATCCCCGCGGGTCCCGGGCTCCTGGCGGTGTCCACAGGTGCGCCGATCGTGGCGTGCTCGATCTACCACACCCCCGAGGGATGGCTCTGTCGCATGACGCCCGTGCCCGTCGAGCTCACGGGGGATCGGCGTGCGGACGTCACGACGATCAGCCAGGAGATCTCGCGCTCCTTCGAACGCGCGATCTCCGCCGCGCCGGCCGACTGGCACGTGTTCCAGCCGGCGTGGGACGAGCCCGGGCCCTGAGATGCGGATCGCGCTGACCTGTCCCTACGCCTGGGACGACCCCGGCGGCGTCCAGGTCCACGTCCGCGAGCTCACCGCGCGCCTCCGCGATCGGGGTCACGACGCCGTCGTGCTCGCCCCGGTCCGGCAGCAGCCGCGCGAGTCCTGGGTGGTCGGGGTCGGCAAGCCCGTCGACATCCCGTACAACGCCTCGAACGCGCCGATCGATCCCCGACCGTGGTCGCGTGGGGTGGTCCGCGGCGCCCTCGCGGCGTTCGGACCCGACGTGGTGCACGCCCACGAGCCCCTGGCGCCCTCCACCTCGATGTGGGCGACGCTCGAGGCGAGCGTGCCCGTCGTGGGGACGTTCCACTCCGGCGCGTCACGCTCGCGCGCCTTCGACCTGGCGGCGCCGATGCTGCGACGCGTTGCCGACCGGCTCGCCCTGCGGATCGCGGTGTCCGAACGCGCCGCGGCGTTCGCCCGTGACCGTATCGGCGGGACCTTCGAGATCGTGCCGAACGGGATCGACGTGGAGCGTTGGTCCTCCGCGGAGCCCAGAGCGGACCTCGCGGGACCCGGCACGAAGCTCCTGTTCGTCGGCCGGCTCGACGAGCGCAAAGGCTTCCCCGACGCCGCCCGCGCCTTCGCCTCGCTCGCCCCGCACCGGCCCGACCTCTGCCTGGTGGTGGCGGGGGACGGCCCGCAGCGCGGCGCGGTCGACGAACTGCCGGCCGACCTCCGGGAACGGATCACGATGCTCGGTCACCTGCCCAACACCGACGTCCCCGCGGTGTCGGCGGCGTGCGACCTGTACCTGGGGCCCTCCACCGGCGGCGAGTCCTTCGGCATCGTGCTCGTGGAGGCGATGGCGGCGGGGCTGCCCGTGGTCGCGAGCGACACGCCGGGCTACGACGAGGTGGTCCGCGACGGGGTGGACGGGCTCCTCGTGCCGCCGCGCGACCCTGCGGCGCTGGCCGCCAGTGTCGAACGGCTGCTCGGGGACGCCGAGCTCCGCGAGCGCCTCGTCGTGGCCGGCCGGGAGCGAGCGGCATCGTTCGACTGGTCGATCGTGGTCCGGCGGCTCGAGGACCTCTACGACCGAGCGCTCGACGTCTAGCCGCTCGACCGGGACCATCGGGTGCACTCGCTACGATGGGGCCGTGGACGTCGTGCTCTGGATCGTGGTCGGACTGGTCGTGCTCCTCGTGGTGGTGGGGATCGTCCTGTACAACCGGCTGGTCGCGCTCCGCAACCGGGTCGACAACGGCTGGTCCCAGATCGACGTCCAGCTCCGCCGACGGTACGACCTGATCCCGAACCTCGTGGAGACGGTACGCGGCTACGCCACCCACGAGCGGGAGCTGTTCGAGCGCGTCACCGAGGCCCGCTCCCGCGCGATGGACGCCTCGGGTGTGGCCGCCCAAGCGGATGCGGAGAACGCCGTGTCGGCGGGTCTGCGCCAGCTCCTGGCGGTGGTGGAGGCGTACCCCGACCTCAAGGCGAACCAGGGGTTCCTGGCGCTGCAGGAGGAACTCACCGGCACCGAGTCGAGGATCGCCTACGCGCGGCAGTTCTACAACGACCAGGTGATGCGGCTGAACACCGCGATCCAGACCTTCCCGTCCCTGCTGGTCGCGCGGCTCGGTGGGTTCACCGAGCGGGAGTTCTTCGACATCGAGGACCCGATCCGCGGCCCGGTCGAGGTCGACCTCGGCGGGGGGTCGTAGGCGCCCGTGTACGAGCAGATCGCGTCGAACAAGCGTCGGACCGCGCTCCTGTTCGTGGGTGCGGTCCTGTTCGCGGTCGTGATCGGGCTCGTGATCGGCTACCTCTGGGGGAGCGGGATCGCCGGGATCGTGATCGCGCTCGTGATCGCGCTGGTCCTGTCGCTGGTGTCCTATTACTCGGGGGACCGTCTGGTCCTCGCGTCCACCCGCGCCCGGGAGGTCAGCACCCAAGAGCAACCTCGCTTGCACAACATCGTGGAGGGCCTCGCGATCGCCGCGGGGCTCCCGAAGCCGAAGGTCTACGTCGTCCCGGAGCAGGCGCCGAACGCGTACGCCACCGGGCGCGACCCCGAGCACGCCTCGATCGCGGTGACGGAGGGGTTGCTCGCCACGATGGACCGCGTCGAGCTGGAGGGCGTGATCGGGCACGAGATGGCGCACGTCCAGGATCGCGACATCCTCCTCGGCACGGTGCTCGCCACCGTCGTGGGGTCGGCCGTGCTGCTCTCCGAGCTCTTCATGCGCTCGTGGTGGTGGGGCGGCGTGCGGGGCCGGCGTGGCGACGACTCGAACGGCGGGATCGTCTCGCTCGTGTTCTTCCTGGTCGGCATCCTGCTGCTGATCCTGGCGCCGCTCGCCGGCGAGGTGATCAAGGCGGCGGTCTCGCGCAACCGCGAGTTCCTGGCCGATGCGCAGGGTGCGATGCTGACCCGGTACCCGCCGGGTCTGGCCTCGGCGCTGCGGAAGCTCGCCGTGTCCCCCACGGCGATGCACTCGGCGAACAACGCGACCGCCCACCTGTGGCTCAACACCCCCTCGCGGTTCCAGGGCGACAAGATGGGGCCGCTCGAGAAGCTGTTCCAGACGCACCCGCCGATCCAGGAGCGGATCCAGCGGCTCGAAGAGATGTGAGCCGCGCCGGCGCGCCGGTCAGGGGGAGGGGCTCAGGCTCGCGTAGACCGCCTCGGCTCGGGAGCGGAGATGCCCGGGCGCCGCGTCGTAGCGATGCGCGACGTCCGCCCGCAGATCGCGGCGCACGTCGGAGGGCCGGGCGATCCTCCGCTCCCGCCGATCGGGGTCGTCGCCCTGGATCGCCGGGTCGGCGTCGATCTCGTCGCGGATCCTGGCCAGATGCTCGGGCGCATGCACGAAGGGGACGAAGGTGGTCCCGAACCGGTCGTTGATCCGGTCGATCACGCCGCCCAGATCCCCGACCGCGTCGTCGAAGGTCGCCGTCACGAACCCCTCCCGCATCGGCAGCAGTGGCTCGTAGAAGCGCGTGTATCCGCGCAGCGCGCCGGCCGCCGTCCGTTCCGGGGAGTGGATCAGGAGCGAGACGACGGCGTCGCGGGGTGGGCGCACCAGGACCAGGGCCGGGATGCCGCGCCGGACGGCCTCGATCACCTGGGCCGGCATGTGCGTGTGGTGGGCGATCTCCACCCACGAGGGCTCCTGCGCGAGCCGGAACGCGGCGACGACGAAGGTGGAGGCGGACCGTGGATATGCCTCGATCACGATCTGCGTGGCATCGCTCACGACCACGCCACGGCCGCGACGGCGCTCGATCGGGATCGCGACGGCGGGGGAGCGGGCCACCAGGGTCTTGAGCTCGTAGACGCCGTCCGCGACGGCACGCCGGGCCCGGTCAGCGCCGGATCGCACCGGCCGAGCATAGCGGCCCGGGCCGAGCGGCCCTGGGTAGACTGGACGGCGTCCCCAAGGGGTAGGAGGCGTGATCCATGCAGCGCGAGACCGGCACCTTCACCGTGAAGTCCGGCCTGGCCGAGATGCTCAAGGGCGGCGTCATCATGGACGTCACCACCGCCGACCAGGCGAAGATCGCCGAGGACGCCGGCGCGTGCGCCGTGATGGCGCTCGAGCGGGTCCCCGCCGACATCCGGAGCGAGGGCGGCGTCGCGCGCATGGCCGACCCCACGAAGGTCGAGGAGATCAAGGCCGCCGTCACGATCCCGGTGATGGCCAAGGCCCGGATCGGGCACTTCGTCGAGGCGCAGGTCCTGCAGGCCCTGGGCGTCGACTACATCGACGAGTCGGAGGTGCTGACTCCGGCCGACGAGGAGTTCCACATCGACAAGTGGGCGTTCACGGTCCCGTTCGTGTGCGGGTGCCGGAACCTGGGCGAGGCGTTGCGCCGGATCGCCGAGGGCGCCGCCATGATCCGCACGAAGGGCGAGGCTGGGACCGGCAACGTGGTCGAGGCGGTCCGCCACGAGCGCGCGTTGCTGAGCGAGATCGCCGAGGTCACCACGCTCCGCCCCGAGCAGCACGTCACGAAGGCGAAGGAGCTGGGCGCGCCGGTGGAGCTGGTGCGCATGGTCGCCGAGCTGGGAACGCTGCCCGTCGTGAACTTCAGCGCCGGCGGGATCGCCACGCCCGCCGACGCGGCGCTGATGATGCAGCTGGGGGTCGACGGCGTGTTCGTCGGCTCGGGCATCTTCAAGTCCGAGGACCCGGCCACGATGGCCCGCGCGATCGTCGAGGCCACCACCCACTTCCAGGACCCGGACGTGCTCGCCAAGGTCTCGCGCGGGCTCGGCGAGCCGATGCACGGGCTGGAGATCGAGACCCTCGACACGCGCCTGCAGGAACGCGGCTGGTAGCGGATCCGCCGCGGCGCCGCCCGGTCCGCCGGCCGCGTCGGGAAGGAGAGGTCGATCATCGTGAAGGCGGGTGTCCTCGCGCTGCAGGGGGACTTCCGGGAGCACGCCCGGGTGTTCGCCGACGTCGGCGCCACGCCGGTCGAGGTCCGTACCCCGGAGCAGCTCGCCGACGTCGACTGTCTGGCGCTGCCCGGCGGCGAGTCCACCACGATCGGCAAGCTCGCTCGCGCCTGGGACCTGGTCGGGCCCGTCCGGGAGCGCGCGCGCCAGGGGATGCCGATCCTGGGGACGTGCGCCGGCATGATCGTGCTGGCCGCCGAGGTGCTGGGCGGTGACCCGCTCTTCGGCCTGATGGACATCACCGTGCGTCGCAACGCGTACGGACGCCAGGTCGATTCGTTCGAGGCCGACCTGGCCGTGGAGGGGATCGAGCACCCGGTCCGCGGCGTGTTCATCCGCGCCCCGTGGATCGAGCGTGTCGGTCCCGCCGTGGACGTGCTGGCCAGCTTCGAGGGACGCCCGGTCGTCCTGGAGCAGGACAACCTGGTCGTGGCATCCTTCCATCCCGAGCTCGTGGGGGAGACCGGCCTCCACGACTACCTGCTGAAGAAGGTGTGACGGGATGTCGGGTCACTCCAAGTGGGCGACGATCAAACGGAAGAAGGAAGCGACCGACACCAAGCGGTCCAACATGTACGCCAAGCTCCTGCGCGCCGTGGAAGTGGCGGCGCGCGAGGGTGGCGGCAGCGTCGACGGCAACATGACGCTGGCCTCGGCCGTGGACAAGGCGAAGAGCTTCTCCGTCCCCAACGACAACATCGAGCGCGCGATCAAGCGCGGGACCGGGGAGCTCGGCGACGGACAGCGGTACGAGGAGATCGTCTACGAGGGGTACGCGCCCGGCGGCATCGCGCTGCTGGTGGAGGCGCTCACCGACAATCGCAACCGCACGGCGCAGGAGGTGCGGCACGCGTTCAGCCGTCACGGCGGGAACCTCGGGGAGACCGGGAGCGTAGCCTGGCAGTTCGTCCGCAAAGGCGTGATCGAGGTGGACAAGGCGGTGGCGCCGGACGAGGAGCGCGTCCTCGAGGTCGCCCTCGAGGGCGGCGCGGAGGACGTCCGCGATCAGGAGAGCACGTGGGAGATCGTGACCGCCCCGCAGGACTTCGCGGCCGTCCAGGGCGCCCTGGCCGGAGGTGGCATCACGGTGGCGTCGGCGGACCTCTCGATGCTGCCCAGCACCACGATCCCGGTCGACGGCGCCGAGGCGCGGTCCGTCCTGCAGCTGATGGAGTCGCTGGAGGACCTCGACGACGTCCAGAACGTCTTCGCGAACTTCGACATCCCCGAGGAGGTCATGGCCTCGCTGTAGGGGTCGCGGTCCTCACCTCGGCCGTCGTCCTGCTCGCCGCCGGCACGGGCGCGAGCGCACAGGAGGTCTGCGGGGGTCCTCGCTACCGGCTCCAGGTCCGAGGCGAAGACGGCTCGGCGTTCGCCCGCACCGAGTGCAACATCTTCCGGATGCTGTCCTGGGCGCGGTTCGACTCGCTGGAGCGCGGCGGGATCCAACCGACCGAGGACCTCGGGCCCCGGTACGTGATCGTGGTGACCCGGATCGGGGACGGGCAGGGCCCATCCTCGGTCCGCGAGGACCTCTACCCGCTGGCGGACGGTGGGCCGTTGGTGTTCGCCGCGCCGGGACAGATCTTCTCCCACCCGACCTTCGGCGGGCGGTACGTGGTCCCCGGCGGGTGGGCGTCGGTCGACGGCCTCGGCCCGATCCCGGACCTGTTGCGGGACGCCGGGGTGCCGATCCCCCAGGTTGCGCCGACGCCGTCCCCACCCACACCCACGTCCGCGCCGACCTCGGCGGACGTGGCCCCGCGGACCGCGCCCGCGACCACCGTCGCGCCGACCGTCGGCGCTTCCGCTGCCGGCGCATCCGGGCCGGATGTGGTCACGGTGCTGTTCCTCGCCGGGGTGGTCGGCGCGATCGCGTTCCTGCTCCTGCGGCGGCGCGGCCCGCGCGGCGAGGTCTGAGGACTCCGTCGACGGACGCGTCGGTCGTTGCCCGCGTCCCCGGCGCCGCCTAGACTCCGCGAACAGATGTTCGAGAGCTGCGTCCTCGGCGTGGACCCCGGGGTGGCACGGCTCGGCCTCGCCGTGGTGACCCGACGGGGTCGCTCCACCGTGCTGGACCGAGCCGACACCGTCGTCACACCCTCCGGCCTGGAGGAAGCCGCTCGGCTGCGTCTCCTCGCCGCGGCGATCCGCCAGGCGATCGCCGCCCACCATCCCGACGTCGTGGCGGTGGAGCGCGTCGCGTGGAACCGCAACCAGGTCAGCGCGCTGCAGGTCGCGCGCGCGACGGGCGCGGTCATGGTCGTGGCGTCGGAGGCGGGTCTCCGGGTCCACGAGTACGGTCCGAACGAGGTCAAGCAGGCGGTCACCGGCCAGGGCAACGCGGACAAGGCCCAGGTGCAGCGGGCCCTCACCCGCCTCCACGGCCTGCGGGACGTGCCCTCGAAGGGCGACGCCGCCGACGCCGTGGCCGTGGCGCTCACCCACCTGCTCGCCGCGCGGATGCGCGGGATGCCCGTCCGGACCGCGGCGAGGGTGGGCTCGCGATGATCTCGTTCCTCGAGGGAGAGGTGGTCGACAAGGGCGCCGATCGCGTCGTCGTGTCGGTCGGCGGCGTGGGCTACGACGTCACGGTGCCCACGTCGGTACTCGCCTCGCTGCCGCCCGTCGGCAGGACGTCCCGGATCCACACGCGGCTGGTCGTGCGCGAGGACGCGATGACGCTCTACGGCTTCGCCTCCGGCGACGAGCGCGAGCTCTTCGACCTCCTGACCGGCGTGACCGGAGTGGGTCCCAAGGTCGCGCTCAGCTTCCTGTCGGCGTTGCGCCCCGACGCGATCCGCCGCGCCGTCGTCGCCGGCGATGCCGGTGCGCTCACGGTCGTGCCGGGCGTGGGCAAGAAGGTCGCGCAGCGCGTCGTGGTCGACCTGCGTGACCGCCTGGGTGGCGAGGGCGACCTGGTCGCCGAGGGTCCGCTGGTGGATGTCCGCGAGGCCCTGGTGTCGCTGGGGCTCACGCCCTCGGAGGCGGCGACCGCGATGCAGGACCTCGACGACGACGGCAAGCCCACGGAGGAGCTCCTCCGTGAGGCCCTGCAGAAGGTGGGACGATGAGCCGCGTGACCCCGGAGGACCGGATCGAGCTCGGCGAAGCGGACGACCGCCTGATCGAGGCGACGGCCCTGTCCCCGGAGGACCGGGAGTTCGACGTGGCGCTGCGCCCCCGCTCGCTGGGGGAGTTCGTGGGTCAGGACCGGGTGAAGGAGCAGCTCGCGGTGCTGCTCGACGGTGCCCGGAACCGGTCGGAGCCCGTCGACCATCTGCTCTTCAGCGGGCCTCCCGGCCTGGGCAAGACGACCCTGGCGCAGATCGTGGCCGTGGAGATGCAGGCAGGGTTCCAGCCGACCAGCGGACCGGCCCTCGAGCGGCCCTCCGACCTGGCGGCGATCCTCACGAACCTCGGCGACGGCGACGTCCTGTTCGTGGACGAGATCCACCGGATGCCGCGCGCGGTCGAGGAGGTCCTCTATCCGGCCCTCGAGGACTTCATGCTGGACGTCGTGCTCGGCAAGGGGCCCACGGCCCGCAGCATCCGGCTCGAGCTGCCGCGGTTCACGCTCGTGGGGGCAACCACCCGACCCGGCCGCATCACGCTGCCCCTGCGGGAGCGGTTCGGGTTCAGCCCGCGGCTCGACTACTACGGGGTCGAGGACCTCACGCGGATCGTGCTGCGGTCGGCGGGCATCCTCGCGGTGACGGTGGCCCCCCAGGGCGCCACCGAGATCGCCCGGCGCTCGCGCGGCACCCCGCGGATCGCGAACCGGCTGCTGCGCCGGGTCCGCGACGTCGCCGAGGTCCGGCACGACGGACGGGTCACCGAGGAGGTCGCCCTGGCAGGCCTCCAGATGTTCGAGGTCGACGAGGAAGGGCTCGACCGGCTGGACCACGCGGTGCTGGACGCCGTGATCCGGAAGTTCGACGGCGGACCGGTGGGTCTCACCACGCTCGCGGCCGCGGTCGGGGAGGAGCCCGACACCGTGGAGGACGTCGTCGAGCCCTACCTCCTGCAACTGGGGTTCCTGCAGCGGACCCCCCGTGGGCGCGTCGCCACCGACCGCGCCTACCGGCACGTCGGCGCCACGAAGCCCGGCACGCTCCCGCTGTAGGAACGGGTTCCCGCAGGTAGACTCGCTGTCCTGCCGATCCGGACGGACGTCGGGGCTGCCCGATGGCCGTTCCTCTCGAGAACGGAAGGACCCATGATCGACCTCCTCGCCCAAGAGCAGCAAGGCGGCAACCCGCTCACGTTCCTGATCTTCCTGATCCCGATCGGGCTGCTGTTCTTCATGATGCGCTCGCAGAAGCGCAAGATGGCGCAGCAGCAGGCCCTCCAACGGTCCGCCGACGTGGGGGACGAGATCCTGACCACCTCCGGCATGTTCGGGACGATCGTCGACGAGGATCTCGAGGAGGACACCGTCACCGTCGAGATCGCCCCGGGGACCCGGATCAAGATGGTCCGCGCCGGCATCGCACGTCGCCTGACCGAGGACGAGCCCGAGGACGAGGAGTACGACGACGAGCCCGTCGAGGACGAGGCGGACGACGACAACACGGCGGGCCCGATCCGCTCGTGAGCACCACCTCCGGCGCCTCCGAGCGCCCGGTCCGTGACGGGGAGGAGCCCCGGGCAGACCCCGCGCTCGCCCTCGACCAGCCGCTCGAGGCGGCGGCGACCCCCCCGGCCCCCGATGGCGCCGACCTGGCGGCCGTCACGCTCGACGACGTCCGCGAGAAAGAGGAGCTCTCGCTGTACATCGCCTCGGCCGACCGCGTGATGGACGCGATGGGCTTCACCGAGCACGGGTTCCGCCACGCGAACCTCGTCGCCCAGATCGCGTACCAGGTCCTGCACCGGCTCGGCTACACGGAACGCGAGGCCGTGCTCGCGAGCGTCGCCGGCTACCTGCACGACGTCGGCAACGCGCTGGCGCGCGACGTGCACGGCCAGACCGGCGCCGTGATGGTCTATCACGTGCTGCGCGACACCGTGCCCGGGTACGACCTGATGCCGGTCGTGGCCGCGATCGCGAACCACGAGGAGACCGAGGGGACCGCCGTGTCACCGATCTCCGCGGCGGTGATCCTGGCCGACAAGTCCGATGTCCATCGCAGCAGGGTCCGCAAGTCCGGCGAGGTCGAGCGCGACATCCACGACCGCGTGAACCATGCCGTCGAGCAGAGTTTCCTGCGGGTAGACTCCGACGCCCGCACGGTCGCCCTGGAGCTCACGATCGACACGCGGATCAGCCAGGTCATGGAGTACTTCGAGATCTTCCTGGGCCGGATGCAGATGTGCCGCATCGCGGCCGAGTCCGTCGATGCCCGGTTCCGCCTCGTGATCAACGGCCAGGAGCTGGCGTGAAGCGAACGAACCGCGGGCTCTGGGCGTCGATCATCTTCGTCCTGCTCCTCGTGATCGCGTCCCTCGCGGGATTCATCACGGGCCGGCTCAAGCCGACGCTCGGCCTCGACCTCCAGGGCGGCGTGGCGGTGATCCTCTCCGCGCCCGCCGGGACGGAGCAGGACGTGATGGAGCAGACGCTGGAGAACATCCGCAACCGCGTGGACGCCTTCGGCGTGGGCGAGCCCGACATCTTCCTGTCCGGCACCACGATCGAGGTGCAGATCCCGGGTCTGAGCAACAGCCGCGTCGAGGAGCGCCCGGCGGAACTGTCCTGCCTCGTCGGCGAGGAGGACGCCAACTACGGGTGCGCCGACGAACCGCAGCTCGCCGAGGATGTCCTGGCCTCGCTCGAGGTCGTCTCGACCCCGTCCCGCGTCTGCCTGGTCGACCCCGAGGGCACGGAGCTCGACTGCTTCGGGTCACGCCCCGAGGCGCAGGCGGCCGAGCAGACGATCCAGGTGCAGCCGCAGGCCTCCGCGACGCCCTCCGTCAGCGGATCGCCCACGGCGACGCCGAGCGCCTCGCCGTCCGAGGGTCCGGCGCCGCCGGCCGCC
>DATBJQ010000005.1:0-1881 GCA_036556385.1 Actinomycetota bacterium | reverse complement strand
GTTGCGACCGTGAGGATCCAGGCTCCCGCGCCGGACCTCCGGGCTGGCGACGCTGCCGTCATGACCGGGATTGTGGCCCCTGGCGTCCCTCCGGCGGAAGGACGTCAGCGGGTCCCGTTCGCGGTCCACAGCACCCCCGGGGGCGGTGGTGGTACCCCCAGCGATCCGTGGTGCGGGCGCCGTCGCCGCGACCGTCGGCCCGTCCTACGGTGGTGCCGTGAGCATCGAAGGAGGCACCACGATGGGAACGATCCTGGTGGGAACCGATACGACCGCCGCCGCCGACCTCGCCGTCGAGGACGCGGCCCGGATGGCGAGGGACCGGGGCTCCGAGCTCCTGGTCCTGTACGTGCAGTCCGACGCCGACGGTCGGAGCGTCGTCGATCCGGCCCGCTCGCCCGACCCGGCGGGCCACCTCGACCGGCTGCGATCACGCTTCCACGACCTGCCGATCCGCACGCGGGTCGAGCGGGGCGAGGTGGCGGACCGGATCTGCGCGGTCGCCGAGCAGGAGCGGGCCGACACGATCGTGATCGGCAACCGCGGCGCGCACGGCACGTGGTGGCGGGTCCGCGACTCCGTCCCCAACCTCGTGCTGCGGCACGCGCCGTGCAGCGTTCTGGTCGTCGACACGCGCCGGGCCCAGTAGCGGCCGGCGGGAGGCTCAGTCGTGCTCGGTCTCGCGGAGGAACGCCAGCACCGCCATCACCCGGCGATGCACGTCGGGTTCCTCCGTGAGCCCGAGCTTGTGGAACATCGAGTTGATGTGCTTCTCGACGGCCCGTTCGGTCAGGAACAGCGACGTGGCGATCGCGGCGTTGTTCTGCCCCTGCGCCATGTGCGACAGCACCTCCCGCTCGCGATCGGTCAGCTGGCCGAGCGGCGAGTGCGCCATGCGGTCCTTCGCGGCGACGAGCGCCTCCACGACCTTGGGGTCCAGCACGCTGCCCCCGCGTGCGACCTCCCCCAGGGCGCGGACCAGCTCGTCGACGTCGGCCACCCGCTCCTTCAGCAGGTAGCCGAGCCCGGCGGCGCCGTCCTTCAGCAGCTCGTACGCGTACTCCTCGTCCGCGAACTGCGACAGCACCACGACCCCGATCTCGGGATGCTCGGCGCGGATCTCCTTCGCCGCCACGATCCCCTCGTTCGTGCCGGTGGGCGGCATCCGGATGTCCGTGAGGACCGCGTTGGGCGTGTGCTCGGCCACCGCCTCGAGCAGCTCCTCACGCGAGGCCGCGGTGCCGACGAGCTCCACCGCGTCCGACGTCGCCAGGAGCGCGGCTGTGCCTTCGCGGACCAGGTAGTTATCCTCCGCGAACACCACGCGGATCGCGCTCGGCCGGGTCGCGCGCGGGGGCGCCATGCGCGGATGGTACATGCGGGCCCGCGGGCCCAGGGGAGCGAAGGATGAGCATCCGGGTCGTGCTCGGCGAAGACAACGTCCTGGTCCGCGAGGGCGTGCGGGCGCTCCTCGATTCCTACGACGACATCGAGGTCGTCGGGGCCGCGGCCGATGCTCCGTCGCTGCTGGAGACGGCCGGTGAGCACGTCCCCGACGTCGTCGTCACCGACATCAAGATGCCGCCCTCGTTCCAGCTGGAAGGGATCGACTGCGCGCACGCGATCCGCGAACGTCATCCCGATACCGGCGTCGTGGTCCTGTCGGCCCACGACGACGAGGAGTACGCGATCGCGCTCCTCGGACAGGGGCACAGCGGCCTGGCCTACCTGTTGAAGGACCGGATCGCGCAGGGCGACGAGCTCGCGCGCGCGATCCGCGAGGTGCACACGGGCGGGAGCGCCGTCGATCCCGTGATCGCCGAACGGCTGTCCGACCGCACCGACGCCGCCGATCGCGAGCGCACATTGCTGGACATGATG
>DATBJQ010000004.1:0-22415 GCA_036556385.1 Actinomycetota bacterium | reverse complement strand
GGTGGGTCCTCGCCGACACGCTCGCGAACGAACGCCCGCACCCGCTCGCCGAGCCCTTCTCCCTGGACCGGTTCACGACCGGCGCCCTGATCGACGAGCACGGGGCCGCGGGAGTCGCGCACTGATGCGCGCGGCTTGGAGGGCGCACTGATGCGCGCGGCCTGGAGGGCGCACTGATGGTCCAGCGGCCCGACGTCCGCTACGTGCGCAGCAGCGACGTCTTCCTCGCGTACCACGAGCTCGGACAGGGGCGGCTCGACCTCGTGTTCGTGCCGGAGTTCTGGAACTCGATCGAGATCCAGTGGGAGGAGCCCTCGTACGCCGCGTTCCTGCGCGGGCTGGCGTCCCTGGGGAGGCTGATCTGTTTCGACCAGCGCGGGACCGGTCTCTCGGACCCGGTGGGTCTGGACCGCCTGCCCACGCTCGAGGTGTGGATGGACGATGTCCGGGCGGTGATGGAGGCGGTGCGCTCGCGACGCGCCGTGCTGATCACGTCCGGGTTCGGTGGCTTGCTGGGCATGACCTTCGCGGCCACGTATCCCGAGAAGGTCCACGCGCTCGTGATGCTGCACGCCACCGCGCGGTACGCGTCGGCCCCCGACTATCCGTACGGCACGTCGCCCGAGTTCGAGGACCGCGTTCGCCGGGAGACGGAGGATGGATGGGGTCGCGGGGCCTTCCTCGACGTGGTGGCGCCCTCGCGTCAGCACGACGACGCGTTCCGTGACTGGTGGGCGCGGTATCAGCGTCTCGGCAACAGCCCGGGCACCCAGCTGCGGCAACGGAAGATGCTCCTCGAGCTCGACGTCCGCCCGATCCTGCCCTCCGTCCGCGTGCCGTCGCTCGTGATCCACCGGACCGGCAACCGGCTGGTCCCCGTCGAGCAGGGTCGCTACCTGGCCGCCCATCTGCCCGGGGCGCGGCTCCGCGAGATCCCGGGCGACGACTACTTCCTGTGGACCGACGCCACCGAGACGGTCCTCGACGAGCTCCGGTCGTTCCTCGGCGGATCGCCCACCGACGCGGACCAGGACCGGACACTCGCCACGGTGATGTTCACCGACATCGTGGGCTCGACCGAGCGCATCGCCGAGATCGGCGACCGCGCCTGGCGCGAGCTGCTCGCCGCCTTCCGATCGACGATCCGCTTCGAGCTCACACGGTTCCGCGGCATCGAGATCGACACCGCGGGCGATGGCTTCCTCGCGCGGTTCGACGGACCGGCCCGGGCGATCCGGTGCGCGGCGGCGATCGCGGAGGCGACGGCCGCCCTCGGGGTCCAGGTCCGGACCGGCCTGCACACGGGCGAGGTCGAGGCGATCGGCCAGCAGGTCAGCGGGCTCGCGGTGCACATCGGCTCCCGGGTCGCCGGCGTGGCCGGGCCGAACGAGGTCCTGGTCTCGAGCACCGTCAAGGACCTGGTGGCGGGGTCGGGGATCGGCTTCGAGGACCGCGGCGACCACGAGCTCAAGGGCGTCCCGGACCGGTGGCGCCTGTTCGCGGTCGTCCGGCCGCTCGACGGACCGGGGGCCGCGGGTGCGGCGTGACACGATCCGCCGGTTCGCGCTGTCGCTCCCCGGTGCGGAGGAGCGCGAGACCTGGGAGACCGCCACGTTCCGCGTGCGGAACAGGATCTTCATGATGTTCTCCGAGCACGAGCGGCACGCGTGGGTGAAGTCCAGCAGGGACGAGCAGCAGGCGCTGATCGCGCAGGAGCCCGAGACCTTCTTCGTCCCTCCCTACGTGGGGCCCAGCGGGTGGGTCGGCATCGTGATCCGCACGGTCGACCCCGACGAGATGCGCGAGCTGCTGACCGAGGCGTGGCGGCTCACAGCGCCGAAGCGCGCGGTGGTCGCGTTCGATGGAGGAGACGCGTGACGTGCTGCTGATCCGCTGTCCGTGGTGCGGCCCGCGCGACGAGATCGAGTTCCGCTACGGGGGCCAGGCGCACGTCACCTACCCTGCCGACCCCGAGACCCTCTCGGACGAGGCGTGGGCCGACTACCTCTTCCTGCGCGACAACCCGAGGGGCCCGTTCCACGAGCGCTGGATGCACGCGGCCGGGTGCCGCCGCTGGTTCAACGCGGTGCGGGACACCGCGACGCACGCGTTCCTGACCACCTACCGGTACGACGAGGAGCCACCGGAGCCGAGCGACGTCGCCCCTCGCCCGGAAGGGGTGGGATGACGGCGCGTCGACTCCCCACCGGCGGAGCGTGGATCGACCGGTCCCGGCCGGTCTCGTTCTCGTTCGACGGCGTGCCGCTGACCGGCTTCGCGGGCGACACCGTGGCCAGCGCCCTCCTCGCCAACGACGTCGACGTCGTGGGCCGCTCGCCGATCGAGGGACGCCCCCGCGGTGTGTTCAGCGCCGGCATCGAGGAGCCGAACGCGTTCGTCGAGGTGTCGGCTCCTTGGTTCGAGCCGATCACGGCTGCGACCACGGTGGATCTCGTCGACGGCCTCGTGGTCGAGAGCCGGCCGGGGGTCGGCCGGCTCTCGCCGGAACCGCACGGCACGCGCCCGGTGGCGCACCGGCACCGGCACGTCGAGGTCCTCGTCGTGGGGGCCGGTCCGGCCGGGACGGCGGCCGCGATCCAGGCTGCGGCCCATGCGGGACGCGTCCTGCTCGTCGAGCGACGGCAGCTGCCCGGCGCACCCGAGCTCGCCGACGCGGGGCTCCTGGAGCCCCAGATCGGCACCACGGCGCTCGGTCTCTACGACGACGGGTACGTCGTGCTCCACCAACGCGGGCAGCTCGAGACGATCTGGCACGTCCGCGCCGAGCGCGTGATCCTCGCGACCGGGGCGTACGAGCGACCCCTGGCGTTCCCCGACAACGACCGGCCCGGCGTGATGCTGGCGAGCGCGGCCCGCACCTATGTGGAGGCGTTCGGCGTGCTGCCCGGCGAGCGCGTGGTGCTGTTCACGACGAACCACACGGGCTACGAGGCGGCGAGCGCCCTCGTCGCGGCGGGAGCCGAGCTCGTGGCGATCGCCGACACGGCCCGCGGCGGTTCGGCGACCGACGCCGCCCGAGCCGGGGGCACCGACGTCCGCTCCGGCTGGGTCGTGGCCGGCACGTCCGGCGAGGAGCGGGTCACTGCCGTCAACCTCCTCGGGCCGGCGGGCGAGCAGGAGGTGGTCGAGGCCGACCTGCTCCTGGTCGCCGGCGGCTGGGATCCCGCGCTCCAGCTGTACCGGGGGATCGGCGGCGGCCTCCGCTACGACGAAGGGATCGCCGCCTTCGTGCCGGACGGAACGGGGCCGCCGTGGCTCGACGTGGTGGGCGCGGCGGCAGGCGACGGTCTCCCGGCGTGCACACCGTCGTGGGACGTCCCCGGCGACGACGCACGGAAGTACGTCGAGCTCCAACGGGACCAGACGGTGGCCGACGTCGCGAAGGCGGTCGCCCGAGGGCTCCGGAGCGTGGAGCACGTCAAGCGCGCCACCTACATCGGGACGACGATCGACCAGGGACGCACGAGCGGCGTGCTGACGGCCGGCATCACGAACCGGCTCCTGGGGTGGCAGCCCGATGCCCAGGGTCCCTCGAACGCTCGCCCGCCCGCCTTCCCCGTCCCCTTCGCGGCCCTGGCGGGCCTGGACGGCGGTCCGCTCCTGGACCCGATCCGGACCACGCCGATCCACCCCTGGCACGTGACCGCCGGCGCCGTGTTCGAGGACGTGGGCCAGTGGAAGCGTCCACGCTTCTACCCCCGGTCGGGGGAGACGATGGACGAGGCCGTCGCGCGCGAATGCCGGGCGCTGCGGACGGCGGCCGGCGTCCTGGACGCCAGCACCCTGGGCAAGATCGAGGTCGTCGGCCCGGACGCCGGCGGTTTCCTCGACCGGATGTACACGAACCGGATGTCGAGCCTGCCGGTGGGCACGATCCGTTACGGGTTGATGCTGGGGCTCGACGGCATGGTCGTGGACGACGGGGTCGCGATGCGCCTCGCGGACGACCGGTTCCTCGTGACGACCACGACGGGTGGGGCGGCCATGGTCCTGGACCGGTTCGAGGAATGGCTCCAGACGGAATGGCCCGGGATGCGCGTGTACTGCACCAGCGTCACGGAGCAGTGGGCGGTCGTGGCGGTCGGCGGCCCGCTGGCGCGCGACCTCCTCGCCGCCGCGGGGACCGACCTCGACCTGACGAACGAGGCCTTCCCCTTCATGACGCTGCGCCGTGGATCGGTCGCCGGCGCCCCGGCGCACGTCTGTCGCGTGAGCTTCACCGGTGAGCTCTCGTTCGAGGTCCACGTCCCCGCGACCTTCGGACGCCACGTCTGGGACGCGATCGTCGCGGCGGGGACGCCGCTCGGTCTCGCGCCGTACGGGACCGAGGCGATGCACGTGCTCCGTGCGGAGAAGGGCTTCGTGATCGTGGGACAGGACACCGACGGCACGGCGACGCCCGACGATCTCGGGATGGGCTGGATCGTGAACACGGGGAAGGGCGACTTCATCGGCAAGCGCTCGCTCGTGCGGCCCGACACGGTCCGGCCGGATCGCAAGCAGCTCGTCGGGCTGCTCCCGCACGAGCCCGGACTCGTGCTGCCGGAAGGGACGCAGCTGGTCGCCGGGACCGATCTCGCTCCGCCGGTACCGATGCTCGGGCACGTCACATCCAGCTACGCCAGCGCCGCGCTCGGCCGTTCGTTCGCCCTGGCGATGGTGCGGCGGGGACGGGACCTGCGCGGGAGCACGCTCGTCGCCGTCGTCGACGGGAGGGCGGTCCCGGTCGACGTCACCGACCCGGTGTTCGTCGACCCCGAGGGGGAGCGGCGCGATGGCTGATCCGTCGGCGCCGATGCGTCGTTCGCCGCTCGCCGGGCGCGAGCACGACCTCGCGAGGATCTCCGCTGCGGAGGTGCCGTTCCTGGTGCACGTCGACGTGCGCTGCGATCCCGAGACGGCGGCCGGCCTCGACCTCCCGTTCGAACCGAACACGGTCGCCGGCGACATGACGTGGGGGATCCTGTGGCTCGGACCCGACGAGTGGCTCGTGGTGACGACCCCGGTCGAGGCTCCGCGCCGGCTCGAAGAGCTGCGGTCCGCCGTGGCGGACCGCCCTCACAGCGTCGTCGACGTGAGCGACAGCCGGACCGTGATCGAGCTGCGCGGGGTCGACCGCCTGGAGCTCCTCGCGACGGGGTGCGGCCTCGATCTGGATCCGCGTGGTGGGTGGGTGCCGGGCCGCTGCGCGCAGACCACGTTCGCGCGGACGCCGGTCATCCTGCAGGAGCTCGACGGCGCCACCCGCGTCTTCGTCCGTTGGTCCTTCGCCGGATCGCTGGTCGACCGGCTCCTCGCCGCGGTGGACGTGCTCCGGTCCTAGACGCCGGCCGCGCGACCGCGTCGCCGCAGCACGAGCGCGTGGACCGTCAACAGCGCCAGGGCGAAGCCCAGGGCGAGGGCCGCGGTGCCCGCGGCCACGACCGGCGCGAACCCCCGGAGCACGATCGCCACCGCGAACGCGAGCGCGGCGCCCCCGAGGGCCGCCCGCATCCCTCCCGCGCCACCGTCATCGCGCTGACCGGCATGGATCCGTGCTGCGACCAGGATCCCCGCGGCCGCGCCCACCATGGCCCCCAGGCCCGAGAACAGGACCAGGGGCCCGATGTCGAGCACGTCGGCGTCACCACGGAACCACCGTGGGATGAACGGGAACACCAGCGCGAGCAGCAACGCTCCCAGCGCCGCGACCCACCACCGGCCGGAGGGACGTCTGGTCATCACTCGAAGGTATCGGCCGCTGCCGCTCGATCCGTGAGGGCGACGGTCACGCCGGGTCGTCGAGCCGCAGCTCCAGCAGCACCATGTCGTGCGCCTGCACGCCGTCCACCAGCACCGGCTCGGGGTACGCGTCGAAGAACCCCTCGCGGACACCCGCGTCGCGGAACCCGCACCGTCGATAGAACGCGATCGTGTCCGGGGCGCTGTCGGCGGTGCCGACGATCACCCGGGCGACGCGCTCGCCGCGCGCCCTCCGCACCACCTCGGCGATCGCCCGGGGTCCGATCCCGCGGCCGCGCTCCGCCTCGTACAGCGCGATGCTCTTGATCTCGATCGCGTCGTCCTCGCGGAGCACGAGCACCTCGCCGACGAGCCGGTCCTCGTCACGGATCTCGAAGAGCAGCCCGTCGTCCAGGTACAAGCGCACGACCGCCTCGCTGTCGTCGGCCTCGAGGAGGAGGTCGAGGTAGGCCTCACGATCGCCGACCACCTCGACCAGGGTGACGGTCATGGCGGGTCGGGCAGATCCCGATCCAGCATCCCCCGCTGCCACGCCACCGTGCCCTGGATCTGATTGAAGGTGAACAGGTGGAGCGCCTCGACGCGGGCCACGGGGTCGGCGATCGTCGTGGCGAGCGCCTCGAGGAGGCCGTCGGGTCCGAACCGCCCCTTCACGACGTGGCCGATCAGCGACCGGTTCTTCTTCAGGTAGCGGGCCGAGTCGGCGACCCCGATCCGCGCGGCGATCCGCAGGAGCTTCGTGATCTCCGCCACCCCGGGAGCGCCCAGGTGGATCGGCAGCGTCACGCCCTCCTCGCGCATCCGGACGACCCACGTTTCGATCGCCCCGGGGTTGAAGCTCATCTGGGTCGCCATGTACGAGGCGTGGCGCTGCTTCTCGAGCAGCGCGCGCACCAGGACCTCGTCGGGGATGCTCGGGTGTCCCTCCGGGTACGAGGGGACGCCGATCTCGTCGAACGGCCGCCCCAGCTCGTCGATCGCACGCAGCAGCATCAAGCCGTCGTGGAAGTCACCGTGGTCCTGCGCGTCGCCCCCCACCACGAAGATCCGCCGGAACCCCCCGTCGGCGAGGCGGGCGACGAGATCCTCGAGGTGCTGCTGGGTCCAGATCATGTGCGCCGACAGGTGCGGGATCACGAGGTGGCCCCGCGCGGCCAGCTTCTCCGCGAGCTCGATCGTGGCCTCGATCCCGTGGCTCGGGGAGGAGGTGACCGTGACCTGCGACCCGGGCGGCAGGTCCTCGCACGTGTGGATCGCGTTGAGGAGGGGGATCACCTCGAACTTGGCGCGCGACACGAGCGCGCGGAGCGCGGAGCGCTGGTCGGCCGTCAGCTCGATCGCCTTGCGTCTGCCGATCCTCAGCGCCATCGTCCGACCCCCGCGGTTCCGGACATCATCGGTCCGGGGTCGACGCGACCGTGAGCCACGTGATGACCTGCGGTCGACCGTCGAGCCCATCCACGTGCTATCTCATCGGCATGGACGTCCTGGCCCTCGACGTGGAGCGGCTCCGACGGGAACGGCTCGACCGGCTGCAGCGCGCGATGGCGGAGCAGGACGTCGAGGCCTGCCTGCTCTTCCACGAACCGAACATCCGCTACGCGACCGGCGCCACCGCGATGCCCGTGTACGCGATGAGCACCTTCGCCCGGTGCGTCGTGGTGGCGCAACGGGGCACACCGATCCTCTTCGAGCACCCCAACTCGATGCACCGGTCGCTCCTGCGAACGCCCGACGTCCGACCGATGCACGCGTGGGAGTTCTTCGACGACCCGGGGGCGGAGGCCGACGTGTGGGCCGACCTGGCCCTGGACGCGCTCCGCGAGCTGGGCGCCGGCGTCGAGGTCGTGGCGGTCGACCGGCTCGGGACGCCGGGGTTCCTCGCGCTGGCCCGTCGCGGGGTCGCGATCGTCGACGCGGCGCCCGTCACGCAGCGCGCGCGGCAGGTGAAGACCGCCCAGGAGCTCCTGCCCCTCGACCGGGCCGAGGCGACGGACCGGCGCCTCGAGGACGGCGACCTGGTCTTCGTGGACACCGACACCGTCGGGATCGAGGGGATGTTCTCCTGCGTCTCGAGGACCTTCCTGGCGGGCGGGGGCCCGCCCACGCGCGAACAAGCGGACGTCTATCGCGCCGCCCACGCGTGGCTGACCGAGATGGAGGCGCTGATCCGGCCCGGCATCGCGTGCGCGGATCTCGCCGCCGTCTCCCCCGCGATCCCCGCGCGGTTCCACGCGCAACGCTACGAGTGCATGGTCCACGGGATCGGGCTGGAGGAAGAGAACCCCAGCGTGTGCCATCCGTCGGATCCGCAGTCGAACCCGGAGACGGTGCTCGAGCGCGACATGGCGCTCGTCGTCGAGATCTTCGCGGGAGAGATCGGTTCCGCGCACGGGGTCAAGCTGGGGGACCAGGTGGTGGTGACCGGCGAGGGCTGCCGGGTGCTCTGCCCCTACCCGTACTCCGCCCCGCTCCTCGACTGAGGCCATCACACGTTCGAGTCGGGGAACGAGGCCTTCTGCTTGTCGATCCACTCCCGGAGCTCCTCGTCCTTCGCCTCGTCGATCGGCGGGGCCTCGTACTCGGCCAGCATCCGCTTCCAGATCGCGTTCGCCCGAGCGATCGCGTCCTTCGATCCCTCGATCTCCCATTGCTCGAACGAGTTGTTGTCCGCGATCGACGAGCGGTAGAAGGCCGTCTCGAAGTTCGCCAGCGTGTGCGCCGTGCCCAGGAAGTGCTGTCCGGGGCCGTTCTCGACGATCGCATCGAGCGCCTGACCGTTCGGCGACAGATCCATGCCGCGCACGAAGGCATGGACCTGCCCGCACTGATCCAGGTCCAGGACGAACTTCTCGTAGCCCATGGCCAGACCGCCCTCGAGCCACCCGGCGGCGTGCAGCACGAAGTTCGTCCCCGCGAGGATCGTGGGCTGCAGCGTGTTCGCCGACTCGTAGGCCGCTTGGGCGTCCGGGATCTTCGACGCCGTGAGCGACCCACCCGAGCGGAACGGAACCCCCAGGCGCCGCGCGCAGGCGGCGAGCGCGAAGAGCACGAGGGCGGGCTCCGGCGTGCCGAACGTCGGGGCGCCGGACTGCATCGACATCGACGAGGCGAACGAGCCGAACACGACCGGAGCACCCGGCCGCACGAGCTGCACGTACGCCATCCCGGCGAGCGCCTCGGCGAGGGTCTGCGTGGCCGCCCCCGCCGAGGTGGCCGGTGACATCGCCCCTGCCAGGATGAACGGCGTCATGATCACCGCCTGGTTCGCCTGCGCGTACGCCTTGGCCGCGCCCAGCATGCTCGAGTCCCAGACCAGCGGCGAGTTCGCGTTGATCAGGCTGAGGACGTACGCGCGCTCCTCCACGGCGTCGGCGCCGAAGAGGATCCTGGCCATCGCCACGGTGTCCTCGGCCCGCTGCGGGTGGGTCACCGAGCCCATGTACGGCTTGTCCGAGTAGCGCATGTGCGCGTAGACCATGTCGTAGTGGCGCTTGTTCACGGGGAGGTCCACCGGCTCGCACACGGTCCCGCCGGAATGGTGCAGCCACGGGGTGCTGTACGAGAGCTTCACGAAGTTGCGGAAGTCCTCGATCGTCCCGTACCGGCGGCCGCCGTCGAGGTCCCGGACGAACGGGGAGCCGTACGCGGGCGCGAGGACGGTCGCCGTGCCGCCCAGATGGACCGTGCGTTCGGGGTTGCGGGCGTGCTGGTCGAACTCGCTCGGCGCCGTCGCCTGGACGAGCTGTCGGGCCAGCCCTCGCGGGAACCGGACCCGGTCCCCCTCCACGTCGCAGCCCGCGCCCTGCAGCAGCGCCACGGCGTCGGGCGCGTCGCGGAACTCGATCCCGACCTGCTCCAGGATCGTGTCGGCGTTGTGCTCGATCAGTTCGAGGCCCTCCTCGGAGAGGACCTCGAACGGCCCCATCGTGCGCGTCAGGAACGGCACGCGCTCGGCGACCTCGTGGAGCCGCGCGGCGCGTCGAGCCTCGCGTCCCCCGCTGCGGCGGCGCCCCGTCTCGGTCATGCCGTGCTCCTCTCTCGCCGTCGGCGCCGGCCGCTCCGCACCGTGGACGGGACGGGGAGGTCGACGACCTCGCGCAGCCGGGGGAAGGGATCGGTGGCGTGCGGGATGCCCATCGCCCCGACGAAGTGCTCCTGGAACCGGGGCTCCACGGCCGTCTCGAGCTTCTCCACGCGGCGAACGACGTCCTCGATCTCGGCGCGAGCCGCGCGGTTCAGCAAGGCGATCCGCGCGCCCGTCCCGGCCGCGTTCCCGGCGCTCGTGACCGTCGCCGGATCGGCGTCGGGCACGAGGCCGAGCACGATCGCGTAGAGCCCGTCCAGGTGCGCGCCGAAGGCTCCCGCCAGGCGGATCCGATCCACGTGGTCGACGCCGTAGGCGTCCATCAGCAGACGACACCCCGCGTAGAGGGCCGCCTTGGCGAGCTGCACCTGGCGCACGTCGTTCTGGGTGAGCAGGAGGCGCGGTCCCCCCGCGGGGTCGTGCACCAGGTAGGAGAACGTCCGCCCGTCGGGGAGCACCCGGGACGTCCGCGACGTGAGCGAGCCGTCGATCACGCCGTCGCTCGTGATCACGCCCGCCAGGTACAGCTCGGCGACGAGCTCGATGATGCCCGACCCGCAGACGCCGGTCACGGCGTCGGCGTCGAAACCCGGCTCGTCGGACCATGCGTCCGTTCCGATCACGCGGAAACGGGGCTCGAGCGTCTCGCGATCGATACGCACCCGCTCGATCGCGCCGGGCGCGGCGCGTTGGCCGCACGAGATCTGCGCGCCCTCGAACGCGGGGCCCGTCGGGCTGGACGCGGCGAGCAAACGCTCCCGATCGCCCAGGACGATCTCGGCGTTCGTCCCCACGTCGACCACCAGGTTGACGCGTTCCTGCAGGTGCGGAGCCTCCGACAGGATCACACCAGCGGTGTCGGCGCCCACGTGGCCCGCGATCAGCGGGAGGACGTACACGCGACCACCCGCGGCGATCTCCAGCCCCAGCTCCCGTGCCGGGAGCCGGACGGCCTCGTCGGTCACGGGCGTGAACGGTGCCTGGCCGAGCTCCGTGGGATCGAACCCCAGCACGAGGTGGTGCATGATCGGGTTGCCCACGATCGTGACCTCGAGGACGTCGTCGCGCCCACGGGCCGCCGCGCCGCACAGCTCGCCGACCAGATCGCGCAGCGCCACCCGTACCGCCTCGGTGAGCTCCCGCTCGGAACCCGGATGCAGCATCACGTAGGAGACCCGGCTCATCAGGTCCTCGCCGTAGCGGATCTGCGGGTTCATCGCGCCGGCGCTCGCGAGCACCTCGCCCGTGTGCAGGTCGCAGAGATGGCCCGCGATCGTCGTGGAGCCGACGTCGAACGCCACGCCGAGCATCACGTCGTGGAACCCGGGGCGGACCCCTGTGATCGTGGACCCGTCGTGCACCGTCACGGTCACGGTCCAGCCGCCGTCGTGCAGCGCCGGTTGGAGGGCCGGCAGCACGACGGGATCGACGGCCAGCCCCTCCAGCCGCCACTCGTCCCGGAGCGCGGCGCGCAGCCGTTCGAGATCGCCGCTCGGGTCGGACAGGTCCGGCCGAGGCACCTCCACGTAGTGGAGGCGCACGACCGGGTCGACCTCGATCGGATGCGCGTCGGCCTCCTTCCGCACCAGCTGCCGATGCAGCTGCGACTCGGGCGGGACGTCGACGACCAGGTCGCCCACGATCCGCGCGTGGCATCCCAGGCGACGGTCGGCGGCGAGCCCGCTCCGCTCGCGGTACACCACTTCGGGCTCGGTGAGCGGGATCAGGTGATCGCCGCGCGACTCGAGACCGTGCTTCGCGAACGAGCCCTCCGCGACGACGATCTGGCAGCGGCCGCAGATCCCCCGACCCCCACAGACGGAATCGAGATCGACGCCGAGCGAACGAGCTGCGTCCAGGACGCTCGTCCCGCCCTCGAACCGCCCTCGCCGCCCCGACGGCGTGAAGACGACGAGCGGGTCCCGGTCGGTCACGACGGCTCGGTCGTCTCGGCGGCAGACCCGGACGTCGCTCCGACCCGGGCGGCACGACCCCCTCGGCGGCGTCCGCTCGCCGAGGCGGGCTGCTCACGGTGGCGCGCGATCCACGCCGCGGCGTGCCGGTCGTTGCCCATCAGCACGTCGGCGGCCATCACGGCCTCGCGGACCTCGGGGTGGAGGGGCGAGGTGATCGCGCTGGTCATGCCGTTCGCGATCGCCATCGTCAGGAACGCCCCATTGATGCCGTTGCGGCTCGGCAGGCCGAACGAGATGTTCGAGGCGCCGCAGGTCGTGTTCACACCGAGCTCGTCGGAGAGCCTGCGGACCAGCGCGAAGACCTGGCGCCCGGCCGTGCCCATCGCGCCGACGGGCATCACGAGGGGATCGACCACCACGTCGGCGGCCACGATCCCATGGTCGGCGGCCCGGTGCACGATCGTCCGAGCGACCTCGAACCGTACGTCGGGGTCCTCGCTGATGCCGGTCTCGTCGTTCGTGATCGCGACGACGGCGGCGCCGTGCTTCGCGACCAGCGGGAGCACCGCCTCGAGCCGCTCCTCCTCACCGGTGACCGAGTTGACCAGCGCCTTGCCCTCGTAGGCCGCCAGCCCCGCCTCGAGCGCGGCGACGATCGACGAATCGATCGAGAGCGGCACGTCGGTGAGCGTCTGGACCAGTCGCACGGTCTCGGCGAGGATCGCCGGCTCGTCGGCGAGCGGGATCCCGGCGTTGACGTCGAGCATGTGCGCGCCCGCCTCGATCTGCGAGGCGACGTCGGCGATCACCGAGGAGAAGTCGCCGGCGGCCATCTCCCGGGCCAGCTTCGCGCGGCCCGTCGGGTTGATCCGCTCCCCGATCACGACGAACGGGCGGCCCGAGCCGATCACCACCTCGCGGGTGGCCGACGCGAGGACGGTGTCGGTCACACGGGCTCCCCGTGCCAGGTCCCGCCCGCGCGGATCGCGACGCGGAGATCCTCCTCGGACCACGACGCTTCGAGCCGTTCGGCCTCGGCGCGGACCTCCGCCTCGAGGTCGGGCCCGCAGTCCCGCCGATCGATCGCCATCTCACCCGTGTACTCGTCGGACCCGATCAGGCCGTCGACCATCGCCGAGGCGTCGACGGCCTCCTGGAACCGATCGGGCAGCAGCACGCGCGCGCTGCCGCCGTCGTCGTCGCGCGCCACGACCTGCAGGGGGATGTCGCGCCAGCGGATCACGGTGAGCTGGGGCACGTCAGTTCACCCCGGCGGCGGCCGCCCGCTTCGCCAGGACCAGCGCCTGTGCGGTCTCGGCGGCCACGGCGGCGTCGCGGCAGTACGCGTCCGCGCCGACCGCCTTGCCGAACTCCTCGTTCAGGGGCGCGCCGCCGACCAGCACGATGTACTTGTCGCGCAGCCCCTTCGCCTCCAACTCGTCGATCACGACCTTCATGTACGGCATCGTGGTGGTGAGCAGGGCCGACATGCCCAGGATGTCGGGCTGGTGCTCCTCCAGGGCGGCCAGGTAGCTCTCGACGGGGTTGTTGATCCCCAGGTCGTGGACCTCGAAGCCCGCCCCTTCGAGCATCATCGCCACCAGGTTCTTCCCGATGTCGTGGATGTCTCCCTTCACGGTGCCGATCACGACCGTGCCCATGCGCTCCGCCCCGGTCTCGGCGAGCAGCGGTCGCAGGATCTCCATCCCCGCCTTCATCGCGTTGGCGGCCAGGAGCACCTCGGGGACGAACAGGATCCCGTCGCGGAAGTCGATCCCGACGATGCGCATGCCCTCGACCAGCGCCTCGTTCAGGACGCGGTCGGCCGGCCACCCGCGCTCGAGCAGGATCTGCGTCCCTTCCACGATCTCGTCGGCCAGACCGTCGTAGAGGTCGTCGTGCATCTGCTTCGTCAGATCGTCGTCGGACAGTGCTCGCAGGTCGATGTCGTCGTCGCTCATGGCTCTCCTAGCTCCTCAGCCGCTGCCCCTTGGGGTCGAACAGCGGATCGGCCGCGACCGTGGCCGCGAGACGCTCCGCGAAGTACTGCACCTCGAGGGGCGTTCCCTCGACGGCCAGCTCGGCCGGGAGGTACCCGTAGGCGATCCCCCTCCCGATCGAGTACCCGTAGCTCGCGCTGGTCACGTACGAGACCACGCGGCCTTCGTGCCGGATCGGCTCCTTGCCCAGCACGACGTGCCGGGGGTCGTCGAACGTCAGGCACGCGAGACGCCGCGTGAGCCCCGCGTCCCGCTTCGCCTCCAGGGCCCCCCGGCCCTGGAAGTCCTTGTCCCACCGCACGGCGAAGCCCAGCCCGGCCTCGAGCGGGTCGTGCTCGATCGTGAGGTCCTGGCCCCAGAGCCGGTACCCCTTCTCCAGGCGGAGGGAGTCGAAGGCGCCCAGGCCGGCGGCGATCAGGCCGCGCTCCCGGCCGGCCTCCCACAACACGTCCCACACGCGGTCGCCCATCTCGATCGGCCCGTAGAGCTCCCACCCCAGCTCGCCCACGTAGGAGATGCGTTGCGCGAGCGCGGGCACCTCGGCCACGTGCACGTGGCGAGCGGTCAGGTAGGGGAAGGCGCCGTTCGAGACGTCGGCGTCGGTGACCGCGCTCAGCACGTCGCGCGCACGGGGGCCGAACAGGCCCAGGCAGAACCGATGCTCGGTCCCGTCGACGATCGAGACGCGTTCGTCGGGACGCAGCTGCCGCCGGATCCACGCGAGATCGTGCATCCCCGAGCCGCCGCCCGTGACGACCATGAACGCGTCGTCGCCGCCGCGGGTCACCGTGAGGTCGCACCGGATCCCCCCGCTCGGCGTGAGCATCGCCGTGTACACGACGGCGCCCTGCTCCCGGTCGATCCGGTTCGCGCAGATCCGCTCGAGGAACGCCAGGGCGTCCGGCCCGGTGACGTCGAGCTTCACGTAGGGCGTGAGGTCGAACAGGGCGGCGTCCCGACGCGTCGCCAGGTGCTCGGCGCCCTCGATCGGCGACCAGAGCTGGGCCGCCCAGCCGCCGCGGCGGGCCCACTCGTGGGTCACCCCGGCCACGAGCGGACGGTTCGACTCGAACCACTGGGGCCGCTCCCACCCGGCGCCCACCACGAACGACGCGCCGAGCTCGCGGTGCCGGGCGTGGAAGGGCGTGAGCCGTAGGTTCCGCGGGGAGGACGGCTGCTGACGTGGATGGAGGATGTCGTAGACCTCGCGATACTGCTGCTCGCCGCGGGCGCGCACGTACGGGGCCGTCGTCTGGAAGGGGTAGAAGCGGTTCGCGTCGGCCTCGGCCAGGTCGTAGCTCGGCTCGCCCGTGACCATCCACTCGACCGCCTGCCGGGCCATGCCCGCGGCGTGCGTGACCCAGACCGCCTCGCAGACCCAGACGCCGCGCGTACGCGCGCTCTCCCCCACGATCGAGCCGGCGTCCGGCGTGAACGAGAACATCCCGTTCAACGTCCGGGACGGATCGCTCGGCCGCATCCTCCCGGTGAGCGCGGGGAACATCCGCTCGGTCTCCGCCTCGCACAGGTCGAAGTCCTCGGGCGTGAACGGCATCAAGGAAGGCTGCATCGGAGAGCCGGGCCGTCGGATCTGCGACTGGGCCGTGACGATCGGCTCGTGCCGGTAGTTGCCGACGCCGCAGTGGTCGTCGCGCTGACGGACGTACATCGACAGGTCCTGGTGTCGGACGATCGGATGCTGCGCCCACGTGTCGCCCGCGAGCCCCGCCAGCTCGGGGACCGGATCGGTCCAGACCAGCTGGTGCTGCACCGCGACCAAGGGGATCGGGACGCCGGCCATGGCACCGACGGTTGGACCCCAGATCCCTGCGCACAGCAGGACCCGCTCGCACTCGACGTCGCCGCGGTCGGTCCGGACCCCCTGAACACGGCCGTCGCGGACGTCGAAGCCGGTGACCGTGACGCCGCCCTCCAGGGCGACGCCAGCGGCCCGGGCCCGTTGCGCCAGCGCCGTGGCGAGGCCGACCCCCTTGCCCACCCCGTCGCTCGGGACCCAGTACGCGCCCAGGATCGTGTCCGGGTCGAGCAACGGGCTCCGCTCCGCCGCCTCCGCGGGGCTCAGCAGCTCCGTCCCGTCCAGCCCGTAGGCGTGGGCGAACCCCTGCCGCCTCTGCAGCTCCTGGATCCGCTCAGGGGTGGTGGCCACCTCGAGGCTGCCGACTCCGTACCACAGCGGCTCGCCGTCCAGCTCGAGGGAGCGGTACAGGGCGACGGTGTCCTGCGCGATCCGGCACATCGTGCGCGAGCCGTTCGTCTGGAAGATCAGTCCGGGCGCGTGCGAGGTCGATCCACCGGTCTCGAACAGGGGTCCCTGATCCAGCACCAGGACGTCGGTGATCCCCAGGTCCGTCAGGTGATAGGCGGCGCTCGTGCCGACGATGCCGGCACCGACGATGACGGTCTGGGCGCGCTCGCGCATGCGTGCTCCGGGCCTTCCTCACGGGATCGGCCCTGAGATCGGGCCTCACGCGATCCGGTACCCCGCGATGGTCCCCGAGCGGTGTTGCGCCGACAACGATTCCGTTGCGGTCAGGGCAACGATGCGGCGCCGGCAGCCTCGCCGCCGGGGAACCGGCCAGGGAGGCGAAAGGCCCTCCATTCGATCGCGAACTCGGACTCGACCGGGCGATCGAGCCGGCCGAGGTGCCGGCGCGCCCACCGCCGGACGGAGCGGACCGCGTGGCGGCGGACGGTCGGCGAAGCCGCCCAGGTCCACGTGTAGACCCCGCGCTCCATGTTCTCGAGGAAGGACGAGACCGTGAGCGTCCGTTGGCCGCGCACGGGTTCGAGCACGGATCCGGTCGCACCGTGGCCGGCCAGCTCATGCTCCAGCGACGCGGCGTCGTCGGGCCGCAGCCCCACCGCGACGGGGAGCCCCCCGGCCGCCCGCAGGAAGCGCTCCTGCAGCGTCCGGTACAGGCCCGTGTAGTCGGTGATGCTGACGAGGAACGAGCCCCCCGGCCGCACGATCCGGACCACCTCGTCGAGGGCCTGCCGCCAGTCCGCGACCAGGTGCAGGACGTGCCGCATCACGACCCCATCGCATGCCGCGTCGCCGATCGGGAGGCGCGTGGCGTCACCCACGACCGTGGGCACGTGCGCCCCCTGGTCGCGAGCGTGCTGCTCGAGGCGCCGGAGCATCGGCGCCGACAGGTCCACAGCCAGGACCCGGAGGCCGCTGCGAGCGAGTGGGATCGCGATCTGTCCCGTGCCGGCGCCCACCTCGATCACGGACGCGGCCGGGCCGAGCGCGTCCCGCAGCCGCCGGACGGTCTCGTCCTGGACCTCGGGCGAGAGGCCCCGCGTCTCGTCGTAGTAGCCGACGGCGTGGTCGAAATCGACCGAGCCGCCGACGGCGCCGAGCAGGTCCCGCGCCCGCCGGAGCGGCTGGACCAGCTCCGACGTCGCCACGGCGTCGCCTCGCGTTCCCTCCCTGTTCATCCGACGGACACGGTACCTTGCGAAGGAGGTTGCGCGCGAGTCAACCCCGCGGCCCGTCGGCCGCTGGCCCGGTCAGCCGAGGTCGACCACGATGGTCTTGAGCTCGGTGAGCCGCTCCATCGAGTACCGGCCGCCCACGCGACCCACGCCGCTCCTGGACCCGGCGCGCCCGCCGAACGGCAGGTGGGACTCCCAGTAGTTCGTGCCTTCGTTCACGTTGACCCAGCCGGTGCGGACCGCCTCCGCGAACCGCAGCCCGCGGCCCAGGTCGCGCGTGAAGATCGCCGAGAGCAGCCCGTACGGCGACCCGTTCACGAGGTCGATCGCCTCCTGCTCCGACCGGATCGCGCTCACGGGCGCGACCGGCCCGAACGTCTCCTCGCGCGCGATCTCCATCTCGTCGGTGACGCCGTCGAGCACGGTGGCCGAGAAGAACAGCGGCGAGCCGTGCTCCGGGGCGCGGCCGCCGCCCGTCACCAGGTTCGCGCCACGCCCGAGCGCTTCCTCGACGTGCCGCTCGGTCTTGGCCGCCGTGGGCTCGTTGTTCACCGGTCCCATCGTGGTGGCGTCGTCGAACGGGTCCCCCAGGTGGATCCGCTCGTCGATCGCCTTCGAGAGGCGCGCGACGAAGTCGTCGCGGACGTCGACGTGCGCCAGGATCCGCTCGCCGGCCGTGCACGACTGCCCCGCGTTCAGGAAGCAGGCGGCCAGCGTGGCATCGACCGCGCGGTCGAGGTCGCCGTCCTCCAGGATCACGAGCGGTCCGGTGCCCCCCATCTCGAGCAGGAGCTCCTTGCCGGCCGCCCGCGAGGCGACCGTGTGGCCGGTGGCGATCGACCCGATGAACCCGACGGCCTGGGTCCCGGGGTGGGCGGCGAGCTCGTCGCCGACCACCGGTCCGGGGCCGGTCACCATGTTGACGACGCCGGGCGGGAGGTCCGCCGCCTCGAGGCACTCGGCGAGCTGGGCGGCGCAGATCGACGTGGTGGGTGCCGGCGCCCACGCCACCGTGTTCCCGTACGCGATCGCGGGTGCCAGGATCTCGCCGGGCATCGTGTACGGCCAGTTCCACGGACTGATGATCGCCACCACGCCGCGGGGCACGCGCTGCAACAGCACGCGCTTGTTCGCATCGACCGAGGGCGGGAGCACGCCGTCGGCGCGGGTCGCGTCGGCCGCGGCCATATCGAAGTACGCGATCAGCTCCTCGACCTCGTCGAGCGCCTCGGCCCGCAGCGGCTTGCCCTGATCGAGCGCCAGCGTGCCGGCCAGCTCGTCGCGACGCTCGTCGATCGCCGCGGCCACGCGCCGCATCGCGGCGGCGCGATCGAACGCCGACCGCGACGCCCAGGTGGGGGCGGCGGCGGTGGCCGCCTCGATCGCTCGTTGGGCATCGGCACGGTCGCCCTCGGCGACCGTGCCGATCACCTCACCGGTGGACGGGCTCGTTGCCTCGAAGGTCGCGCCGGTCCCGGCGTCGACCCACGTCCCCCCGATCCACAGCCGGACGTCCTCGCCCATCTAGGCCTGCGGCAACCAGGCGCTCCAGACGTCCTCGTTCGCGTCGATCCAGGTCTGCGCCGCCTCCTCGGGGTCGGTCCCCTCCTGGATCTCCAGTGCGACGCCGTTCTGGTCGTCCTCCGTCCACTGGAAGTTCGAGAAGAACGCGAACGCCGCGGCGTCCTTCTCCTCCAACTGCGAGCTGAAGGCCTTGTAGAGGACGTCCTCGGCGTAGTCGCAGTCGTAGCCGACCGCCTTCGGGTCGTCGGCCGCGATCTGCTCGCACTCGTCGCTGAACGGCGGGAGCTCCACCTCGACGAGGTCGTACTTCGCGTTGGCCCACTGCGGCGTCCACCAGTACATCAGGATCGGTTCCTCGTTCTGGACGGCGCGATCGAGGGCGGTCAGCGACTGCGTCTCGCCGCCGCTGTACACGACCTCGAGGTCCAGGCCGAGGCTCTCGATGATCGCCTCGTCGTAGATCGAGTACGTGGTGTCGGCGCCCAGGAACCGCCCCTTGTCGCCGGTCTCGGCCGTGGCGAAGACGTCGGCGTTGTCCTCGAACCCCTCCCACGTCGCGAACTCCGGGTACTGATCCACGACGTACTTCGGCATGAACCATCCGATGTTGCCGATGATCCCCAGCTCACCGCCGTCGACCACGGTGCCCGCACCGTCGATGTAGTTCTCACGGTCGTCGAAGTGACCAGAGGGCCATACCTCGAGCGTGGCGTCGATCGACCCGTCGGCCATCCCCGGGAACTGCGCGGTCTCGTTGACCTCCTGCAGCTCGACGGTGCAGCCCATCTGGTCCTCCATGAGGACCTTGGCGACGTTGGCGTTCGCCTCGGCGCCCACCCACGGGTTCACGGCGATCGTGATCGGCTCGCTGCCGCACTGGGCGACGGTCGTTGCGCCGCCGGTCCCGCCGTCGGCCGGCTCGCTCGTCTCCACGTCGCTGCACGCGGCAAGGACCAGCGCCGCCGTCACGAGCCCCGCGGCCCACGACCACTTCATCGTCCTCATCCCTGCACCTCTCTCCCTTCCTCATCTCCGTCGTCGTCGGCCGTCGGCTCCGTCCCCCCCGGGAGGATCGCCCGGAGCCGGGGCCACCGGACGAACCCGAGAGCGCCGACCGGTCCGCGCATCGTGCGCGGTGCCGACCCCATCGCCTGAGTTATACGGTCCAGAACGATCGCGAGGAGCAGGATGCACACACCTGCCACGACCCCGCGACCGATCTGCTGCTTGCCGAGCGCGAAGACGACCTCCTGGCCAAGTCCGGCCGCCCCGATCAGCCCCGCGATGATCACGACGGACAGGACCATCATGATCGTCTGGTTCACGCCGAGCAGGATCGACGCCCGCGCGAGCGGGAGCTGCACCTTCCACAGCAACTGCATCGACGTCGCCCCGTAGGCATCGCCCGCCTCCACGATCTCCTTCGGCACTTGTCGGATCCCCAGGTTCGTCAGCCGGATCCCCACCGGCAGCGCGTAGATGAACGACGCGATCACGGCCGGGACGCGCCCGGGTTCGATCAGCAGGAGCACCGGGACGAGGTAGACGAACGCCGGCATCGTCTGCATCGCGTCGAGGATCGGCTTGGAGATCCGCTCGAAAGCATCGCTCTTCGCGCAGAGGATCCCGAGCGGGATCGCGAACAGCAGCGTGAGCGCCACCGAGACCAGGACCAGGCTCAGGGTGGCCATCGAGAAGGTCCACATCCCGAGCAGCCCGAGCCCCGCCATGCACGCGAACACGAGCGCCGCCAGACGGGCTCCCTTGAGCTTCCAGGCGAGCGCGGCGAAGAGCCCGGCCACGATCCACCAGGGCTCCTCGACGAACAGACGCTCGATCGGGTCGAGGACGTAGAGCAGCAGGAAGTCGCTCAACGCGTTGATCGCGTTGCCGAGCGTCTGCTGCGACCAGTCGACGATCGAGTTCGCGAGCCGGGCCAAGGCGTCGGTCTCGTAGGCCTCCGGGAACGCCTGCTGCCGCAGCACCTGACGACCGACGATGACGGCGACAGCCGTCACGGCGACCGCCAGCACGATCAGCGTCCTCCGCGACAGGACCCGCCCACCGAGGCGGAAGGGTCGGCGGCGTGTGCGGCTCCGCATGCTCCACGCGGTCGTCACGCGATCAAGCACGATCGCCATCACGACGATCGCGACGCCGCCGTTCAGGGCGGCCCCCACGTTGAAGCGCTGCAGACCGTCGAGCACCGACTGGCCGAGGCCGTCGGCGCCGATGAACGCGGCGATCACGACGATGCCGAGCGCCATCATGATCGTCTGGTTCACGCCGAGCATGATCGAGGGCTTGGCCAGCGGCACCTGCACCAGACGCAGCTCTTGCCGCGTGGTGGTGCCGAAGGACTCGGCGACCTCCAGGGAGGACGTCGGCACGTCCCGGACCCCGAGCGCGGTGAGACGGATCGCCGGCGGGAGGGCGAACGCGAGCGTGGCCAGCAGCGCGGGCGGGATCCCGATCCCGAACAGCAGCACGAAGGGCAGCAGGTACGAGTACGCCGGGATCGTCTGCATCGCGTCGAGGATCGGGCGCAGGACACGCTCGACGTTCGGCCGCCGGCCCGCCCAGATGCCCAGCGGGATCCCGATCAGCAGCGCGAGGGTCACGGCGATCAGGAGGAGGGCCATCGTCTCGAGGGCTGCGTCCCAGACGCCGAGGATCCCGAAGCTGAGCACGCCGGCCGCCGCGAGCAGCGCCATGCGCCAGCCGGCCACGACGCCGGCGAGCATCGCGGCGCCGACGACCAGACCCAGCCAGGTCATCCGCTCGAGGATCGTGAGGACGCCGTCGTAGACGGCGTCCATCGCGTTGGCGATCGGGGTCAGGAAGTACACGAACAGCGGGCTGGTCTCCCGGTTCTGGATCGCCCACTCGCGGAAGTCGTCGAACCACGCCGTGACGTCCACGATCCAGCGATCCGGGAACCCGGGTACGAACAGGATCAGCCCGAGCGCGAGGACCGCGACCACCACCACGATCCAGACGATCCGGCGGGGCCACGGCGATCGCTCCGGCGGGTGCGCGACGGGCGGAGCGGGCTCCACCGCGACGCGGGGAGCACGGGTGTGCGTGACCGCCACTACCCCTCCTCGATCAGCGCGCGCATCACCGCACCGCGATCGACGACGCCCACGACCACGTCGCCCTCGGTCACGCGGATCGTCCGATCGGCCTCGGCGACCATCGGGATCAGCTCCTGGACGATCGTGTCGGCGCTCACGCTCGGCCCGTCGGCCGGCGCGCCGCCGTTCGCGGCGCGCATGATCGCCCGCGCCGTGAGCACGTGCGCCCGGGGCACGTCGCGCGTGAAGTCGGCAACGTAGTCGTCCGCCGGATGCGCCACGACCTCCTCGGGGGTCCCGACCTGGACGAACTTCCCGTCCTTCATGATCGCGATGTGGTCGCCGAGCTTCAGCGCCTCCGCCAGGTCGTGGGTGATGAAGATCATCGTCTTGCGGAGGTCGCGCTGGAGGGCCATCACCTGATCCTGCATGTCGCGTCGGATCAGCGGGTCGAGCGCGCTGAACGGCTCGTCGAAGAGCAGCACCTCGGGGTCGACCGCGAGCGCCCGGGCGAGCCCGACGCGCTGGCGCTGACCGCCGGAGAGCTGACCCGGCCTGCGGTGCTCCATGCCCTCCAGACCGACCTTGG
>DATBJQ010000003.1:0-17382 GCA_036556385.1 Actinomycetota bacterium | reverse complement strand
ATCGTGGAGCGGATCGCCACGCTCGGCTGGCTCGCGCGGGTCACGATCCGCCTCGACGGTGGCGAGACCCTGGTGGCGCACGTCCCCCACGAGGAGCTGCACGGTGCCACCGAGGGCGGCGCCGTGTGGATCGACCTGCGCGATCCGAAGGCGTTCGTCCGCCCCGAGCCCGCGGAGGCCGGTGCCGAGGATCAGATGTCCGCGGAGGAGGTGCCGGCGTCGTGATGGAGGCGGCCCAGCGTCTGGGCGCCGGGGACCGGACCCCCCGGGACCTGCCCCTGGACGCGCTGCGGTACGCGGAGCTCCCCGACGCGCGCCGCGAGCTGTTGCTCCACGTGAGCGATCTCCTCGACGGCGTCGCCTACGGCACAGTGGTCCTCGTGCTCCACGAGGGCAACGTCGTCCAGGTGGAGACCTCGGAGAAGATCCGGCTCGGCTGAGGTCGGCGTCCGAGCGCCGCCGGTCGGTCCCGTAGACTGAGCCCGAGATGCCGGCCACCGTCGTCCTCGGGACCCAGTGGGGAGACGAGGGCAAGGGCAAGGCGGTCGACTACCTCGCGGACCGGATGGACCATGTGGTCCGCTACCAGGGCGGCAACAACGCAGGCCACACGATCATCGCCGAGGGCCGGCTGCTCAAGCTCAACCTCGTCCCCTCCGGCATCTTGTACCCGCACATCACGAACGTGATCGCCGACGGCGTCGTGGTCGATCCGGCCGTCCTGCTGCGCGAGATGGACGAGCTGTCCGCGTCGGGGCTGGACGTGTCGGGCCTGCGGCTGTCCGCGAACGCCCACCTGATCATGCCGTACCACCTGGAGCTCGAGAAGGTGACCCAACGCTTCCTCGGCGAGAACGCCCTGGGGACGACGAAGCGTGGGATCGGACCCGCCTACGCCGACCGCGCCGCCCGGGTCGGGATCCGCGTCCAGGACCTCTACGACGAGAAGATCCTGCGGCAGAAGCTCGAGATCGTCCTGTGGGAGAAGAACCAGGTGCTCGCCAAGGTCTACAACCGCCTGGGGGTCGAGCTCGACGCGATCCTGGAGGACTGTCTCGGTGCCGCGGAACGTCTCGAGCCGCACGTGGCGGACACCTCGAAGCTCCTGGACGACGGGATCCGGGCCGGGCAGCACGTGCTGCTCGAGGGCGCGCAGGGCACGATGCTGGACCTCGACCACGGCACGTATCCGTTCGTCACGTCGTCGACGCCGGTGGCGGGGTACGCGCTCGCCTCGGCGGGCATCGGTCCGAGGCACGTGGAGCGCGTGATCGGCATCACGAAGGCATACGTCACGCGGGTCGGCTCCGGTCCCTTCCCGACCGAGGCGTTGGACGACGACGGTGAGCGGATGGGCGAACGCGGGAGCGAGTTCGGCACGACGACGGGCCGGAAGCGCCGATGCGGATGGTTCGACGCGGTGGTGCTCCGGTACGCGGCCAGGCTGAACGGGCTCACCGAGCTCTTCCTGACGAAGCTCGACGTCCTGAGCGGGTTCGAGACGGTTCGCGTCTGCGTCGGCTACCGAGCCGGCGGCCGGACCTGGGACGACGTCCCGCCGAACCAGACGCTCTTCCACGAGGCCGAGCCGGTCTGGGAGGAGCTCCCCGGCTGGGAGGAGGAACTGGGTGACGCGCGGGCCTTCGACGACCTGCCGAAGGAGGCGCAGCGCTACGTCCGGTTCCTGGAGGAGCTCGGTGAGGTGTCGGTCTCCGTCGTGAGCGTCGGCCCGGCGCGGGAGCAGAGCCTGCCGGTGGCCCCATGAGGGTCCTCGTGGTCGGCGGGGGGGGACGCGAGCACGCCCTGTGTTGGCGGCTCGCGCAGGATCCGACCGTCACCACCCTCCTCGCCGCACCGGGGAACCCCGGGATCGCCGGTGTCGCCGAGTGTGCGCCCGGCGTCGAAGCGGACGGGGTCGGCGCCGTCGTCGACCTCGTCGAGGAGCGCGACGTGGATCTGACGGTCGTCGGACCAGAGGTACCACTGGTGGCCGGGCTCGCGGACGCGCTGCGGGAGCGCGGACGTGCCGTCTTCGGTCCCTCCGCTGCCGCCGCCCGCATCGAGGGGTCGAAGGCGTTCGCGAAGGAGGTGATGGCCCGTCGCGGTGTTCCGACCGCGCGGGCCGGCGCGTTCGAGGATGCCGAGAAGGCCGTGGCGTTCGTGGACGAGCTCGGTGGTCGGGCCGTGGTGAAGGCCGACGGACTCGCCGCGGGGAAAGGCGTCACGGTGGCGACCGACCGCGCGACGGCGGTGGCGGCGATCGAGGCGAGCCTGCTCGACGGCGCGTTCGGCGACGCGGGCACGACGGTCGTCGTCGAGGAGCTGCTCGAAGGACCGGAGGTCAGCGTCTTCGCCGTCACCGACGGGAAGGGTTCGTGCGTGCTGCTCGACGCGGCCCAGGACCACAAGCGCGTGGGCGACGGGGACGTCGGCCCGAACACCGGGGGGATGGGCGCGTTCTCGCCCGTCCCGGGCCTCGACCCGGCCACCGCGACCCGGATCCTCGACACGGTGATCGCCCCGGTGGTCGACGAGCTCCGCCCGTACCGCGGGGTGCTCTTCGCCGGCATGATGCTGACCGTCGACGGGCCGAAGGTGCTCGAGTTCAATTGCCGGTTCGGCGATCCCGAGGCGGAGGTCCTCCTGCCGAGGATGCCCCATCGCGTGGGCACGCTCCTGCACGCGTGCGCGACGGGGAGGCTGGCGCACGAGGCGGGGCACGCGGGGTTCGACGACGGCGCGGCCGTCACCGTCGTGCTGGCGAGCGGTGGGTACCCCGGCCCCTATCGGACCGGGATCCCGATCGAGGGGATCGACCAGGCCGAGGCCCTGGACGGGGTCACCGTGTTCCACGCGGGCACCGCGCTCCGGGACGGTACGGTGGTGACCGCGGGAGGCCGGGTCCTCGCCGTCACGGGGACGGGGGCGACGATCGCGGAGGCACGGTCGCGCGCGTACGCCGGCGTGGACCGGATCTCGTTCGAAGGGGCGCAGCACCGACGGGACATCGCGGAGACCGCGGGGGAGAGGGAAGCATGAGCGAGGGGACGCCGCTGGTCGGCGTGTTGGCCGCATCGCCCTCCGAGCTGCCGATCATGCGGCAGGCGGGGTTGATCCTGGAGAAGTTCGACGTGGCGCACGAGCTGCGGATCATGTCGTCGTCGCGGAACCCCGACCTGGTCGACGAGTACGCGCGAACCGCGTTCGAACGCGGCCTCAAAGTGGTGATCTGCTCGACGGGGTTGTCCGGCCATCTCGCGGCCGCCCTGGCGGCGCGCACGATCCTCCCGGTGATCGGCGTGCCGATCGCCACCGCGCCGCAGATGGTGGGCAACGAGGCCCTGGCGATCACGGCGCAGATGCCGACGGGCGTGCCGATCGCGACGGTGGGGGTCGACGCGGCGGTGAACGCCGCGTTGCTGGCGACGCAGATCCTCGCGACCGGCGACGACGAGCTCCAGGCCGCGCTCTGGAAGTTCAAGGACGACCTGGCGGAGGGTCTCAAGCTGTGATCCCCCGCTACGACGTGCCCGAGATCTCCGAGATCTGGTCGGACCGGGCGCGTCTGGCGAACTGGCTCGAGATCGAGCTCCTGGCGGTCGAGTCGTGGGCGGAGCTGGGACGGATCCCGGCCGAGGACGCGGCCGCGTGCCGACGGCTCGCCACGCTGGACGTGGAGCGCGTCCTCGCACGCGAGCGGGAGACCCGTCACGACGTCGCGGCCTTCGTCGACGTGGTGGCGGCGACCGTCGGTCCGCCCGGCCGCTGGATCCACTTCGGCCTGACGTCCAGCGACGTGCTGGACACGGGACTGGCGCTGCAGCTCCGCGCCGCGGCCGACGTCCTCCTCGTCGACGTCGAACGGCTCCTCGCCGTCGTCCGGCGGCGCGCCCTGGAGCATCGCGACACGGTGTGCATCGGGCGATCGCACGGGGTCCATGCCGAGCCCACCTCGTTCGGACACAAGCTGGCCGTGTTCGCGTTCCAGCTCGATCGCGACCGGGAGCGCCTCCGCCGCGCGCGAGAGGCCGTGAGCGTCGGCGGGATCAGCGGCGTGGTGGGCACCTACGCGGGCCTGGATCCGCGGGTGGAGGAGCTGGTGTGCGGCCGTCTCGGACTGCGGCCGGCGGAGGCGAGCACCCAGGTGATCCAGCGCGACCGGCACGCGGAGTTCCTGGCGGCCCTGGCCGTGTGCGCCTCGACGCTCGACGCGCTCGCCACCGAGCTCCGTCACCTGGCGCGCACGGAGGTGCGCGAGGTCCAGGAACCGTTCGCGGAGGGCCAGAAGGGGTCCTCGGCGATGCCGCACAAGCGGAACCCCGTCGTGTGCGAGCGCGTCTCCGGTCTGGCCCGTGTGATCCGCGGCCACGCGGTGACCGGCCTCGAGAACGTCGCCCTCTGGCACGAGCGCGACATCTCGCACTCGTCGGCGGAGCGGTTGATCCTGCCCGACGCGACGGGTCTGCTCGCGTTCTCGATGCGGGACCTCACCTGGGTCGTCGACGGGCTCGTGGTGTTCCCCGAGCGGATGCACGAGCACGTGCTGACGCACGGGGGGATCGCGTTCAGCCAGGCGGTGCTCCTCGCGCTGATCGAGGCCGGGATGGAGCGCGACGAGGCGTACCGGGTGGTCCAGGCCGCGGCGGCGGAGGCGTGGGACGCGGGGGCGTCGTTCCGCGACATGGTGGAGGCGGACCCGAGCGTCGCCGAGCGACTCGACGCCGCGACGCTCGACGCCCTGTTCGACCCGGGTCGGTACCTTCGGAACCTCGGGGGCGTCTTCGACCGGCTGGAGAAGCTCCCGGTGGAGGAGGCGTGACGGTGCCGAGCCAGCTCGTGGCGCAGGGCAAGGTTCGCGACATCTACGACGTGGGCGACGACCGGCTGTTGATCGTCGCGTCGGACCGGATCAGCGCCTTCGACGTCGTGCTGCCGGACACCGTGCCGGACAAGGGTCGCGTCCTCACCGCGTTCTCGCTGTACTGGTTCGAGCGTCTGGAGGATCTCGTCCCGAACCATCTCGTGACCGCCCGGTCGTCCGGGTTCCCCGAACCCTTCGCCGCCGAACCCGCCGTGGCCGGACGGGCGATGCTGGTTCGGCGCGCGCGCGTGATCCCGATCGAATGCGTTGCACGCGGGTACCTGTCGGGCAGCGGCTGGTCGCAGTACCGCGAGACCGGCACGGTCTGCGGGATCGACCTGCCGGGCGGGCTGGTCGAGTCCGATCGGCTCCCCGAGCCGATCTTCACGCCGACCACGAAGGCGAGTCACGGACACGACCTCCCCCTCACCCCGAGCGAAGCCCGCGACCTGGTGGGCGCCGGTCTCTACGAGCGTCTGTCGGAGCTCACGGTGGGCGTCTACGAACGGATCGCCGCCCGGGCGCTCGAGCGCGGCGTGATCGTCGCCGACACCAAGCTGGAGTTCGGGTTCGACGTGGACGGGGCCGAGCTCACGCTGATCGACGAGGTCGGCACGCCCGACTCGTCCCGGTTCTGGCCGCAGGATCGCTACCGGCCCGGCGGACCCCAGCCCTCGTTCGACAAGCAGTACGTCCGGGACTGGCTCGACGCCTCCGGCTGGAACCACGAGCCACCCGCCCCGGCCCTCCCCGGGGAGGTGCGCGACGGCACGGCCGCCCGCTACCGCGAGGCGTACGAGCGCATCACCGGCGAACCGTTCGACGACTACCGCCGGCGCCTCGGTGTGGCGGACGAGGGATCCGGCGGTCGGGAGACGACGTGACCACGTTCTCCTTCGAGGTGCTCGTGTCGCTCAAGCCGGGGCTCGCGGACCCGCAGGGCAAGGCCGTGGAGGCCTCGCTGCCCACCCTCGGATGGACGAACGTCTCCCAGGTCCGCGTCGGCAAGCACGTGACCCTGGACGTGGACGCCTCGAGCGAGGCCGAGGCCCTCGCGCAGGTCCAGGCGATGGCGACGAGGTTGCTCTCCAACCCGGTGATCGAGGACGTGCGGGTCCTGCAGGGGTCCGCCGGGTGATGCCGGACGCTCCCCGGGTCGGGGTGGTCACGTTCCCGGGATCCCTCGACGACCGCGACGCGATGCGCGCGGTGGCGACGATGGGCGGTGAGGCCGTGTCCCTGTGGCACGCCGAGCCCGACCTGCGGGACGTGGACGCCGTGGTGCTGCCGGGCGGGTTCTCGTACGGGGACTACCTGCGCTGCGGCGCGATCGCGGCCCGCGCCCCGATCATGGGATCGGTGATCGCCTTCGCCGGTCGGGGCGGCCCCGTGCTCGGCATCTGCAACGGCTTCCAGATCCTTTGCGAGGCTGGGCTCCTCCCCGGCGCGCTGATCCGCAACCGGTCGCTCCGGTTCGTCTGCCGCGAGGTCTGGCTCCGCGTGGAGTCGTCGGGGACCGTGGTCACGAGGGGCCTGGTCCCGGGCGAGGTCCTGCAGGTCCCCGTGAAGCACGGCGAGGGCCAATGGGTCGCCACCGACGAGCAGCTCGCCCGCGTCGAGGACGATGGCCTCGTCGCCTTCCGGTACAGCTCGTCCGATGGGATCCTCGACGACGAGCACAACCCGAACGGCGCGACGAACCACGTCGCCGGGATCCGGAACCCGGCCGGCAACGTCGTGGGGCTGATGCCACACCCCGAGCACGCCGTGGACCCGGACGTCGGCCCCACGGGCGGCCAGCCGCTCCTGGCATCGCTCCTGGAGGCCGCCCTCGCCGGAGCCCCCGCGTGAGCGATCCGCCGCTGCATCGACGGCTGGGGCTGCAGGACGACGAGTACGAGCGCATCGTCGCAACGCTGGGACGGACCCCGAACCACACCGAGCTGGCGATGTACTCGGTGATGTGGAGCGAGCACTGCTCGTACAAGTCCTCGAAGGTCCACCTGCGGACGCTGCCGACCGAGGGCCCCGCCGTCCTCGTCGGCCCGGGACAGGACGCCGGCGTCGTCGACCTCGGCGACGGGGTGGCGGCCGTGTTCAAGATGGAGTCGCACTCCCACCCGAGCGCGATCGAGCCCTACCAGGGCGCCGCCACGGGCGTCGGCGGGATCGTCCGCGACATCGTGTCGATGGGAGCGCGGCCCGTGGCGCTGATGGATCCGTTGATGTTCGGACCCCTCGACGAGGAACGGAACCGATGGCTCTTCGGGGGTGTCGTCGCCGGGATCGGCGGCTACGGGAACTGCATCGGCGTCCCCACGGTGGGCGGCGAGCTCCGCTTCGCGGACGCGCACACGGCGAACCCCACCGTGAACGTCCTGTGCCTCGGCTTCGCCGACGTCGATCGGCTCGTCACCGCCGGTTCGGGCTCGCCGGGCCCGGGATCGCTGATGCTCCTGTACGGGGCCTCGACCGGACGGGACGGGATCGGCGGCGTCTCGGTGCTGGCCAGCGCCACCCTCGAGGAGGGGAGCGACGACAGCAGACCGAGCGTGCAGATCGGCGACCCCTTCGCCGAGAAGCTCCTGATCGAGGCGTCCCTCGCGATGGTCGAGGCCGGGCTCCTGGAGGGGCTCCAGGACCTGGGCGGAGCCGGCCTGACGTGCGCGCTCAGCGAGTCGGCCGCCCGCGCCGGACTCGGGGCGCAGGTCGACCTCGACGCCGTCCCGCGGCGCGAGGACGGGATGGAGCCTTTCGAGGTGCTGATCTCGGAATCGCAGGAGCGGATGCTGGCGATCGTCGACCCCGCCCACCTCGACGAGGTCCGGGCGGTGTGCGATCGGTGGGGCCTGCCGAGCGCCGTCGTGGCGGAGCTGGTCGAGGGTGGAGGGCTGATGGTCCGCGCGGGCGGCTCGATCGTCGCCGAGGTCCCCGCCCGGTCGCTCGCGGACGACGGGCCCGAGTACGAGCGGCCGGCCGAGGCGCCGCCCGGCGATGACGTCGAGGACCCCACGTTCCTCCCGTTCGAGAAGGATCTCGCGGACGCCTTCGTCACGGTGCTCACGTCGCCGAACGTGGCGTCGAACCGCTGGGCCTTCGAGCAGTACGACCGGTTCGTCCAGGGGAACACCGTCGCCGGACCTGGACAGGATGCGGCGGTGGTCCGCGTCCCCGGGAGCCTGAAGGGCGTGGCGCTCTCCACCGACGGGAAGGGCCGCTACGGCCGGCTGGATCCGTACCTCGGCGCGGTGCACGCGGTGGCCGAGGCGGCGCGGAACGTGTCCGTGTCCGGGGCACGGCCGCTGGCGATCACGAACTGCCTGAACTTCGGCAACCCCGAGCGCCCCGTGGTGATGTGGCAGTTCGCCGAGACGATCCGTGGCATGCGCGACGCCTGCCTCGCGTTCGGCACGCCCGTCACGGGCGGCAACGTGAGCTTCTACAACGAGTCGGGGGACAGCGCGATCGATCCCACGCCGGTGATCGGGATGCTGGGGCTCCTCGAGGACCATCGCCTGCGCGTGCCGAGCGCCTTCCCCGCCGGCGGGCTCTCCGTCTACCTCGTCGGCGACACCTTCCCCGAGCTGGGTGGCTCGGAGTTCGCGGAGGTGGTGCTGGGGATCGTGGCGGGTGCCCCGCCCGCCGTCGAGCTGACGGCCGAGGTCGCCCTGCAGGGGTTCCTGGTCGCCGCCGCGGGGGAGACGCTGCTCTCGAGCGCCCACGACTGCGGCGATGGCGGGCTGGCGGTCACGCTCGCCGAATGCGCGATCGGGAGCGGACACGGGTTCGCCGTCACGCTCGCGTCCGACCTGCCCACGCACGTGGCGCTGTTCTCGGAGTCCGCCGCGCGGGCGGTCGTGAGCGTGGACCCCACCGGTGAGGACCGGCTCGTCCAGCTGGCGGGCGACCACGGCGTGCCGCTCCTGCGGCTCGGCGAGACGGGTGGCCCCCGCGCCGTCGTGGACGGGCATCTCGATCTGACCGTCGCCGAGCTCACCGACGCCTGGGAGGGTGCGTTCCCGCGGCTGCTCGGCGAGCGCGCCTGAGCACCGGCCGCGAGCAACCTCGGACCTCGACCCGCTTTCACGCCGGTGAGCGCGCCGAGCGTTCCTCCGGTGTGGTTGCATCACCCGCCGTGGGCGCGAACCCGATCCCGTTCGCTCGGTTCCTGGAGGAGCAGCGGCTCCGGGTCCTGCGCTACCTCGGCGCGGCCGTCGGGCCCGCCGACGCCGACGACGTGTTCCAGGAGACCTTCCTGGCGGCGTTGCGGGCTTGGCCCGACGTGGTGGACGACGGGAGGCTGGACCGATGGATCCTGAAGATCGCCTCGCGCAAGGCGATCGATCATCACCGGCGCCGGCTGCGCCGACCCGTCCCGGTGGCGGAGACGCCGGACCGCCCGGTCACCCCCGAGGATCCGATGGGCGATCCGATCTGGGCGTCGGTCGCGCTGCTGCCGGTCGCGCAGCGAGAGGCTGTGCTCTGCCGGTTCGCCCTCGACCTCCCGTACCGGGAGATCGGCGACCTCCTCGGGATCACGCCCGAGGCGGCGAGGGCCAACGTGTACCAGGGGATGAAGAAGCTGAGGGAGCGGATCTGATGAAGCCAGAGGCAGAGCTGTTGGGAGCGGCGGCCGCGCGCGCCACCGAGGGAGCGGACGACGCCGTGACCCGGTTCGGTCGTCGAGCCGTCGAAGCGGGATTGGTCGACGTCGCCTTCTCCGAGATCGAGAGTCCCGTCGGGACCCTGGTGGTGGGCGTGACGCCGCGCGGTCTGGTCGCCGTCGAGTTCGAGGACGACCGGCTCGAGCAGCTGCTGGCTCGCTTCGCGCGGGAGCTCTCGCCCCGGGTCCTGCGGTCGCCGTCGGCCACGGAGGCGGCGCGCCGCGAGCTGGGGGAGTACTTCGAGGGCCGCCGCCGATCGTTCGATCTGCGGCTGGATCGTCGGCTGATGGGCTCGTTCGCGAAGGACGTCCTCACCGCCACCGCGCGCGTGCCCTACGGCGGGGTCGCGACCTACGGAGAGATCGCGAAGCGGATCGGACACCCCGGCTCCGCGCGAGCGGTCGGCGCCGCGCTCGGGTCGAACCCGATCGCGATCGTGGTCCCGTGCCACCGGGTCGTCGGCGCAGGAGGGAAGCTCACCGGGTACGCCGGGGGCCTCCAGCGCAAGGAGTACCTGCTGCGTCTCGAGGGCGGCCTCCCCTTCTGAAGGGCGCCGCGATGCGTGGAGCCCCGGGACGGCGGGTACCTGCCAGGGAGCATGATCCGGATCGGCACCAGCGGCTGGCTGTACCGGGAGTGGCGTGGCCGGTTCTACCCGGAGGAACTCCGGCAGGACGACTGGCTCCCTTCCTACGCGGCGCGCTTCCCGGCGGTCGAGGTGAACAACTCGTTCTACCGCCTCCCCGACCCCGAGACGTTCCGCCGCTGGCGTGAGCGGACGCCCGCCGGGTTCTCGTTCGCGGTCAAGGTCAGCCGGTTCCTGACCCACCTCAGGCGGCTCCGCGACCCCGAGGAACCGTGGGAGCGACTGTGGTCGCGCGCCGTGGAGCTCGGGCCGCGGCTCGGGCCACTCCTGTTCCAGCTCCCGCCGCGGTTCCCGGCGGACGTCGAGCGACTCCGCGGGCTCCTCGATCTCCTGCCGCGCCGCGCTCGGAGCGCCTTCGAGTTCCGTGACCCCTCGTGGCTCGTCCCGGACGTCTTCGAGCTCCTCGAACGGGCCGGCGCGGCGCTGGTCTGGCCCGACCGCCCCGGGGCGCGGCAGGATCTCCCGCTCGTGTCGGGGTGGGCATACCTCCGGTTCCATCAGGGGCAGCCCGATGCACCGGCCTACACCCGAGCGAGCCTCACCGCGTGGGCCGACCGGATCGCGGGCCTGCCGGCCGATGAGGTCTGGGTCTTCTTCAACAACGACCAGGCCGCGGCGGCGCCCCACGATGCGCTCTCGCTGACGGCCCTGCTCGACGAGCGGGGCGCCGAGGTGCTCGGTCCCACCTCCGCCGGCGCCTCCTGACCCATGGGTAGACTGGCGCTCTCGATGGGCGCCGAGTCACCGAAGGAGGAGTGCGGACTCTTCGGCGTCTGGGCGCCGGGCGACGACGTCGCCCGCCTCACGTACTTCGGCCTCTTCGCCCAGCAGCATCGCGGCCAGGAGTCGGCGGGCATCGCCGTCAGCGACGGCACCAACATCCTGGTCTACAAGGAGCTGGGCCTGGTCAGCCAGGTGTTCAACGAGGCCACGCTCACCACGCTGTACGGCGACCTGGCGATCGGACACACGCGGTACTCCACCACGGGCTCGACCACGTGGGACAACGCGCAGCCGGTCTTCAAGACCGACGGGACGAACTCGGTCGCGCTCGGTCACAACGGGAACCTGGTCAACACCGCGGAGCTGGCCCGGGCCGCCGGGCGTCGCAGCGCCGCCACCACCGATTCGGATCTGGTCACCACGCTGATCGCCGACGAGATGCTGCACACGGACGGCCTGGAGGGCGCGGCGGTCCGCGTGCTCCCCACGCTGCAGGGAGCCTTCTCGTTCGTCCTGATGGACGAGCGGAGCGTCTTCGCGGCCCGCGACCCGCACGGGGTGCGGCCGCTGTCGATCGGCAGGCTCGCCAACGGCTTCGTGGTGGCATCGGAGACCTGCGCGCTCGACATCGTGGGCGCCGCCCTCGTCCGCGACGTGGAGCCCGGTGAGCTGGTCCGGATCGACGACCGCGGGCTCCACAGCATCCGGTTCGCCGAGTCGCCCAAGCGGTCGCTGTGCGTGTTCGAGTTCGTGTACCTCGCGCGGCCAGACTCGAGGATCCGCGGCCGATCGGTGCACGAGGCGCGTCGCGAGATGGGCCGGTTCCTGGCGAAGGAGCACCCGGCCGAGGCCGACCTCGTGATCGCGGTGCCCACCACCGGGCATTCGGCCGCCCAGGGCTTCAGCGAGGTCAGCGGGATCCCGTACGGCGACGGGCTCTACAAGAACTCCTACGTCGGACGCACGTTCATCCAGCCCTCGCAGTCGCTGCGCGAGCGAGGCGTCAAGCTCAAGCTGAACCCGCTCCCGGACTCGATCCGGGGCAAGCGGCTCGTCGTCGTCGACGACTCGATCATCCGAGGTACGACCACGAAGCAGATCGTGCTCGCGCTGCGGGAGGCGGGCGCCACCGAGGTGCACATCCGGATCACCTGCCCGCCGGTCCAGTGGCCCTGCTTCTACGGCATCGACATGCCGACCCGGCAGGAGCTGATCGCGGCCGATCTGACGGTGGAGCAGATCCGCGGCTTCGTGGGCGCCGACTCGCTCGGCTACCTGTCCCTCGAGGGGATGGTGGAGGCGGCCGGAGGAGCCCGCGAGAACTTCTGTCGCGCGTGCTTCGACGGTGAGTACCCGATCGAGGTGCCGCACGGCGCCGGCAAGTACCTGTTGGAGGATCAGCTCCAGCTCCCCACGGCAACGACGACGTGAACGAGTCCTATCGAGGTGCGGGCGTGGACATCGAGGCGGCCGCGGAGGCCGTGGCGATGATCTCCGACGTCGCGGCTCGTGCGAGCCGACCCGAGGTGACCGAGGCCGTCGGCGGCTTCGCCGGCCAGTTCCGGAGCTCGGACGGCCGGCTGCTGGTCGCCGCGACCGACGGCGTGGGAACCAAGCTCGAGATCGCTCGGCTGCTCGGACGCTTCGACACGGTGGGGATCGACCTGGTGGCGATGTGCGCCGACGACGTCGTGTGCACCGGTGCCGAGCCGCTGTTCTTCCTCGACTACCTGGCCGTCGGCCGGGTGCTCCCGGACCGCGTCGCCGCGATCGTGGAGGGCGTGGCGGAGGGTTGCCGTCGTGCCGGCTGCGCGCTGCTCGGGGGCGAGACCGCCGAGCATCCCGGCGTCATGGCGGACGACGCCTTCGACCTGGCCGGGTTCTGCGTCGGCGTCGTCGAGGAGGCCGACCTGCTGGGGCCGCACGCGGTCCGTGAGAACGACGTGCTGATCGGGCTGACCTCGAGCGGCCTGCACGCGAACGGCTTCTCGCTGGTCCGCGCGACCCTCCTGCCCCGCTTCGGCCTCGGCGATCACGTGGAGGAGCTGGGGCGGACGCTAGGCGAGGAGCTGCTGGAGCCGTGCGCGATCCACGCGCCGGACGTGCTGACCCTGCATCGCGACGGCCTGCTGCACGCTGCCGCCCACGTGACCGGGGGCGGGCTCACCGAGAACGTCCCGCGCGCGCTGCCGGACGAGCTCTCGGCCCGGATCGAGCGGGGGACGTGGCGCGAGCCGCCGATCTTCGGGCTGATCCAGCAGACGGGAGGGATCCCCGACGAGGACATGTTCGCCACGTTCAACATGGGCCTGGGCATGATCCTGGTCGTGGCTCCCGAGCACGAGGCGGAAGCGCTGGAGCGCATCGAGGGCCGGGGCGTGCGCGTCGGCGAGGTCGTCGCGGCGCCGACGCAGGACCCCTGACCCGACCGGACCATGCCCGGCTCCCCCGGGCCGATGGACGTTCGACCGGATGTCGGTCCTTCGACCGACACGGGAAACCCGACGGATGGCGCATGTAGGGCCCCCGCCGACGCACCGTTGAAGGATGCATGGACGCAGGAGAGCTCAGCGTGCTCGTCGTCGACGACGAGCCCCAGGTCGTGCAGGTGCTGCGCTTCAGCCTCGAAGCCGAGGGGTACACGACGTACACCGCCAAGGACGGCCTCGAGGCGCTGGAGATGATCGAGCACCACAAGCCCAGCCTGGTGGTCCTCGACGTGATGATGCCCAAGCTCGATGGCTGGTCCGTGTTGGCGAAGCTCACGGAGCTCCCACGCGAGGACCGGCCTCGGGTGGTCATGGTGACCGCGTTGACGACCGTCGCCGACCGCGCGCGGGCCGCGTCGCTCGGGGCGGCCGCCTACGTGCCCAAGCCGTTCGATGTGGAGGATCTGCTGGAGATGCTCCACGAGCTGGAGGCGCAGCGCCTCGCCGAGACGGTCACCCCGTTCCAACGCTGAGCCCGGCCGGGCCTCAGTGCGGGAGCCGTTGGTGCTCCGCCGGGACCACGGTGGTGCCGACCGCCCGGAGCGTGAGGACCGGCTCGTCCAGGAACTCCGCGGCGCTCTCCGAGATGTCGGTCCTCGCTCCGCCCACCTTGTGGATCTCGAACTCGCAGGTGCGGCTGGTCGTGCCGACCGACACGATCCTGCCGTGCGCCTCGATCCAGTCGCCGGCGTGCAGCGGCGCCAGGAACTCCACCGAGGCGTAGGCGCGGAACAGTCCCTCGTCGCCGTCGTACCGCATCGCCAGCTCGGTGATCAGGTCGCCGACGATCTCGAGCTGCCGGGCCCCCGCGACCAGATCGCCGCCGTAGTGAGCGTCCTCCTGGCCCAGCCGGAGCCGGATCGTCGCCGTCGGCAGGTCGGTCACGACGGGCCCGGCCGGGGTCTCGGCGTCGGCGGCTCGACGACCTTCCCGTGCAGGACGCCTCGGGCCGGCACGCGGACCTCGGCGCCGTCCTTCTTCCGGACGAAGTACGTCTCGGCATCCTCGTCCCACCGCTCGAAGACCCCCACCGCTTCGGACAGGTAGCCGTTGGGGAGCTGGAACTGGAAGGTGACGCGCTTGCCCAGATCGTCGGGCGTGACCAGGTTCTGACCCTTCATCGAGCCGGCATCCTAGCCCACCCGTTCAGCGACCCCGGGCTCCGGGAACCGGACGGTCGCGGTCGACGGATCGATCTCCACGCTGGTCCCCAGCGCCAGCGTCCACATCGGGTCGGTGTGTCCGAAGTCCATGCCCGTGACGACCGGGAGGTGCTCCAGGCGCGCTTCATCGCGGATCACCCCGAGGATGGCTTCGTCGTACGCAGGGTGATCCGCGACGGGGAGGTCGGGGCCTCCGGGTCTCGCGAACAGCAGCCCGGCCAGCCGCGCGAGGTCCCCGGACGCCGCGAGGGACCGCAGGAACCGGGCGACCGACGCCGGCGGCGGCGCCTCCTCCGACGTCTCGAGCGCGAGCACCGCGCCGTCCAGGTCGGGCCACCACTCCGTGCCGCGGACCCAGTCGAGCGGTTCGAGGCAGCCGCCGACGAGCGGCCCGGCCGACGGATCGCCGCCGAGCCACCGCCATCCCGTGGTGGGCCGGAGCGACCGGATCCGCTCCTGGTTCGCTGGGTTCCCCCAGTCGAGGTGCTCGACGGTCCAGCCGTCCTCGTTCGGTGCCCAGACCCGATCGGGTGACGGCTCGAACGTCGCGGCGCGGACGCCCTGCAGCGTGTACGTATGCGGCCCGCCGTTCTCCGCGAACCCCGCCATGATCGCCGGCCCGTAGAACGTGACGAGGCCGGCTCGGAGGCACGCCAGGTGGGTGACGGTGGTGTCCGAGAAGCCGAGCACCACCTTCGGGTTCGCCCGGATCATCGGCAGGTCGAGGAACGGCAGACACCTGATCGAATCGTCGCCCCCGATCGTCGCGACGATGCCGCGGATCGACGGGTCCGCGAACGCGGCCAGCAGGTCGTCGGCGCGGGCCCGCGGGTTCGCGGCCAGCCACGCCGGATCCGCGCGCGTGTGCGGCATCTCGACGACCCGCACGCCGAGGGCGTCCTCAAGCTGCCGGACGCCGACCTCGTAGCGATCGGGGAACGCCGCCGGTCCTCCCCACGACATCGTGACGGCCGCGACGGTGTCGCCGGTGGCGAGGGCGGGAGGCCGGACGAGCCGCGCCGGATCGATCACGTCGTTCCCGGCCGGCTACGCGAGCCTGGAGATCGTCCCATCGGGGGGCTCGGCGTAGAAGTCCGGGTGCACCGCCCAGGCGAGGATCTCGAGGCCGTCCGCGATCCGCGGCCCCGGACGTGAGAAGAAGGACGTGGCATCCACCGCGTAGACGTTGCCGTTTCGGGCCGCGGGCGTGTCGGCGAACTCGGCCTGGTGCACGAAGCTGGCGGCCTCTTCCTCGGCCTCCTCCAGGTAGTAGCCGCACGGCATGAAGACCACGACCTCGGGACCCGCCTCGCGGACCTGGTGCCATGCCACCTCGCGCGACGGCTGCCCCTTCTCGGCGAGGATCGGCGTCCCGCCCACCGCCTCGATCATCTCGGGGATCCAGTGGCCGGCCGAGAACGGCGGATCGGACCACTCGAGGGCGAAGACGCTCACGGTGGGGACCCGTCTGGCCGTCTCCTTGACGGCGGCCACGCGCTTCCGGATCGACCCCGTGACCTCCAGGGCCCGGTCCTCCCTGTCGAGCGCCCGTCCGACCACCTCGATCGTGGCGATCACCTCGTCGAGGGTGTGTGGGTCCAGCGACAGCACCAACGCGTCGGGGAGCCCAAGCTGGTCGAGCGCCTCCTGGACCTTGCCGCTCGGGATCGCGCAGACCCGGCACAGATCCTGCGTCAGCACCACGTCCGGCTGCTCGCGACGGAGCAGATCCCGGTCCAAGACGTAGAGCTGGCCGTCCTGGTGGAGGCTCGCGCGCACGGCGTCGTCGATCTCCCGGGGGGTCTGGATCCGCCCCTGCGGCAGCGCGCTGCGGGAGATCACCGGCTTCGTCACGGCGTCGGCCGGGTAGTCGCACTCGTCCGTCACCCCGATCAGGTCTTCGCCGAGCCCGAGCGCGTACACGATCTCGGTGGCGGAGGGGATGAGCGAGGCGATCTTCATCGCGGCAAGTCTCGCAGGCGCTCTTCGGACTGCAAGACGGCCACCAGGTCGGTCAGAACACGACCCGCCGCCGCGCCGTCGAGCACGCGATGGTCGAACGTCAGCGACAGGGTCGCCGCGTGTCGCGCGACGACCTCACCGTCCACGACCATCGGACGCGGCGCGATCACGCCGAGCGCGATCGTGACAGAGGTCCCCGGCGACAGGATGGGTGTGCCCGCCTCGGAGCCGTAGGAGCCCGTGTTGCTGACGGCGATCGTCGCGCCGGTGACGTCGGGCGGTCGGAGGGAGCCGTCCCTGGCTCCTTCGGCGAGACGTCCGATCTCGGCCGCGATGTCGGCCACGCCGCGCCGGTCCGCCTCGCGGACCACCGGAACCATCAGACCGTGCTCGGTGTCGGTGGCGATCCCCACGTTGACCTGCACGTCGAGCACGATCGACGTCTCGGCCCACCGGGCGTTCGTCAGCGGATGGTCCGGCACGACGCGACAGAGCGCCGCCACGAACACGGGGAGGGGGGAGACCCCGAGCTCCCGCCGGACCGCGTCGAGCGCGGTGCAGTCCAGCGTTCGGAAGGTCGTGACCTGCGGGATCGTGGCCTGGCGCTCCAGGCTCGCGGCGATCGATCGGCGCACCGGCGAGACGGGGACGGGGGTGCGGCCCGGTTCCTGTGGCGAGTCGGTGGACGCGACGGCTCCGGAACCGACCGCTCCGCGTACGTCCTCCTCCGTGATCCTGCCCTCCGGACCGGTGCCGGCGACCCCGGCGAGGTCCACACCCAGCTCCTTCGCGAGCTTCCGCACGGGTGGCGTGGCGCGCACGGGCCGCCCATCGGACACCACTTCCCCGACGTCGAACGTGACGAGCGGGGCGC
>DATBJQ010000002.1:0-1884 GCA_036556385.1 Actinomycetota bacterium | reverse complement strand
TCTTCCGGTCGCCGACCTTGGCGCGCAGGCGCCACCCGCGGCCCTTGGGCTCGGCCTCGATCCGGTCCTCCATCGCTCGGACCCGATCGGATACGCGCGCCTTGTCGGCGTCGGAGAGCTGCGGGTAGCTCGCGGCCATCTGGCGCACCTTCTCGAGGTTCATCGTGAGGGTCCGCCACCACCCCCAGTCCTTCGCGCACACGCGCGCGACGAAGGCGGCGTCGACGCCCGCGTCGTCGTCCTCGGTGACGGGGTGCTCCAGCAGCAGCATGATCGTGTCGATCAGGTCCTTCTCGTTGATGCGGACGATCTGCATCTTCTGCAGCAGCAGCTCGGCCAGCGGGATCGTGACCGGGTCGATCGCCAGCCGGTCCCGCCACTCCACGGTGTGGCAGAACTCGAGGCCGTCCAGGAACACGTCGACGTGGAGCCCCGTGGCCGGGTGCTCGAAGATCAGCCGCGTGCCCTGCGACTCCGCGTAGATCCCGGCGTCCTCGGCGAACCCCTGCTCGGCGAAGAACCGTTGGATCTCCCGGGCCTGCTTCCCGTAGCCGGCGAAGTCGATGTCCGTGTAGACGCGGCCGAGGGCGTCCTGCAGGTACGTGTGGTCGGGGCACCGGTACGCGAACGCGAGCGCGCCGAGCAGCCGGATCGTCACGCCGCGGTCGGCCGCGGCGGCGGCCAGCCGGGCCGCCTCGGCCTCGAACTCAGCCTTCTGCACGACCGACCCCCACGGGCGATCCACCCGCGATCGCCCCGATGGCCCCCGCGATCATGACCTCCACACCGGCCGCCGCGAGGTCGACGCGGTAGTCCTCGTCGAGCGCGTCGTCGGTGACGAGGATCGCCACGGCGTCGATGGGAGCGATCGAGAAGTCCGCCACCGTGCCGACCTTCGAGCTGTCGGCCACGACGATCACCGGCCCGCGCGTCTGCTCGATCATCACCCGGGCGATCTCGGCCTCGGGTGCCGCCGGGGTCGTCAGCCCGGAGCGGAGCGAGAGCCCCTCGACCCCGATGAACGAGCGTCCGGCGAACACCCGCCGGAGCGCCTGCGTCGCGAAGTCACCGACGCAGGAGTTCGAGGGAGACCGGTACTCCCCGCCGATCAGCAAGAGCTCGAGGTCCAGGTCCGCCGCCTCCAGCGCGGCGCCCACATGGTTCGTGACGACTCGGGCGCCCGGCGCCTCGAGGTGCCGCAGCACCTCCAACGTCGTCGTCCCTCCGTTCAGGAACACGGTCTCTCCGGGGCTGATCAGCCGCGCCGCCGTCGAGCCGATCTCCCGCTTCTGGCCGGGGCGCGTCGAGATCGCCTCGACGTAGGCCGGCTCGCGCGCGATCCGGCGGGCGGGGATCGCGCCGCCGTGCGTGCGCTCCAGGAGGCCCCGGCGCTCGAGCTCCTCGAGATCGCGCCGGACCGTCACCTCGGAGACCGCGAGCCGATCCGCCAGCGTGGACACCCGCACGGCGCCGCGCTCGTGCAGGAGCTCCTGGATCCGCTGCTGACGTTCGGCAGGAAGCGGCTGCTCCAAGCGATCCCCCAGGCGCCGAGTGAACGAACGGGAGCGAGTCTGTTGCTTTCCGATCGGGAACGCAAGCCGTGGAGCCGGCGGCCCGATTCGCAGGCCGGGAGGCACCGTGGCAGACTCGGCCGTCCGGAACGAAGAGGGGAGGGTCTCGTGAAGAGGACCATGACGATCGTGGCGGTCGCCGCCGTCGCGTTGCTGGTCGCGGGCCTGGTGGCACAGGCAGGCGCGGACGCCCGGCGTACGGTCACGATGACCGTGATCGAGCACGCGACCACCGACAAGGTGATCGACACGGGCAAGGCCGGCGACTCCGCCGGCGACCTGCTGACGTTCCACAACAAGGTCTACGACGAGG
>DATBJQ010000001.1:0-19495 GCA_036556385.1 Actinomycetota bacterium | reverse complement strand
ACTGCGCGGATCCCGCTCGCGTGGCCTCCTTCTGGGCGGGCGCACTCGGCTACACGCTGGTCGACGCCGATCCGGGCGGTGCGTACGACGCCGATCCGAGCGGGCGCGTCCGCGGGCTCTTCTTCCAGCCGGTCCCCGAGCCCAAGACCGTCAAGAACCGCGTCCACCTCGATCTGCGTGCGCCCGACACGATGGCGGCGGAGGTCGAGCGGATCGGGGCGCTCGGCGCCACCCAGCTCCGATACGTGGAGGAGGGGGCCGGCTGGTGGACCGTGATGGCCGACCCGGAGGGCAACGAGTTCTGCGTGCTCCGCGGGGCCGGTGAAGGCGGACGACGCACCACCCCCGGGTTGGATTCCGTCGTCGTGGACTGCGGTGACCCCTTCCCGGTCGCCGCGTTCTGGATCGAGGCGCTCGGCTACCGCGAGCACGAACGCGGCGACACGGGGATCGAGATCGTGGGGCCGCGGCCGGGCGATCCGATGCTGTCGTTCGTGACGGTCCCGGAGCCGAAGACCGTCAAGAACCGGCTGCACCTGGATGTGCGCCCGACCGACACGATGGCGACGGAGGTCCAGCGGGTCGAGACGCTCGGCGCCACGCAGCTCCGGTACGTGGAAGAGGGCGGTAGCCGGTGGACGGTGATGGCCGACCTCGAGGGCAACGAGTTCTGCGTCCTCCGTGGCCCCGGCGACGGCTGGTCGCCGGCCGAGCTGTGATCGCGGGGGCGGGTCGATGAGCGGGGACAAGGTCGCCACGATGCGGGACGCCGTCCGGGAGCTGGTCCACGACGGCGACACCGTGGCGATCGAGGGCTTCACGCACCTGATCTGCTTCGCGGCCGCTCACGAGATCATCCGTCAGGGCAGACGCGACCTCACGCTGGCCCGGATGACGCCGGACGTGATCTACGACCAGATGGTCGCGGGCGGCGTGGCCCGCAAGCTGATCTTCTCGTGGCTCGGGAACCCGGGCGTCGGCTCGCTCCACGCGATCCGTCGTCGGATCGAGGACGAGGATCCCACGCCCCTCGAGATCGAGGAGTACTCGCACTTCGGCATGGTGTGTCGGTACGTGGCGGGCGCCGCGAACCTCCCGTTCTTCCCGATCCGGTCCTACTACGAGAGCGACATCCCGGCGGTGAACCCGAAGATCGTCCCCATGACCTCGCCCTACGACGGCGACGAGGTCTACGTGGTCCCACCCCTGCAGCCCGACGTCGCGGTCGTGCACGCCCAGCGTGCCGACGCCAGCGGCGACGCGCAGATCTGGGGCCTGCTCGGCTGTCAGAAGGAGGTGGCCTTCGCCGCCAAGCGCGTGATCGTGGTGGTGGAGGAGCTCGTCGACGAGTCCGTGATCCGGCGCGATCCGAACCGCACCGTGATCCCCGGGACCGTCGTGGACGCCGTCGTCGAGGAGCCGCTCGCGTGCCACCCGTCGTTCGCCCAGGGCTACTACGACCGCGACAACGACTTCTACCTGGCGTGGGACGCGATCGCCCGCGATCCCGTCACGCTGGAGGCCTGGCTCGACGAATGGGTCCGGGGGACGGCCGACCACGCCGAGTACGTCGAGAAGTGGGGCGCGGCGCACTGGGACCGGTTGCGTCCGGACGTGGCCCTGTCCGGCGAGGTCGACTACGGGAGGTACGCGTGAGCGCCGCCGCCGCTCCCGAGACCGGGTACTCGAAGTCCGAGATGATGATCGTCGCCTCGGCACGAGGGCTCGCCGACGCGCGGAACTGCTTCGTGGGCGTGGGGCTGCCGAACATCGTGTGCAACCTCGCGCAGCGGACGGTCGCGCGGGACCTCCAACTGGTCTACGAGTCGGGCGTGTTCGGGGCCCGCCCGGAGCGGCTCCCGCTGTCGATCGGAGATCCCACGCTCGCGACGGGCGCCACCGCGATCACGTCGATGTTCGAGCTGTTCGCGTACTACCTGCAGGCCGGCTTGATCGACGTCGCGTTCCTGGGCGGCGCCCAGATCGATCGCTTCGGGAACCTCAACACGACCGTGATCGGTTCGTACGACCGGCCGAAGGTGCGGCTCCCCGGGTCGGGTGGAGCATGCGAGATCGCGATCCACGCGAAGCAGATCCTGGTGATCATGCGACAGGCGCAGCGGTCGTTCGTGGACCAGCTGCATTTCCGCACGTCCCCCGGCCACAGCGGTGACCCGGTGCACGACGCGGCGCGAGGTTGGTGGGGCAGCGGCCCCACGAGCGTCGTCACGGATCTGGGCACCTACGGCTTCGACGGGGCGACGGGCGAGATGACGTTGCTCACCCTGCATCCGGGCGTCACGCTGGACGACGTGCGCGACAACATGGGGTGGGACCCGAAGGTGTCGGACGACCTGGGCGAGACCCCGCCGCCGAGCGATGGGGAGCTCCGGCTGCTCCGTGAGGAGCTCGATCCGGGCGGGGTGTACACGAAGTAGATGGGCGCGCGCCGCACCGACGGGGACGAGCCGCTCGACCTGGGCACGCCGGTGGCCGAGGAGCCGGAGCCAGACTGGGCCGAGGAGATCCGCCGGCTCCGGAAGGAGCGTGGCGACCGGCTGAAGGCGTTGCTCGACGAGGACGAGCCCGGGAGTCCGGCGCAGGACCCGAAGTAGCATGCTGCGACGCCGTCGACGCCGAGGAGCCTTCGAACGATGAGCCACGTGTTCCCCCGCGTGTTCGGCAGGGAGCTGCCAACCGCGGTCCGCGCCGAGGGCGCCTGGATCGAGGACGCCGACGGGAAGCGGTACCTGGACGGCGCCGGAGGCGCCGTGGTGGTCGGGGTCGGCCACGGGGACCCCGAGCTGATCGGTGCGGCGGAGGCGCAGCTGCGTCGTACCCAGTACGTCCACGGCACGATGTTCACGACCGACGTGCTCGAGTCCTACGCCGAGGACGTGCTGCACGTGTTGCCGCTGGACGACGCCCGGATCTACCCCGTGTCGGGGGGATCGGAGGCGGTGGAGACCGCGATCAAGATGGCGCGGACCTACCACCTCGCGCACGGCCGGACGGGCCGCGTCACCGTGATCGGTCGGCGGTCGAGCTACCACGGGAACACGTTGGGCGCCCTGGATGCCAGCGGGAAGGAGCCGCTGCGCAAGCCGTACACGCCCCTGTTGGGTCGTTTCCTCCACGCACCGGCCGCCTACGAGTACCGCTGCGAGAACCCGGTGCACCCGAGCGGATGCGGTGCCTGGCACGCGGCGGAGCTCGATCGGATGATCGGCTCGTACGAGCCGGACACGATCGCCGCGTTCATCGCCGAGCCGGTCGGCGGGGCGACGCTGGGCGCCGCGGTGCCGTCGGACGACTACTGGCCCGCGGTCGTGGACGTCTGCCGTGCCCACGGGGTGCTGGTGATCGCCGACGAGGTGATGACCGGGTTCGGCCGGACGGGCCGATGGTTCGGCGTCGATCACTGGGACGTGCGGCCCGACATCGTGACGGCCGGGAAGGGGACCACGAGCGGGTACGTGCCGTTCGGCTTCGCCGCCGCCAGCCACGCCGTCTTCGAGGCGATCGCCGCGAGGGGCTTCGTCCACGGGTTCACGTGGTCCCACAACGCGCTGGGCGCCGCGGTGGCGCAGGCGACCCTGGCGCGGCTCCGCGACGACGGCCTGGTGGATCGGTCCCGCGACCTGGGGGCCAAGATCCTCGGCGATCTCGCGGCCGGGCTGGACGGGGTCGAGCACGTCGGTGACGTGCGCGGTCTCGGCATGCTCGTGGGGATCGAGCTCGTGCGCGATCGCGGAACGAAGGAGCCGTTCCCCCGGGCCCGCGGCGTCACCGAACAGGTCGTGGCGGCCGCGCGCGACGAGGGCGTCCTGCTCTACGCCAGCACGGGGCACGTCGACGGGACGAACGGCGACCTGATCGTGCTCGGGCCGCCGTTCACGCTGACCGACGACGAGGCCTCGCTGCTGGTGGAGCGCACGATCGCGGCGGTGCGGGCGGTGTCGTGAGCGACCGCGTGGGTCTCGTCCTCTGCCCGGAGGCACGGATCTACGACCACGGTCCGGAGCACCCGCTCCGCCCCCAACGGGTGCTCCTCACGTGGGAGCTGATCGCGGCCACGGGGCTGGACGGTCGTCCCAACGTGACCGCGCTCCGGTCGGGGGTCGCCGACGACGCGACGATCGAGCTGGTCCACACGCCGGACTTCGTCGCCGCCACCGACCGCGCGGGCCGCGGCGAGGACGGCGACTGGACCCGATACGGCTACGGTCCCGGCGACAATCCGATCTTCGACCGGATGCACGAGGCCGGCGCTCGCGTGGTCGGCGCGAGCGTCGAGGCCGCCCGCGCGGTGTGGACCGGCTCGTGTGACCACGCCTTCAACGCCGCCGGCGGTCTGCATCACGCGATGCGGTCGCGCGCGTCCGGGTTCTGCGTCTACGACGACCCGGCCGTGGCCATCGCGTGGCTGCTCCGCGAGGGAGCGGAGCGCGTCGCCTACGTCGACGTCGACGTGCACCACGGCGATGGCGTGCAGGCGATCTTCTGGGACGAGCCCCGCGTGCTGACGGCCTCGATCCACGAGTTCGGCATCCTGTTCCCGGGCACCGGGCACCTGAGCGAGCGGGGGGGTCCCTCCGCGCCCGGCAGCGCGCTGAACGTCCCGCTGCCGGCGTTCACGGGCGACGACGCATGGCTCGACGCCTTCCGAACGACGATCCCACCTGCGGTCCACGCGTTCGCACCCGACGTCCTCGTGACCCAGCTCGGGTGCGACACGCATCACAGCGACCCGCTCGCGCACCTGCAGCTCACGACGGCGACCTACCGCGCGGTGGCCCGCGAGCTGCACGCGCTGGCGCACCAGGCCGCCGGCGGGCGATGGGTGGCCACGGGCGGAGGCGGGTACCAGTGGGCCCGCGTCGTCCCCCGTGCGTGGACGCTCGCCTTCGCCGAGATGGTCGGGGCGCTCGACGAGCTCCCCGACGATCTCCCCGAGGGCTGGATCGAGCGAGCGAGCTTCGAGCTGCGCGCGGAGGTACCGGCCACGTTCTCCGAGCCGGCGCTCGGTCCGGGGGCGGGCGACGAGCAGGCGCTCGTCGTGGCGGCGGCGGTCCGGGAGCTGTTGGAGGTCTGATGGCGCGGACCAAGCTGGTGTGCACGCTGGGACCGGCGAGCGCCACCCCCAAGCTCGTGCTGGGCCTCGTGCGCGCGGGCGCCAGCATCTTCCGCCTGAACCTCTCGCACGGGGAGCCCGAGGAGCACGCACGCATGGTCGAGCTGGTCCGCGACGCAGAGGGGGTCGCCGAGCGGGCGCTCGCGGTGCTGGTGGATCTGCCCGGCCCGAAGGTCCGGCTGGGGACCGTCCGGCCGGACCCGTTCCCGATCAAGCCGGGGCAGACCTTCGAGCTGCGTCCCGGTGGCGTCGGGGACGCGGGGGGCGCGCCCACGACGTACCCGGGTCTCGCCGGCGACCTGGAGGCCGGCGACCGGATCCTGCTCGCCGACGGAGCGGTCGAGCTCACCGTCTCGTCGGTCGACCGCGACGTGGTCCGAACCGAGTGTGTCCGGGGAGGGTCGTTCGGGAGCGGTCAGGGCGTGAACGTGCCCGCGGAGCGCCTCGGTCTGCCCGCCGTGACCGATCGCGACCGCGAGGGCCTGGCCCTGGCCATCGAGCTCCGCGCCGATCTGCTGGCGCAATCCTTCGTCCGCGCCCCCGAGGACGTGGCCGAGCTGCGGTCCCTGATGGGCTCGGGCGCGCTCCCGATCGTCGCGAAGATCGAGACGAGGCCGGCCGTCGACGACATCGACCGGATCCTCCACGAGGCCGACGCCGTGATGATCGCTCGTGGCGACCTGGGCGTCGAGCTGCCCATGGAGGAGATCCCGCTGGTGCAGAAGGACCTCGTGCGCCGGGCTCGCGCTGCCGGGCGGCCGTCGATCGTGGCCACGCAGATGCTCGAGTCGATGATCAACGTCGCGCGGCCCACGCGGGCCGAGGCCACCGACGTGGCGAACGCGGTGCTGGACGGCACGGACGCGGTGATGCTGTCGGGGGAGACCGCGATCGGCCGGTTCCCGTTCGAAGCCGCGGCGACGGCGATCTCGATCGCCGCGTACGCCGAGTCGCGCGGCGCGGCGTTCCGGGCGCCGGCGCCGCCCCGTCACCACGCGAGCGAGGGCGCCGCGGTGGCCCACGCGGCGGCGGCGATGCCGTTCGCCGACCTGGGGATCACGGCTGTGACCTGCTACACGGAGACTGGGCGGACGGCGCGGCTGCTGTCGGCCGAGCGCCCGGAGGTCCCCGTCTACGCGTTCGTCCCGCCCGAGGAGGTCCGGCGCGCGCTCTGCCTGCTGTGGGGGGTCGAAGCGCTCCCGGCCCACGTCCCGGAGGACACGGACGGGCTGATCGCGCTGATGGACGAGGGGCTGCGGAGCCATGGGCTCGCGAACGACGGGGACGCGGTCGTGATGGCGGCGGCGTCGCCACACGGTCGCACCACGACCAACATGCTGAAGATCCACCGTGTGGGGACGCCGGTGCGTTAGCCGGTGGGCTCGAGCGCCCGCACGAACATCTCGACCACAACGCTCAACACGACGTAGGTCTCGTAGGAATCGGCCGCGGCCGGGTCCGCAGCGAAGTCGCCCTCGCCGGTCTCCTCGGTGACGTTGAGGCGCGTGCCCAGGACGAGGCGCGCGTCGTTCAGCGTCCGGAGCCAGGCCTGCGCCTCGTCCGCCGTGAGCCGGGTCGCATCGCTGGTCCGCTCCACCACGGCGATCGCGTCGAGCCGGCCCCGGCGCAGCTCGTCGCCGACCGACCCGTCGAACCGGATGTTCGCAAGAGGATCGTCGGGATAGGCGGTCGGGGACAGGCGTGCGACCGCCGGGTCGTCGGCCGCCGACTCGCTCTCGTACAGCTGCAGGAGCCCACGCGCGACCGACGTGATCGTGGCGCGGACGTCGCGCGGGAGCAGGAGCGAGACGCCGCCGCCCCGAGCCGGACCGATCGGATCGCGTGCCACGTACTCACCGGTCCTTCTGCAGCGTGGCCCACAACCCGTGCGCGTGGAGCCGGGCGACGTGCCCCTCGCATTCGCTCTGGCTGCCGTTCGCGACGACGGCCTTCCCTTTGGTGTGCACGTCCCACATCAGCTTCTGCGCCCGGTCGTGGGAGAACCCGAAGAGCTTCTGGAACACGTAGGTGACGTACGACATCAGGTTGATCGGGTCGTTCCAAACGATCACGATCCACGGCACGTCGGCGTCGAGATCGTCCTCGACGTCGGGCCGTTCGACCTCGACCGGCGCGACGGCGGTGTCGCTCATGCCTTCACACCCGGTCCGCCGGCCAGTTCCTGGAGGCAGGCCTCGATCCGCCTGCGGCGCGTCTCGGGCCGCTTCGCCTCGGTGATCCCCTGCACGTACCGCCGCCGGCGGGAGGGCGATGTGCGCTCCCAGGCGGCCGAGGCGGCGGTCGAGCCGGCCAGCGCGCTCCGGAGGTCGGGCGGCACCGTGTCGGAGGGCAGCGGCTCCGTGTCGAGCTCCATCGTGACGCGGACCCGGTCACCCGGTCCGACCCCCGCTGCCCCGATGACCGCCTTGTGGACGCCGAGGAGGAGCTCCCCACCCATCGACGCGAGGTTGCTCCGGTACGACACGCCCTGCACCTGACCACGCACCCGGCTCCGCTGCTTCGCACCGATCGTCGCCGCGAGCGACGGGTCGACCGCGACCACGTGACCACCACCGCGGGCGGATCGCAGGGTGGTGGTGAAGGTGATGGGCTGGGGCATGGGCTCAGGAGGCGGGCGGAGCGGGCCGGGCGCGGCCGCGGACCCGCCGCATGCCCCAACGGTACAGCGGCGGTGTGACGACGCGGAAGACCTGGAGGGGGGCGACCCATCGCGGCACCGTGTACTCGGGCGCGATCCCGTCGCGCACGACCTTCACGATCGCTTCGGGCACGCGCGTCGGGGGCAGGACGAGCCGACTCGGCAGGTGATCTTGTGGGAACCCCTCCGTGTCCACGAACCCCGGGTTGACGCTCGTCACGAGCACCCCTTCCGGCTCGGTGTCGTAGTTCAGCGCCTCGCTGAAGGCGACGACGGCGTGCTTCGTCGCGGAGTACAGAGCCGTCCCCGGTGCGGCGAACCGTGCCGCGATCGAGGCGACGTTGACGACGTGGCCCCGGCCACGCCGGCGCATGCCGGGGACGAAGGCCCGGGTCGCGTGCAGCACGCTCAGCAGGTTGATCCGCACGACCTCCTCGACCCGCTCGTGCGACAGATCCAGGAACGGCCCCCCGCCCGGCACCCCCGCGCTGTTCACGATGACGTCGACGGGCCCGAGCGCCTCCTCCACGATCCCGGGCAGCCGGTCGAGCTGGGCGGCGTCGCCGACGTCACAGCGGAGGGCCAGGGCGCGGCCGCCCCCACGCTCGATCCGGTCGGCCAGCTCCTCCAGGCGCTCGAGACGCCGGGCCACGAGCACCACCGTGGCTCCACGTCGGGCGAAGGCGATCGCGGTCCCCGCGCCGATCCCGGAGGACGCGCCCGTCACCACCACGACCGTTCCGCGAACGTCCACCGTTCCTCCTACCCTGTGTGGGTGACGTCCGACGTTATCGAAGCCCACGTCCGGCGCCTGCCGGCGCTGGACGGCCGGTGGGAGCCCCGCCCCCTCCGTCGCGAGGAGCTGGAGCGCGGTCTCCTGGCGGGGATGGTTGCCGGGTGGGCGTCGCACCCCCTGGACAACGTCCGCGGCAACATCCAGATGCTCCTGGACCACGATGCCGACAAGGAGTTCGGCATGTCGGGGCTCCAGCGGGGCATGTCGCTCGACCGGATCCTCGACCTCGTGGCCCAGGCGGCGGGGGCCCCGATCGACCACGAGGCCCGGTACGGGCCCGTGGACATCCGGCCGGGACCGATCGTCGACGCCTGCGCGGCCGCCGCCGAGCGGATCACCGAGGCCTGCGAGCGGGGCGACTCCGTGGTGCTCGCCACCGGACACCCCGTGGGACTCGGCCACCTGTACCACGAGCTGGCGGTGCACCTGCAGACGAGCGGCGCGAAGGTCATGGTGCGAGGGAAGGGCGCGTGGTGGCGCGAGCGGATGCTCCCCCACGACTGGTACGTCGACCACTGGGACGGCGTGGCGATGCTCACCGACGGCACCGAGCCTCGGCACACGCACTGGCCCTTCGCGATGCACCGCGTGCTGGAGGACGGCGTCCCCGACCTGGTGATCGCCGACCATGGGTTCGCGGGCGCGGCCGTGGAGGCCGGCGTGGAGACGATCGCGATCGCGGACGTGAACGACGTGGCGCTGCTGGTCGCGAAGGAACAGGGTCGTCTCGACCACGTCCTCGTGTTCGACGACCACGTGGAGCCCGACGCGTACTGGCCCGTCTTCCTCTGCCTCACCGCGTCCGCCGCGGCGCGGCGTCCGTGACCCGGCCGCGGGGGCTGGACGGCGTCACACACCAGCCCCTACCATCGCCCCACAGTGACGGAACGACCCTTCACCGAGGCTCGGCTGATGACCGTGAGCGAGGTCGCTGACCTCTTGCGTGTATCCAGGATGACCGTCTACCGGCTGATCAAGGAGGGCCAGATGGGCGCCCTCCGCGTCGGCCGTAGCTACCGACTCCGCGAGGACGACGTCGACGACTACCTGAGCCGGCGGTACATCAAGGCCGGCTAGAACCGGGCGCGAACGCGCCCCAGCCGGGCCTCCGTGGACCACGGAGGCCGAGATGAACGAGCACGAACAGCTCGTGGACCGCGCGGCGCACCACGCGCGGATCGTGGTGTTCCTCGGAGGCATGGACGCCGGGAAGAGCACCCTGGCCCGTGCCACGGCCGCCTACGCGTTGCGGCTCGGCCGGAGCGTCGCCTACCTGGATGCGGACGTGGCCCAGAAGACCGTGGGCCCACCCGCCACGGTCGGCCTCAAGCACGTTCGGGGAGCCGACGACCTCACGCTCGAGCGCATGGCGGACGCCGATGCGCTGGGGTTCGTGGGCTCCACGAGCCCGCAGGATCACCTGACGCCGCTCGCCGGGGCGCTGACGCGTCTGCGGGAGCGTGCCCGCGACGGGGGTGCCGAGCTGCTGGTCGTCGACACCGGTGGCGAGGTCAGCGGCATCCGCGGTCAGCTGGTCAAGTACTACAAGGTGGACGCGCTCGAGCCCGACCTGGTCGTCGGCCTGCAGCGCGGCGAGGAGCTCGAGCCGATCCTGGGGTTCGTCGACCGGTTCTTCGGCGTCGAGACGATCTCCGCGCCGATCCACCCGAGCGTGACGCCGACCACGGTCGATCAGCGGATGGAGCAGCGGGAGCGCTCGATGGCCCGGTACTTCGCGCAGGCGCCGCTCCAACGTTTCCGCGTGCGCCCGACCGTGTTCATGCCGTCGCTCCCGCCCCTGTTCGATCTGTCGTCGCTCGACCGGCTGCTGGTCGGGCTCTCGGACGGGCATGGCGGGTTCACCGGGCTCGGTCACCTGGAATACGTGCCCGAGGACGGCGGTCTGCGGCTGATCTCGCCGGTGGCAGAGCCCCCGAAAGCGCTTAGACTTGGCTCCGTTCGTCTGGAGGAGAGCTATCGCGCGAAGCGCGTCGATCTCCGGACGCTCTTCGGAACCGAGTGAAGCCCCGAACGGAAGGGTCCCACGTGCCGTCGTTGGTCAAGAAGCGCCGGAAGAAGATGCGCAAGAAGAAGCACAAGAAGCTGCTGAAGCGCACCCGGCACCAGCGCATGAAGCTGGGCAAGTAGCGGAGCCGCGCCGTGCGCGCGCTCACCGGCCGCCGGGGGTTCCTCGTGGCGATCGCCACACTCTCGCTCGCCACCGTCGCCTGCGACCAGAGTGCCCGGCGGACCAGCGACGCGATCGAGTCCTCGACCGCCGTCACGTTCGAGGCCGGCGGGGTGGAGCTCTCGGGGCGGTTGTTCGGTCCCGAGGACGCGCCGGTGGGCGTCGTCCTGGCCCACATGCTCCCCGCCGATCAGAGCGCCTGGTACGTCACGGCCGGCCGGCTGGCCGACCAGGGGTACCGCGTCCTCACGTTCGACTTCCGGGGCTTCTGTCCCGGAGGTGACGCCGGGTGCTCGGAGGGGGAGCTCGACGTCGATGCCGCGCCGGTGGACTTGGCCGCCGCCCTCGACTACCTCCGATCCCAGGGCGTGTCCCGGGCCGGGCTCGTGGGGGCGAGCATGGGGGGAACGGCGGCGCTGGTGGTGGCAGCCGGCGAGGGTGACGACGTCGGGGCGGTGGTCACCCTGTCCGCTCCCGAGGGGATCGAGGGGCTGACCGCGGGCCCCGAGGTCCTCCAGCGGGTGAACGGCGCGAAGCTCTTCGTGGCCGGGACCGGCGACGCCACGGCGGCGGCGGCGGCCGAGACCTTCTTCGACGAGAGCCTCCAGCCCAAGCGGGTCGAGATCGTGACCTCGGACGACCACGGGACCGACCTGCTCACGGGGAACCAGGGCGAGCGTGTGTACGGGTTGCTCGAGGGGTGGTTGCTCGCGCACGTGCCGCCGGAGGGTCAGGACGAAGGGGTCGACGAGTGACCCGTCCGATCGTGCTGTGCACCGACTACGGGTTGCACGACGAGTTCGTCGGGATCTGTCACGGCGTGATCGCCACGATCGCCCCGGGGACGCAGGTGATCGACCTCACGCACGCGATCCCGCGCCAAGACGTCGTCCGCGGAGCGATCGTGTTGTCTCGTGCGACGCCGTTCATGCCGGTGGACGCCGTCTACTGCGCGGTGGTGGATCCGGGGGTCGGGTCGGCACGGAGGGCGATCGCCGTGCGCAGCGTCGACGGCCCCCTGCTGGTCGGCCCCGACAACGGCCTGCTCGCGCCCGCGTGGCAGGAGCTGGGCGGCGTGGCGGACGTGCACGAGATCACCGCCCCGTCGGTCGTCCTGGAGCCGCTGTCGAACACCTTCCACGGCCGCGACGTGTTCGCGCCCGCGGCCGCACACCTGTCGATCGGGATGCCGCCGGCGGCCCTGGGGCCCGCCCTCGACCCGGCGGGCCTGCAGCTCCTCGAGCTGTCCGGACCCATGATGACCCCCGGCGCGATCGGCGCTCGCGTCGTCGGTGTGGACGGGTTCGGGAACGTCCAGTTGAACGTGCGCGAGCAGCACCTGCGCGATGCGGGGATCGCCGGCCACGTGCACCTCGGGGGTGCCGCGGTCCCGATCGTCGCGATCTTCGCCGACCTCCCCGACCACGGCCTGGGCGTCATCATCGACTCGCAGGGCTACCTGGCGCTCGTCGTGAACCAGGGGAGCGCGGCCGAGGCCCTGAACCTCCACGAAGGGTCCGCGGTGATCCTGGAGGTCGGCGACGCGCCCTCGTCCTCCGCGCCACAGCTGCGACCCGTCGACTAGCGGATCACGGCGAGGGCGTGGCGGTGGGCTCCGGCGGCAGCGGGGTGCCGCTCACCGGCCCCTGGTAGGGCGTCGTCGGAGCATCCTGGTTCAGCTGCACGACGGCCGTGATCGCGAGCAGCGTGAACAGGATGATGAGGGTGATCGCGGTGCCGCGTCGCACGCGGCGGAGGCTAGCAAGCCAGTCGGGCCTCGGCCTGTTCGCGCATCGAGACCAGCACCTGCCGCAGGCGGTCGGGTTCGGTCAGGTACCTGCGCAGGTCCACCTCGAGGGTCACACCGCCGCCGTACCCGCTGGCGACCAGGTCGTCCAGGAAGCCGTCCAGGGGAAGGACCCCTTCACCGGGCGGGAGGTGGGAGTCCCAGCCACGACCCGCGTTGTCGGACAGGTGGACGTGGCGCAGCCGTTCGCCGAACCGGCGCCGGACCTCGATCGGATCGTGCTTGGCGACCGCCGCGTGGCTCGTGTCGAGCACGAGATGGGGGATGCCCTCCAGCTCGTCGAGATCCTGGTCGGCGTGGAACGTCAGCGGGCGCGAGCCGATGTGCACCGGGAACATGTTCTCGATCGCGACGACGATCCCGGCCCGCTCCTCGAGCGCGGGGAGCTCGTCGTGCAACCATCCTCGATACGAGCGCTGCCACCGGTACGCAGGGTGCATCACCACGAGGGGGATCTCGGCATCGGTCGCCACGCGGATCGCCGTCTCGATCTTGCCGACCGGGTCCGTCCCCCACACCTTGCGCGTGAGCAGCAGCGCGGGCGCGTGCAGCGCGCCGATCGTCAGCCCGTGCTCGGCCGCCAGGGCACGCATCGTGGCGGCGTCCTGGCTCGCCGGGTCCTTCGTCACCATGACCTCCACGCCGCCGTAGCCGCAGTCGGCGATCAGCCGGAACGTGTCGGCCAGGGGGCGGGCGAAGAACGCCGCGGACGAGAACAGGAGGGAAGGGCCGGCCACGTGGACAGGCTAACGCCGGGGCCGGGTGGGGGGACCCCGACCCCCCGTATCCTGGGGCCATGTGGGTATTCCCCCTCGTCGCCGCGCTCGTGGCCTTCGTGTTCGCGTGGGCCTTCGGGCGCCAGTTCCTGGAACGCCGGCGTCCCTACCAGCTGATCTGGGGCGTCGCGCTCGTGCTGTACGGGGCGGCGTCGCTGGCGGTCACGATCGGGGCGATCGCGGGGTGGACCTCCTTCCTGTTCGAGCTCTACTGGGCGTTCGGAGCCGTGCTCACGGTGCCGTTCCTGGCGGCGGGCGAGGTCCTGCTGCTGGCCCGGGGGCGGGTCGTGGCGTGGGCTGCCTGGTTGGTCCTGATCTTCCTGGCCGGGTACACGTTCGCCGTGCTCGCCGGAGCCTCGTACCACGCGCTCGCGCTGGCGGAGCAACTTCCCTCGGGCAAGGAGGTGTTCGGCGACGGCACGGCCGCACACCGCCTGCCCCAGCTGATCTCGATCCCCTCGTACCTGGTCCTGGTCGGCGGCGCCCTGTGGTCGGCCTGGACGATGCGGGGGCACCGGGAGCTCCGGGACCGGTTCATCGGGACCCTGCTCGTCGCGCTGGGAGCCACGATCACCGCCGTGGGAGGTTCGGCCTTCGCGGCGCTCGGCCGGCTCGTGCTGTTCTCCATGACGCTGCTGGCCGGCGTCGCCGTGATGTTCTGGGGGTTCCTGCGTGCCTCCCGCCGCGCCCCCGCCGCGGCCCCGGCTCCGTAGCGCGGCCCGCGCTCGCGCATCGGCCGACCCCCTCCCGATCCGGGTGATCCATCCGTCCCACGTCCGCGAAGCAAGGTCGTGCCGCCACCTTCGGAAGGGGGGAGGCGAGGCGTCACGGCGGAGGGACCGCCGGCGCGAAGAGCGCGGCCATCGGAACGGACCATCCCTCGACGGAAGGAGCACCCTTTGTCACGTCTCCGCACCGCGCTCGCGGCCGGGGTCTCGGCGTTGGCGCTCGGAGCGGGCCTGTTCGCGGGCCTCGCCCCGAACGCGTCGATCGCGTCGAGCCACCGCGAAGCGCCTCTGGTCGCGGCCGACCCGCAGGTGGACAACACGGATCTGTACGCGTTCCGTTCGCCGTCTCGGCCCGGCTACGTCTCCTTCGTCAGCTCCTGGATCCCCTTCGAGGAGCCGGCGGGCGGCCCCAACTTCTACCTGTGGGCCGAGCACACGAACTACGACATCAACATCGACAACGACGGGGACGCTCGCGCCGACCTGATCTACCGGTGGACGTTCGACACGAAGTACCGGAACCCGGACACGTTCCTGTACAACACCGGGCAGGTCACGTCGCTGGGCGACCCCGATCTGAACATCTACCAGACCTACGATCTGGTTCGGATCGACGTCGACCGTCACAAGACGCGGCAGCTCTTCAACAACGAGCGGGTCGTGCCGAGCAACGTCGGCGCGGCGTCGATGCCCAACTACCAGGGCCTGTTCAACGCGGGCGTCGACCAGAACCTCGGGTCGTACTCGTGGGTCGGCCAATCCGACGACGCCTTCTTCCTGGACCTCCGCGTGTTCGATCTCCTCTACGGGACCGACCTCTCGGAGGCGGGCGACGACACGCTGTTCGGGTTCAACGTGAACACGGTCGCGCTCGAGGTTCCGCGCGACCGCGTCCGCGGCCCGAACGACTCCGTGATCGGCGTGTGGAACACGGCGTCACGCCCGAGCATGCGGGTGCAGCACGCCGACGGGACGCAGACCTTCAGCGGCAAGCACGTCCAGGTGTCTCGCCTGGGGATGCCGCTGGTCAACGAGGTCGTCGTGCCGGTCGGCGCGAAGGACTACTTCAACGGCTCGCGTCCGAAGGACGACGAGCAGTTCCTGGCCAAGGTGCAGGACCCCGAGCTGCCACGGCTGATCAGCGCCGTGTACCCGACGTTCTTCCCGAACGTCCCGGACAGCGACCCCGGCACCGCCGGGATCCAGCGGGCCGACCTGATCCAGGTGTTCCTGACCGGCGTCCCCGGGCTCAACATGCCCGAGGGCGTGGAGCCCGCGGAGATGCTCCGCCTGAACCTCGACACGCCGCTCTGCGGCCGCCACGGCGCGCCCGCGTGCAGCAGGCTCGGGGTCCTGGGCGGCGACCTCCAGGGGTTCCCGAACGGGCGGCGGCTCAGCGACGACACGATCGACATCTCGCTGCGTGCGGTGATGGGCGTGCTCCTCGCGAACCACGACGCCGCGGCCGAGACGCTGGGTGACGGCGTCGACGCCAACGAGTCGATGTTCCTGAACCACTTCCCGTACGTGGCCTACCCGCACAGCGGCTCCGATCCGAGCCCGCACGCGTGAGGCCGTCGGTGGGGGCCGCGCCGCGAGGCGCGGTCCCCACCCCCTATCCCTGTCGGGCTCACCCGGCCAGGAGGACGCGCGATGAACCGAACCGCCCGGCTCGCCACGACGATCGCGCTCGGCATGGCGGTGTTCGCCGTAGGCGCGCTCGGCGTCGTGCGGATGCGGCCGGCCCCGGCGCCGGCCGCAACGGCACAGCTCCCACTGCCCGACGCGAGCGCGCTGCAACGCGCCGCCGCGGGCTCGTCCCTGGATGCGACGATCGCATCCCTCCAGTCGCGCCTGCGTCGGTCGCCGGAGGACTGGCGGGCCGCGGCCACGCTCGGTCTGGCCTACGTCCAGCAAGGACGCGTCACGGCGGATCCGTCGTACTACCCCAAGGCCGAGGAGATCCTGCGGAGCTCGCTCGCGTCTGCCCCGGACGACAACGCGCCCGCGCTGGTGGGGCTCGCCGCGCTCGCCTCCGCCCGCCACGACTTCTCGGCGGCCCTGGGCTACGGGCGCCGCGCCCGCGCCGCCGCCCCCTTCGACGCGAACGTCCACGGCGTGGTCGGCGACGCCCTGGTGGAGCTCGGGCGGTACGGAGGCGCCTTCGCGGCGTTCCAGCGCATGGTGGACCTGGAGCCGAGCCTCGCCTCCTACGCGCGGGTCTCCTACGCGCGCGAGCTGACCGGGGACGTGTCGGGCGCGCGGACCGCGATGCAGGCGGCTCGCGACGTCGCCGGGACCCCCGAGGACATGGCCTTCGCGAGCTTCCAGCTCGGCCAGCTGGCCTGGAGCACCGGCGACGTGGACGAGGCCGCGCGCCGGTACCGGGAGGCCGCGTCGTTCGACCCGGACTGGGTGGAGCCGCTGGCCGGCCTGGGTCGCGTCGCGTGGGCCCGCGGGGATCTTGACGGGGCGATCGCACGGTTCCGGACCGTCGTGACCCGCTCGCCCCTGCCGGAGCACGTGGTGACCCTCGGCGAGCTCCTGGCCGCGGCCGGCGATCGCGCCGGCGCGCGGCAGCAGTTCCACCTGGCCAGGGTCGAGGCGGACCTGTTCCGTGCGAACGGGGTCAACGTGGGCCTGGAGCTCGCGCTGTTCGAGGCCGATCACGGCGACCCACACGCCGCGGTGCGGGCGGCGCGCGCCGAGTGGCGGCTGCGCCGGAGCATCCACGTGGCCGACGCATACGCGTGGGCGTTGCACGCGGCGGGCCGTGACGTCGCCGCCGCCCGCTACATCGATCGGGCCCTCGCCCTCGGCACGCGCGACGCCCGGTTCCTCTACCACCGGGGGATGATCCAGCTCGCGCTGGGCGATGCCTCGGGTGCGGAAGCCTCGCTCCGACGCGCGCTCGCGGTCGACCCCTGGTTCTCGGTGCAGGGCTCGGCCGTCGCCCACGCCGCCCTCGAGCGCCTGGACGGGTCCCCGTGAGGCGCTCCCTCGCGGTGATCGCGATGACGCTGGCCGCCTGGTTCGCGCTGCCCTCCGGCGCCGCCCACGCGCATCCGCTGGGGAACTTCACGGTGAACCGGGCGGCCGCGGTCCGCCTGCTCCCCGGAGAGGTCCGGATCGACTACGTCGTGGACATGGCGGAGATCCCCACGTTCCAGGAGGTCCCCGCGATCGACGCGGACGGCGACGGGGCGGCCTCCGCGGCCGAGCTGACCGCCTGGGCCGGGCGTCAGGCTTCGGAGCTGGCACCCGGGCTCGTGCTGGCCGTCGACGGTGCCAGCGTCGAGCTCGCCGCGGCCGGCGACGCGAGCGCGGAACTGCTCCCCGGCCAGGCTGGCCTCGACGTCCTCCGCTTCGAGGCGACGTTCACCGGGTCGGTCCCCGACCGGGGCTCGCTCCGGTTCGATGATCGCACCGACGACGGGAGGATCGGCTGGCGAGAGGTGACCGCGACGGGCGCCGACGGCGTCGCCGTGTCGGCATCGACCGTGCCGGCCGCGAGCCCGAGCAGGATGCTCACGGCGTATCCGCAGGACGCCCTGGCGAGCCCCCTCGACGTTCGGTCGATGTCGGCGACCTACGGCCCGGGGGAGTCCTCAGAGCGGAGCGCGTCCGCCGCGAGCCCCGCCGCGGGAGGGCGCGACGGGAGACCCGCCACCGAGGGGCTGCCCTTCGCCGGGATCCTCACGGCCTCGGGCCTGCCCCTCCTCGCCGTCGCCCTGCTGGTGGCCCTCGGCCTCGGGGCGTGGCACGCGATCCTGCCCGGCCACGGCAAGACGCTCATGGCGGCGACGATGGTCGGTGCCGGTGCGCGCGCGCGACAGGCGGTGGCCGTCGCCGTCGCCGTCGCGTTGATGCACTCGGCGTCGGTGCTGGCGCTCGGCCTGACGGTGCTGGCCCTGGAGCGGACCTTCCGGCCCGAGGCGGTCTACCCGTGGCTCGGAACCGTGGCCGGTGTGGCGGCGGTCGTCGTGGGGATCCATCTCCTCCGGACCCGCTGGCACGTGTGGCGCCACCGGGGCGGCGGCGGCCATCACGACCACGCCGGCCACCACCATCTCCATGGTCACGGGACGCTCGTCGCGGGCGGTCTCGGCCCCCGGGGGCTCGTCGCGCTCGCCTTGGCCGGTGGGATCCTTCCCGCGCCCAGCGCGCTGCTGGTGCTGCTGGCGTCCATCCAGGCCCACCGCGTCGCGTACGGGTTGGGGCTGCTCGTCGCGTTCAGCGCCGGCCTGGCCGCAGCCCTGCTGGGCGTCGGCCTCGGCGCGTTGCGGGCTCGCGAGGTGCTCGCTCGCCGGCTGCCGGCGACCGTGTCGACGGTCGTGCCGATCGTCTCGGCCGCCGCGATCGTGCCGGTGGGCGCGACGATCGCGATCCGCGGCCTCACGGCCGTGTGAGACGGCGACGTCGTCCGCTCAGCCCGCTTCCCACGCGGGCGCGCCGGGCTCCGAGGGCACCGAGCCGATCGGCTCCACCGTGACGAACACGTCCTCGACCGTGGTCGGGTCCACGCTGACGCGGAACGCGACCAGGCCGGTCGACGACGGCAGGAACTCGTTCAGGTACCAGTACCCGTCGGCCGTCGTGGCCCACAGCCGGTAGACGGTGCCGAAGGGCGGCTGCGGGACGTGCTCGCCGACGACGTAGAACTCGCGGACGCCGGACGGCTCGACCTCGGTGATCGGGCCGATCGTGGTCCGTTCGCTCCCGGGCGCCGCCGCCAGCTCCTGGACCTGCTGCAGGTCGGCTGCGTGGAGGGTGACCCCGCCCGGCCCGCCGTCCCCGCCCCTGCTGAGCGCGAGCCCGCCGAGCCCCACCACCAGCATCACGCTGGCCGCGACGGCCACGATCCTCCCGCCGGTGAACCAGGCGCCGGACGCACGGAACCGGGAACGACGGGGCTCGAGCTCTCGGTGGATCCGCGGCAGCAGGGTCTCCGGCGGCTCCAGCGCCGATGCGTCGAGACCAAGGTCGGCCGCGACCGCGCCGAAGGCGTCGAGGGTGTCGCGGCAGGTGGCGCACCCGGGGACGTGCTCCGTCAGCAGCCGGTCGGCCTCGACGGCGTCCTCGCCCGAGAGGCTCCGGAGCACGTACCCCGCGAGCAGCTCGTCGATCGCCTCGTGCGTGTCGGTCACTCGTGCTCCTCCAGAGCCTTGCGGAGCTTCCGCATGGCCGCGAACGTCCTGGTCTTCACCGTGCCCAGCGGGATGCCCAGCTCCTCGGCGATCTGCACCTGTGTCCGGCCACCGAGATAGGCCATCTCCACCACCTGTCGCTGCTCCGGCGGGAGGTCGGCCAGCGCTGCGCGGACCTCCTTCCGCCGCACGCCGAGGTACGCGTCCTCGGCGACGGCCTCCGCAACGTCTTCGCCGACGACCGGCTCGAGGTTCGCCGC